>JAJPKK010000275.1 GCA_021323775.1 Hyphomicrobiales bacterium
AAAATCCGGGTCAACGCGATTTCGGCGGGGCCGATCAAGACGCTGGCGGCTTCCGGCATCGGCGATTTCCGCTACATCCTGGCCTGGAACGAGCATAATTCGCCGCTTCGCCGGAACATCACGGCCGAAGAGGTGGGGGACACGGCCGTGTATCTCTTGTCCGATTTATCGCGCGGCGTCACCGGCGAAATCCACCACGTCGACGCGGGGTATCACATCGTCGGGATGAAGCATCCCGACGCGCCTGATATCACCGTCGGCCGCGACTGACGGTGAACTCGCCCCTGTTCTACTTCGTTCGTCACGGCGAGACGGAATGGAACGCCGAGCGGCGCCTGCAAGGCCAGCTCGACATTCCGCTCAACGACGCTGGCCGCCTGCAATCGGCGCAATGCGGCGCCATGCTGCGCGGCCTCATCGCGGCCCGCCGCAAGACGCCCGTTGATTTCACCTTCATCTCGAGCCCGCTGTCGCGCGCCCGCGAGACGATGGAAATCGTACGCGGCGTGCTTGGGTTGCCGCGCAAGGGTTACGCCATCGAGCCTCGCCTTGCCGAACTGTCGTTCGGGCGGTGGGAGGGGTTGACCTATCGGGAGGTGCGCGCGCTCGACGGCGCGGCGCTCAAGCTGCGCGAGCGCGATAAATGGAATTTCGTCACGCCGCAAGGCGAAAGCTATGCCCAGCTCCTCGTGCGGGTGCGCGAGTGGCGCGCCAGCGTGGAGGGTGACATCATCGTCGTTGCCCACGGCGGGGTTGCCCGCGTGCTCATGGTGCTGTTCGGCGTGCGGACGCCGGAGGATGCGCCGCACGGCGACGTGGAGCAGGGGGTGGTGTACGAGTTCGGCCCTGGGGTGATGAACCGGTACGGGTGATACAGATTGTAGGTTCCTTCGAAATCCACCTGCCGGCTGCATCCCTCTGTGAAAGATCACAATATCCCCGCACTTGCCGAATCATGTAGATGTAGAGTGGCCGTAGATCGGCGCCATTACTGTGGCAGGGAAGTAATAGGGGCGGGCGAAGCAAATGTTCGTTGCGTATATTCCGTGGATCATCACGGCCTTCCTGGCCGTGTTGATGCTGGGGGGCTGCGCCGTCGGCCCCGACTTCGTGGAACCCGCCGCTCCGGACGTGAGCCGGTACACGCGGGAGCCGCTGGCGAGCCGCACCAGCTCGACCGACGTCAAGTTCGGCCAGGCGCAGCGTTTCGTGAACGGCCGCGACATTCCGGCGGACTGGTGGCGGGTGTTCCGCTCGCGGGCGCTCAACAGGCTGGTCGCGCAGTCCCTGGCGGCCAACCCCAATTTGCAGTCGACCCTGGCGGCGCTGCGGGCCGCGAAGGAAAATGTTTATGCCCAGCAAGGGAAGTACTTCCCGCTGGTCGAGGCGAATTTCAGCCCGTCGCGCCAGCAGACCTCGGCAGCCGTATCGCCAACGCCCGCCAATGGGGCCGCCTTGTTCAATCTCTATACCGCCCAGTTGACGGTCAGCTATACGTTTGACACCTGGGGCCTCAATCGGCGCATGGTCGAATCGCTGCAAGGGACGGCCGATTCTCAGCGCTTCATGGTCGAGGCGGCGTATTTGACGCTGACATCGAGCGTCGTGCTCGCCGCCATTCAGGAGGCTTCGCTGCGCGCGCAGATCGAGGCCACCGAGAAGATCATCGAGGCCAACTCGAAGATGCTCGACATCCTGCGCAAGCAGTTCACCGAAGGGTATGCCAACCGCAGCGATGTTGCCGCCCAGGAAGCGGCGCTGGCGCAAACGCAGGCGACGCTGCCCCCGCTGCGCAAGGCCTTGGCGATACAGCGCGACCTGATTTCGGCGCTGGCCGGCCGTCTCCCCAGCCAGGAGCCGCGCGAGACCTTCAGGCTCGCAGACCTGCGCATGCCGACGGATCTGCCGGTCAGCCTGCCGGCGCAGCTCGTCCGGCAGCGTCCCGACGTGCGCTCCGCCGAGGAGCTGCTCCATGCCGCGAGCGCCAATATCGGCGTCGCGGTCGCCAACATGCTGCCCAGCCTTACGCTCACCGCCAATCGCGGCTATACGTCCACCGACTTGGCGACCCTGTTCACCGGTCCGAACATCTTCTGGACCGTGGCGGGCAGCGCAACCCAACCCTTATTCGACGGCTTCAATCTCTTGCACCTCGAACGGGCCGCCGTGGCGCTCTATGAGCAGGCGGCGTGGAACTATCGCAATACTGTCGTCGGCGCCTTCCAGAACGTCGCCGACTCGCTGCGCGCGATTAAGAACGACGCTGATGCGGTGAAAGCGTCGAGCGACTTCGAGAAGGCCGCCAAGGTGAGCCTCGATCTCGCGCAACAGCAGATGCAGACCGGCAACGCCAATGTCCTCCTGCTGCTCAATGCGCAGGTGACCTATGAGAATGCGGTCATCAGTCTGGTAACCGCCCAGGCCAACCGGGTGAGCGACACGGCCGCGCTTTACCAGGCGCTCGGCGGCGGCTGGTGGAATCGCATCGAGCCTCCGGCGCCCGAACAAAAACTTGATGTTGCGACCGGGCAATCCCAGCCGGTGGTCGACCACTCCGACTGGTGGACCGAGTGGTGGGCCAATCTCGTTCACAAGGAGTAACGACGACGCGATCGGCCCTAACGAGCGATCAAGCTCTCGATCCGCCAGATGTCGCCGGCAACGCCGCCCACACGGCGCCTCGCTGTCACCTGCGGTCTTGCCCAGCCGCAGCCTGCTTCTGCGCAGCCGCGCAGGCACGACCAGCTTCGACCATGCCGGCAGCGGTCAATTCGTCCGGCCGCAGCGGCGCCCATGAATCGTTGAGCAGAATTTGGTGGCAATCGATCCGCAGGATTTATGACGAAGACAAAAGAATATTCGTGACCGATGAAGCCAAGGTGACATCACTGTGAGGGGCCGCTCCAAAGCAGAGCCTTGCTCATCCGGCGGGGCATCCGGTCTCGTTGCAGAATTCATCAGAATTTCAGATTGTGCGATCGCCCCGATCTATCGACCGAATCTTGATCCGACTCGCATGGCTGCTTTACCTACGCTAGCTTTGATCGCGTTGCGATGAGAAGCGGGGGCAAATTCCCGTCAGCGCGAGCAAAGCCGAGGTGGCCAAAACGAGGCCCGCCATAGCCGGAAGAATCGACTCAATATGACCGGAACATGCTCTCGACCAAAGCTTGGGCTGGCGTTTTGGAGCCACCTCGTAAGGCGATGATCGACAAACTCGAATTTGTCCTTGCGCTGGCGCGCGAGCAGCATTTTGGGCGCGCAGCGGAGGCGTGCAGCGTCAGCCAACCCACGCTGTCGGCCGGCATCAAACAACTTGAGGATACGTTCGGGGTGCTGCTGGTGCAGCGCGGATCGCGGTTTCGCGGCTTTACGCCTGAAGGCGAGCGCGTGCTCGAGTGGGCGCGACGCATCGTCGCCGATACGCGGGCGATGCGACAAGAGGTGGATGCGCTCAAGCACGGCCTCGCCGGTCATCTTCAGATCGCTGCCATCCCGACCGCGCTCGCCATGACGGCGATGCTCACCACCCCGTATCGCGCCAAGCATCCCAACGTGCGCTTCACAATCGTATCTCGAACATCAATCCAGGTGCTGAGCATGCTGGAAAATCTGGAGGTCGATGCCGGGCTTACCTATGTGGACAACGAACCGGTAGGAAATGTGAACACGATTCCGCTCTATTATGAGGAATACCGGCTTCTCATCTCCTCATCGGGAGAACTCGGACATCGCGAGAAGGTGACGTGGGCGGAGGTCGGCAAAGTGCCCTTGTGTCTGCTCACCCCCGACATGCAGAACCGGCGCATCATCGACCGATTGCTGCGCTCGGCTGGGGCCGAACCGTCGCCGACGCTCGAGTCCAATTCCATGATTGTCTTGTTCGCACATGTGCGGACCGGCAAATGGGCGAGCATCATGCCGGCGAAACTCGCAGAGACCCTCGGCCTGACCGAAAGCGTCCGCGCGATCCCGATCGTCGAGCCGGCGGCGACCCATGCGATCGGCCTTGTGGTGCCAGACCGGGAGCCAACGACGCCGCTTATCAAGGCGCTTATCGCCGAGGCCAAGCAGCTCGCAATCTTGCTTGGTCGACCGTCGTGACAACCAGCTTTGCGGCGGAATGTGGCGGGGTCGCCGTGAGGAACGCCAGCGCATTGCGATGAGATCGAATCCACTGCCGTCATGTCGGCTCTTGTCGGCGCCCCAGCGCGGGCATCACGGCGAGGGACGTGATTGGACCCGAGCGTCAAGCGGCGAGAAGGCGCCGAGAGGCGCTGAGGATCGGCGATCTGCCGCGCAGCCTTTCGACGATCGCCGGCCCGTTCCGCGTTCATCCTGTTTCGCAATTGCTTGTTTCGCAATTGCGTGACCTCCGGCTCATGGTGGTATATACGCCGCTCGTTACCCGCAGCACGCGCCATGACCTCCACCGCCCCAAGCCGCCGCACCCGACGCCGAAACCCTCGCCAGGCGCTGCAATCCGCCTATCTTGGCGCCCAGCGGGCCTTTTGGTCTAAGCCGTCGCCAGGGAGGTGTCGTTAATGTCGCGCCTCACACGAGCGGTCCGCGTCATCATCAAGGACATTTCCTTGAGGATCGGCAGGAACAGGCAATTATTCAGTCTGTATCCCTACATGTTTAGCCCCGCGCAGCTGATCTTTCTCACGGACTGCATTAAGTCCGTCAGCGACGTGCCCGGAAACTTCGTTGAAGTCGGCTGCGCCTATGGGGCAACCACTGTCTTTCTGAACAAATTCATGAACGACAACAAGGACCTTGCTGGGAGGAATTATTATGCGATCGATACGTTCCGAAGTTTCGTGGCCGAGCACGCCGACTACGAAATACAAAATCGAGGCAAGCCTCCCTCGATAAAAAAGCGCTTCAAGGAAAATAAGAAGGCCTGGTTCGACAGGAGCATGGCCGTGCACGGCGTGAAGCGCGTGAAATCGATCGAATGCGACGCAACGCAATTCGATCTGTCTTCCCTTGCCCCCATCGCGTTTTGTCTTATTGACCTGGATCTGTACATCCCGGTCAAAGACCTGCTCCCCAAGGTTTTTTCGGCGATGTCGCCGGGCGGAATCATCATCGTTGATGATTGCCAGCCCGATCAAATGTGGGACGGCGCGTTGCAAGCCTACCAGGAATTTACCCGCCAGAGAGGGATTCCGGCGGAAATTGTCCTAGAAAAACTTGGCGTGGTACGTCTCCCCTGATCGTGCTTTCGCCTCCTGTTGCGCAGGCCAGCGCGAGAACTCAGGGCGGCCGCCGGAAGGCGGCATCGACAGAAATTGCCGGACAGGCGGCCTCTATTTGCGCGGCGCGGACCCCGGCGCGCTTACTAGTTGAGCGCTTCCATGAAACCTATCAATTCGAGACCTCAACTTGGGCCGGTAAACCCGGCCTTCCGGGCGGGCTCCATATGCTTCGAATTTCGGAATCGCTGAACTAGTTGCTTCGATTCTTGCGTAACGCCGCAAACTTCCCCCGCTTGCGGGAAAGAGTCGGGGAGGGGGTCGAGAGGCAAGTCCATGCCCGTGAGGCGACCCCCCTCCCTCGCCTTCCCCCGCAAGCGGGGGAGGAGGGGACTGCAAGTTGGCGCAGTTATTGTTCATCGGCGCCTGAGCTCTCTTAAGGCGCACAAGCTGGCCAAAGTGACGAAATGCGACACAAGGGAACGAATTCACTTCGCAAGCAGTTCTCTTAATAGCGCAACCGCCAATGTGAGCCAGCCCAGGACTCTCCGTTGCTGGCCACGAAAGCACCGTCGCTAACCCGGATCCGGGCTAAGTGGATCATCGGCCAGGCAGGTATGGCGGCCAATTCCATGATCCGTGCAGATACCTGCTGACGCCTCTTTCGCTGCTGGCGCAGATGCGCACCTTTCACGGCGCCCGCAGCGGTTTCCGTCAGCTCGCCGGCATCCCGGTCCTCACCTCGCCCTTGGCGCTAACTCGCTCTGCCCGACGTTGTTTCCGCAAGAGGAGCGGCAATGCAGGCGAGCCAGCCGAAGTATTCCCCTTCCTTGGCTCGTCGCGGCTCGCTGAGACGATCGACCGCTTCGAGGTCAGCCTCGTTCTGCACGGCCACGCGCATAACGGCGCCTACAAAGGCAGCACTCGCAAAGGAATCCCTGTCTATAATTGCACGCTTTCGGTCGCGAAACCCGAAGGTCGTCCTTACGCGCTGCTTGAAATTTGATGAGCGCATGCCGGCGGCGATGTGGCGGCTCACCGTGGTTGCTATTCTGGACCGCCGCTGGCGAATGCCGCGCCGGTCAGAAATCCGGTTTATCCGCCCGCGGTACTGCCGCGTCCTTTCCCGAGTACCATTGGATGTTTTCAGCGCAAACCGCTTCCGCCCAGTCGCCGCGGCTGCGCCCATAAGTCATGGTCGCGGCCCACGGCGTTGTGAAGGCGCCTTCGTCGTCGACCGTGAAGTGGAGCTGCAGGTACTTGCCCCTGTAGTTTGGCGCCGGCTGAGCGCGCCAGTTCTCTTTTGCATCCCGTTCCCATCCATCTTTCGCGGCTTCGTAATCGATGAGGCGATACCGTTCGACCACATGCAAAGCCTCCGTGTGCGGCGTGCCGTACCAGTCGACCGCGGCAAAGGGACCGACCTTGATCCCTATGGTGTCTATGACCAGCGTGTCGCTTTCGTAATGGCCCACAGAATCGCCGTACCAGGTCGGCGTCACCTGGGAGGGATGTGATTGGTTCAAGCGCACGTGACGAACTTGATGGTCGTAGGCATAAAGGATAGCGATCTTGTCGGGCTGTTGCAGGATCTCGATTGCGCCACTCGTAAAGACAAAAGGCACGCCGCCGGGCCAGCACTGGTTGCGCGGGCTCGGAAAGCCCACGCCAGCCAGCGACATTTCGCCGAACTTCTTCACAACCTCCGCCGCCCAAGGCCGCAAGATCAGATTGGTGTAGTCGCCGACAAGCTCAAGGAGATTGCCCACGCCGTGTTGCGATGGCGGCTCGCCGGGGCCCTGCCAGTCGACGGCAAGATCCCGGAGCAGCCGTGCGATGGAGCGCCGCGAGCGGTTAACCAGCGAAGTGGGTCCGGACGGCAGCGGCTCAAAGCCGGGGATGGAGCCGTGGACCCACATGCCGGAGAAATCCGGGGTGGATGCGGCGCTTTCCTTGCCGCTGTTGACCGGCGCAACCGTGGGCGCCACCGCCTGCCCAAGGGCGGGCGTTGCAAGCGCTGCCGTCAGTGTCACTGCCGAAAGGAAATCCCGCCGCCGCAAAGTCATCCTCTCCTCCCCTTTTCGCTGAGGCTCTGGTCTTACGGCCACGCCCTGCAACTGTTCGGTGGGTTGAGGTTTGTTCCGCGCCCACGCTCTCCCACGTAGACCAAATTGGCGAGCACCAAGACGAAACAACAATCCGAAGAAGCGCGCAGCGCGGCGAGCCCAGCACCATTCGGGAACAGCGTCAGACCGCCTTCTGGAGACTTCACAACCAGGCTACGCGCCGACCTTCAGTCCGCGGCTGCGGGCGTGACCAGGCCCGACCGTTGGCCTCCGACGGGGCCATCGCCCGCATTGCTTGTTCGCTTTGCTCGTGCGGTTGGGAGCATAGCCCGGCCGATTCTTTGCCGCAATTGCTGTGTTTCGTGCCGCCGTGACATGGAGGAACCGAGTGCCGGAAGCATGCCTGGAGAAAACAAACACCCTAAGTTGCTGCGCGAAACGTTTCATTCGCGTCGACACGGGAGTGATCGCCGCAGGCATTGCGGTGCTGGGTATCGGATTTGCCCTCGACTTGGCGGGCACGGACGCGATTTGGTCGGCTCGCACCGAGCCCGCAGGAAGGGCAGCGATCCAGCTAAGAAGTTTGAATCTCATCGGTTCCGTCGGGTCGCAAACCGCGGATGGCTCGAGCGTGCCGGTTGCGGGTTTGCGAGCCGAGTCCGCTGCCGAGACGGAAGGGGCGTCAGAGCCGTTTGCCGCCAGCGCGTCCTGCGCTGCTTTCGATGAGCGCTTTTACTTCGACCGGCAAATAGCTTCTTTCGACGAGCGCTTTGCGAGCGCTTTCGGCTCGCCTGGGAATACGGCAAGAAAGTCTGCGGAGGCGGAGGAGCATGCCGAAGACATGCCCCTGCGCCAACTGGATTTTGGGGAGCATGCAAAGCGCAACCCGTCAGTTGCACGGACGGCCTCGGAGCGCGCCCCGACGACCACATCAAGGCTCGCCAGCCTGCCCGAGGAACGGCTTAATTCCGCGGAAGCCTTAAGGGGCCTGAGCTTGCCGCTCGACGCCGACAGTCACACTGCGATCTATGATATTGCCGCGCGCACCGTCTATCTGCCCAATGGGCACAGATTGGAAGCTCATTCCGGCTTGGGCAGCCACCTGGACGATCCTCGCTATGTCCGCACGAAGGGACTAGGGCCGACGCCGCCCAATGTTTACAATCTCGCCTTACGCGAGCGACTTTTTCACGGCGTTCGCGCCATCCGTCTCATCCCTGTCGACGACGGCAAGATGTTTGGTCGGGACGGGATACTTGCGCACTCTTACATGCTCGGTCCCAGCGGTCAGTCGAATGGCTGCGTATCTTTCCGTAACTATGCTGCGTTCCTGAACGCCTACCTGAGGGGCGAAGTCGACCGGCTTGTTGTCGTAGAGCATCTTGCGACCGCGGCTTCCGCCAAGCCCGGCATGGCGAACGGGAGTTAAGGCAGCGGCCTTAAAGACAGGACCCGAAACGTCGCGCTGCTGTGAGGGTGAAATTCGCTGCGTCCGCCGTAGAGCCCCAAGATATGAATGGGGACCGTCGGTTGACTGCCGGAACGCCGCCAATCTACGTCCGGCGCGTCGAAAATCGTCTCCTGTCGAAAATCGTGTCCTTTCGCCGGACAATTTCAATTGCTATCATCTCATGCGGCGCCCCACCAGCGCCGCCGGTCACCTTGCTCGTTGCAGAACCGCCGGCCTTCGCAGGGTGTGCAATGGGAAATGCTTGAGCGACGGGCTAAAGCATATCATGGGGCCTGGGTATTCTGGCGCGGCGGTGACGCAAGGAAAAAGAGGGCATGCCGTGCTGCGCCAACTGGCTCTGGCATCATTCATCATGCTCACGCCACCGCCGGTCTCGGCACAGACCGCAAAATTCCAGATTGAAGAGGCGACGATTGAGGATATTCAAGCTGCTATCCTGCGGGGTGAATTGACATCGACGCGGGTCGTGCAGCTCTACCTCAGTCGCATCAAGGCGTACAACGGCACTTGCGTCAATCAGCCGGATGGGGTGCTCGGGCTGGGACCGATCACACCCATCAAGAATGCGCACCAACTTAATGCCTTGATGACTTTGAATCTGAGACCCGCCAAAAGAGAAAAGCTGGGGTTTGATCCTAGAAAAGCACGAAGCATGACCGATCCGGTGGATGACGATCCGGCGATGCCTGATGCGCTGGAAGTCGCGGCGCAGCAAGCCTGCTCGCGCGACGTATCAAGGCGGCAGCTGTCTGAGGCAGCCGTGTGCGGCCGATCTGGGCGCAAAGAGTGCGCGCCGGATAACTGGGATCACTTGTAGGGCGGGCAAGGGCGCAGCCGAAATCGGCTGTTGCCGATTTTGGTACGATTGACTGCAGAAGTCGGACAAGCCCGACTTCGGCGCGTCGCGCCCACCGGCGCTCGGCCTTTCGAGGGCGGGTGAGCACGCTTCCTTTGCCCACCCGACCGATGCTTCCGTGCGGCCGGGAGCCGTTGTAGCTTGTTTGCCTGCCAAGGCGGCGACACGCATCATCCGGCACGCATCATAAGGAAAGCGGCAACATTAACTGAGCCATTTCCCAGACCGCGAACCGGCGATCGTGGTTATCGCAACGACACGGTTGTCGTATCTGCATTTGGCATCGTGGCTAAAACGACACCTTCACCGCCAATCGTTCAAAGATCGGCAGCGCCCTACTAAAATACCATTTTCCCTGAGAACAGGGAAAATAACAGGGAATTTCGGAGTTTTGAAAATCTGCTGTTATTGCGTGCTGTGATATCGTCTCCCCTGATAATGGAAACCATATCTATTATAGGGCCATCTGGAGTTTTGTCCACTTTCGGTTGTCTTCTGGTTGGCGGATGAAGTGAAGCAGTTGTTGTTGCCGCTGTCCTAACCAGGAACCGCCGTAGGTTTCCGAACGCAAATCGCCGACCGGAATGCGAATTGACTCGGAATGCCGTCAGCATACCATACGAAAAATCTCATTTCTGGGTGGGAGCGCCATGCGTCCACGAAGCCTTCGCTTGACCATCTCCATGCTCGGCATCGGTGCGGCGGTGCTGCACGCAGCGCAGCTCGCGCTTGTGTCGAAAGCCGCCTCTGCGCCGCGTTTCCACCTTGAGGAAGCGACGATTGCCGACGTGCACCGTGCGATCCGGGCTAAAGAGATCACTGCGGAGCAACTCGTCCAACTCTATTTCAAGCGCATTGAGGCTTATAACGGCGCCTGCGTTAAAGGCGAAGTCGATCCGGCAACCGGCCTCATGCTCGGAGAAATAACCCCGATCGAGAACGCCGGTCAGGTGAACGCCTACATCACGCTCAACATCCGCGGCAAGCGCTCGAAGACCGACCCAGCCGACAATGACCCGAAGATGCTCGACGCCCTCGAAACAGCGCGGGGGCAGGACGAGTATTTTGCCCGGACAGGAAATTTCGTCGGGCCTCTGCACGGCATCCCAATCGCCGTAAAAGACAACTACGACACCATCGACATGCGCACGACGGCTGGCGCCCTCGCCGATTATGCCAACGACAAGCCGCCGAAGGACGCCACCATGGTGGCGAAACTGCGCGCGGCCGGCGCGATCATCCTCGGCAAGACCAATCTCGACGAATATGCGCCGGCCGGCATCGGCCGCAGCACACTCGGCGGCCAGACCTGCAATCCCTATGACACCAAGCGTATCACCGGCGGGTCCAGCGCCGGCTCGGCAGCGGCCGTTGCCGCGAACCTCGCGATTTGTGCGCTCGGCACCGATACCTCTGGGTCGGTGCGCTATCCGTCGTCGCTCAATGCGCTGGTCGGAATGGTGGCGACGCAGGGGCTGGTGAGCCGCGCCGGCATTGTGCCGCTGACGTTCTCACGCGACCGGGGCGGCCCGATGTGCCGCACCGTGGAGGACACGGCGGCGGTACTCGAAGTGCTCACCGGCGATGATCCGCGCGACGCCATCACTGCCGTTGCGCACGGGCGGCAGCCGGTCATCTATTCGAATTACACCGGCCGCCATTCGCTCGCCGGCAAGCGGCTGGGCGTCGTGCGCGACTTCATGATCGAGGCGACGATCGCCGACCGCGAAAACATCCGCATCGGCAACGAGGCGCTCGCCGATATGAAGAGCCTCGGCGCGACCCTTGTGGATCCGGTCGATTTCAGCGGCGCCATTGCCGAGGTCATGACCGCCTATGAGCCGAGCTTCTTCACCCAGACCTTCCCGACCGCAATTCCTGCCGGAGCAAAACCGATTGACCACCTGGCGGCGATGGCCAGCGATCCGAAGCTGCTGCCGCGCGGCGCGCGCGGCGTCAATCTGCGCATGCTCGCGGCCTTCAACCCGCGCATTGAAGCCAGATATGCGCTCGACATCTACCTCAAGGAGCGCGGCGACAAGAAATTTCGCAGCGTCGAAGATCTGTATAACACGAAGTCTTTTGCCGGCGAGAACGACTGGTTGCGATTTGCGCTCGGCGCCAGAGCGGAGACGCTTGCCACGCCGGACGCGATCAGTCACACGCTGCGCATCGCGAACCTGCAGCGCATTCTTTACAAGGTAATGGCGGACAACGATCTCGCCGCCCTCGTCTATGTTTACACCACGATTCCCGCGCCGCTCGTCTATCCGAGCCGGGTCGCCGCTGTGTACGACGCCCGCGTCGAGCCGCGCGTGCTCAAGGCGGGAACGAAGATGTCCGATCCCAATCTCGTGCCGGGTGAGCCAAGTCTCAAAACCGATCTTGATACCTGGCGCAGCGCCGGCGGCAGCTTCGCGGTGAATCTGAGCCCGGTGAGCGGCTTCCCGGCGATCGTCGTGCCGGCGGGCTTCACACGCGTGGTTTATGATCGCGTGCCGGACCCGAGCGATCCGAACGGCAGCCGCTTAGACGGACCGAAACCCGATCAAATTCCCGTGGCAATGGAATTCCTCGGGCGGCCGTTCGATGAGGCGCTGTTGTTCGAAATCGCTTCAGCCTACGAAGCAGGCACCAGGCACCGGCGGCCGCCGAAGGGATTTGGCCCGGTTGCGGGCGAGCCTTAGCCCGGCGGACCCGTTATCAACGTTACCAACGCTTGCGGCCCGTCTTCACGTTTCGTGACCGCGCAGGACCTGCCCGGTACTTCAAACTCGGTTTTCTTTGCGATCTCAACTGCGTTCATCAGAGCGCGCGACCGGCCCGTACGGCCCCGGACCCGCTTAGCTGCCGCGGTGGGGAGAGTCAGCATAGTGGCCCGCCCAAACGCGCGAAATGAGCGACGCAGCGAACTGACTGCCAGTCACGAGACCGACCACGAAGGCGCTGAGGCCAAGTCCGTGGTGCACATGCAGCGGCAATACCGGCGGCGCGACGCCGATGATCAGGACAGCGATCAATACCGCGGCCATGATCGGCAGCAATGCGGCGAACGACCGATCGCTCGCATGGCGCTCGCAGTCGCACCGCTCGCTTTGGCTTCGATCCGTCGACGACGTAAAGGTTAATCGAGCCCGAACGACTTGCTGAAGGATGTTCCAGCTTTTTGCGAAAGCCGTTGGGTTGGTCGGGTATGCGGTGGGGTTGCTAAGCATGCGCTTGTTATAGGACCCGCCGAGTCGTGCGATCAGGCGGCAGAATGCGCATGAACTGATTAGAGCAGACGCTGAATTGGTCCCGGCGAGATTCTAGCTGGGCCTTGTTTCCGCCGGTCTCCTCGGGCCTCACGTCGTCCAACCGCCCGGCGATTGCCTGCGGCGAGTCTTCAATAATCGTTTATTGCCCAATGGGCTGGCGTCGATCGGCCGCGTCCCGGTTCTTCCGCTCCTGTGCAGGTTTTCGGCGCGCCAGCACAATCAGACTCTCCGCCGGCTGAGGGGCAGAGTTAGTCGGAAAACAGGTGCTGCAACGGATTGCCGGCGAGCCCGCAAAATCCTGTCCTCGCATCTCGGTCGGCCCACCGCCACATCATGCATCCTGAGCCCCAGCATCTGAAAAACTTTGCCCGAGCCAGCCAGTGGATGCGCGGGAAAAAGGTCCTGAAGAGCGCGTTTTTCACCCGATTCCACCGCCCCGGGTTTGAGCGGTTGCTGGCCTGCCATACGTTCATCCATCTGATGCGGACCATCGGGCACCACATCGACCGTTTGGCTTGCCGCTCCGTTAATATCATGGGTTGCCTCCCGGCTCAGCAAAGGCGATTTTTTCCATCCATAACCGCTGTCCCGCAGGAGGCCCGCCGGCGCGTCGCTCCCGGTGTCGCGGCCAGGGACTGGCGACCGCGACCTCGGCGCCAGCGTGCGAAAAGCAAGTCCAGCGGCTCCGCACGGCCAGGGCGAGCAGGTTTCGCGGGCTGTGCTCCAATGCAGGCCGCGCGCCTCCAACAACTGGCGAAAGCACGTGCGCGTTCCGGCTTATGTGGGAATAGAGTTAAAGCGCGCGCCGGAGGGCGCCTCTTTGCCTTGTGCCCTATGTGCGACCAGCCGCTTGGCCGGGCTTTTTAGGGCGGCCGCCAATCTCGCCGCAGCCTCCCATGAAAATCGGCAGGTCAACCGGTCCTATGGCGCTCGATCGGCCCTCCCGTGGCCTGGGTGGACAGCCGCCGGCTATCAGCTATAGGCTCGGGCTAACAATCCCATGCGACGCCCCGCCCTGAGCCGGGCGAGGCCCGCAAACACGAGGAAGTCCCGAGATGCCAACGACGCTGCCAGAACGCCGCAAGCCGCCCAAAATCCTCATGTGGGTGCGCGACGGTGAGATTGCTGTTCTCCTGGCGGCGTTCTGGTTCATAACGAGGCATAGCCCCGAACGCAGGAAGAAATTCCACGAGGCGCTAACGTCCGTGCAAAACCAATGGCGGCGGCGACGTAGCGCATAGCTCTCGATCGGTCACGCGAGAATTACGCATGTTGAGACAAAGAACCCGATCGGCCTCTGTTTCAGCCGCGTCATGCGCTTCGTGAATTTCCTCCCGTACTCGCCTCCAGTCATACGTGCCGCCAGATTCTATTTGAGCAATTATGCGATCCACCAGAACTTTAGCCTTGGACATGTTGCTTGTCCCCCCTCCGGTAGGCCAATTCCGCCCCGCTGCCAACCGCGCTTGCAATCGGCAGAAGGGTCGTGGTGCTTACAGTAGTGCGGCCTGCATTGCAGCCCATCCGCGCGATTAAACGTCCCCGCGCGATGTCTGTCTTGCTGCCTTGCTGCGGCCGATGAAGCATTTTCCTATAGCGGTGCCAATCATGCGCGGGCTGCACGAACGTGATTTGCATAATACCGCCGTCAAGGCGATAGATGCCGTCGAGGTCGTTGACGAAGATTCTGGGCGCCAAAGGGCTGCGTACATAGACGTTGAACTCAATCATTTTTGGACTCCTCAGGTGGCGCTGATGCCGCCTAAAATGACAGATTGGGGAGGGGTGAATGGCCGGCATCCGCCCTGGGCTGGTCCCGGCCATCCACGTCTTGTGAGCAGCGTGGTCTGATTGTTCCGCGACCGTCGGTCCCGCTTGCCGGTGTGGTCCGACTTGCTAAGTGTCGGGGCATGTGGGCGACCCTTGTGGTGGTGGCTGCAACGGCGGATCTCCGTCACCGAACAGGAGCCAACCAATGGTCAGGCGCATTGGGCTTCTGGTCACCTGCCTCGTCGACCTGATCCGGCCGTCGGTGGGGTTCGCGACCGCGAAGCTCATGGAAGACGCAGGTTGCATCGTTGAGGTGCCGCGCCAAAGCTGTTGCGGCCAGCCCGCGTTCAATTCCGGCGACCGGACTGCCGCACGGGAAATCGCCCGGCAGGTCATCGAAGCGTTTGCGCCGTATGAGTACGTCGTCGTGCCCTCGGGCTCATGCGCCGGCATGCTCAAGGTCCACTATCCGGAATTGTTCCGCGGCGATCCGAACTGGCAGCCGCGCGCCGACGCGTTTGCTGAAAAGACCTATGAGCTCGTGTCGTTCCTGGTCGATGTGTGCCGCGTAGACCGGGTGGCGGCGCGGGTCGAAGCCGTTGCGACCTATCACGACTCATGCTCAAGCCTGCGCGAGCTTGGCGTGCGCGATCAGCCGCGTCGCCTGCTCGCCACCGTCCAGGGCCTGCGGCTCACTGAGATGCGCGATGCCGATGTCTGCTGCGGCTTCGGCGGCGCGTTCTGCGTGAAGTATCCGGAGATTTCCAATGCCATCGTCAGCAAAAAGGCCGCTGCCATCGCGGCGACCGGCGCTGATCTGCTGCTTGCCGGCGATCTCGGCTGCCTCATGAACATGGCCGGCAAGCTGCAGCGCGACGGCGCCAATATTGCGGTCCGCCACGTCGCCGAAGTTCTCGCCGGAATGACGCAGGAGCCCGCAATCGGGATGCCGGCGGGGCCCCCTCCCTGCTCTCCGCCGCACGCGGCGGAGAGCAGGGAGGGGGAGGTGAAGCGATGACTGACGTTGCCACGCATGCGGCGACCTCGCCGCGGTTCAAGGATAATGCGAAGTCCGCGCTTGCCGATGCGGATTTGCAGAATGCGCTGAAATTCGTGGAGGTGAATTTCATCGCGCGCCGCCGCGAGGCAGCCGAAAGGCTTCCCGAATTCGACGCGCTGCGCGACAGCGCCCGCGACATCAAGGACCACACGCTCGCGCATCTCGATCTCTATCTCGAAGCCTACGAGAACCGCGTGGTGGAGCGCGGCGGCCACGTGCACTACGCGGTCACCGGGGAAGATGCGCGGCAGATCATCCTCGACATCTGCCGTAAGCTTGGCGCCCGCACGGTGACGAAGGGCAAGTCGATGGTCGCGGAGGAAATCGGGCTCAACGACTTCCTGGCGGCGCAGGGCATCACCCCGATTGAAACCGATCTTGGCGAATACATCATCCAGCTTCGCCATGAGATGCCGTCTCACATCATTGCGCCGGCCGTGCACCTCACCAAGGCGCAGATCGAAAGCGACTTTCGGCGCGTTCACGCTCACCTGCCGGCAGGCCGCAACCTTGTCGAGCCGACGAGCCTGCTGACGGAAGCCCGCGCCGTGCTGCGCGAAAAGTTCCTCGCCGCCGATGTGGGCATCACGGGCGCGAACTTTCTGGTTGCCGAGACCGGCAGCTCAGTCATCATTACTAATGAGGGCAATGGCGACCTCACGCAGACTCTGCCCAAGGCCCACATCGTGCTGGCGTCGATCGAAAAGCTGGTGCCGACGCTTGAGGACCTGTCCCAGCTCCTGCGCGTGCTGGCGCGGTCGGCTACGGGGCAGGACATGTCGGTCTATACAACGCTCTCGACCGGGCCGCGCCGGCCCGACGATCCCGACGGGCCCGGCGAATACCACGTCGTGCTGCTGGACAACGGCCGCTCATCAATGCTGGCCGGCGAGTTTCGCGACATGTTGCGCTGTATCCGCTGCGGCGCCTGCATGAATCACTGCCCGATCTATCACGCGGTCGGCGGCCACGCGTATGGCTGGGTTTATCCGGGACCGATGGGCGCCGTGCTCACGCCAAGCCTGATCGGCATTGACAAGGCGGGGCATTTGCCGAACGCCTCGACGTTTTGCGGGCGCTGCGAGGAAGTGTGTCCGGTGCGCATCCCGCTGCCGCGGATGATGCGCTCATGGCGGGAGCGCGAGTTCGAGCAGCATCTGTCGCCCGCGACCGTGCGTTCGGGCCTTGCCTTCTGGGGCTTCTTCGCCAAGCGGCCGTGGCTCTACGGCGTCGCCACTGCCTTGGCGGCGCGGTTGCTGGCGCTCGCCGGACGGACGCGAGGGCGCTTTTCCTGGCTGCCCCTCGCGTCCGGCTGGACCCGCCATCGAGACTTTCCGGCCCCGCAGGGCGGAACCTTCCAGGCGCAATGGAACCGGCAGCGCGGGCGGCTTGCCCGCCCGGTGGGGCAGGCTGATGGACCAAATCTATGAAACCAGTCGTATCGAACAATCGAGTCCGCACCCTCAGACCTCATCCTTCTGAGGAAGCCGCGCGCGCAAGCGCGCGTTCCTCAGGACGAGGCTGATGGAGGCGGCCATGACGCCCCGCGAACTCGTTCTGGCGACGGTTCGCCGCTCGCTTGGGGTCACCGGCGCCGAGGCGACGCGCCGGTCAGAGGTGGCGGCGCGCCTTGCCGGTCATCCGCCAGGCGTTGTTCCCGAACGCGGACAGCTCGAGCCCGCTGGGCGGCTCGATCTGTTCGCCCGGATGGTGAAGGCCGCTGCCGGCACGGTGGAACGCGTGGCCGATATGGCCGAAATTCCGGCCGCGGTCGCGGCTTTCCTGCGCGGCCACAATCTTCCGCTCGCCATCCGCCATGGCGGCGACCCCCTGCTCTCCTCGGCGCCGTGGAAACTGGCCGGCACGCTGGAAATCCGCCAGGGCGCGTCCGACGGCGCCGATCTTGCCGCCGTGTCTCACGCTTTCGCGGCAGTCGCTGAGACCGGCACGCTGGTTCTCACCTCCGGCGCCGACAACCCCACGACCCTCAATTTCCTGCCTGATGTTCACATTGTGGTCGTCGACGCGTGCGATGTCGTGTCCGATTTTGAGAGCGCAATGGCGCGCCTGCGCAGCCGTTTTGGCGCCGGCGTCATGCCGCGCGCCGTGAACATGATCACCGGCCCATCGCGCTCGGCGGATATCGAGCAAACCCTCATTCTGGGCGCTCACGGCCCGCGCAAATTGCACGTCATCGTCGTTGGGAAACCGTGATCCTGCGTCTCCGGGCTGAGCGCAAGCGAAACCTCGGGGGCGGGTTGCCGCAAGGCTCCGGCGGTCGGATTTCGCAGAGCCTCTCAACGGGTCCGCCCCATAGGCGTTAGGTTAAGGTCGAACGTTGGCATGGACTCCTCCCCTCCCCCTTGTGGGGAGGGGTCGGGGGTGGGGGTCGAGCCAGTTGGCACGCCTTGCACCAGGGCACGACCCCCACCCCATCCCTCCCCACAAGGGGGAGGGAGTCGCAAGTGGCTCAGCCACCGCTTAAGCTGGCGCCTATGGGGATCCGGCGGCTCAATCCGGGCTACTGTTTCCATGATTGCCGGCATGGTAAGAGGGGCGAATATACGGCCATCCGGCTGACCATTTGCCGCGCGTTTCTGCCCTCATCGCCGGGAAACGAGCAATCCGGCGTCGGGCGCCTTAAACAATTTTTTAACGCTTTCGCGCCTGCAAAATCCTGGGTAGACGTTCTACCAGGGGGAGTGGTCCCGAACGGCTGAGGACGCGAATAATGTCTCGAAAGTATTTTGGCACCGATGGAATTCGAGGGCGCGCCAACGGCGTCATCACGGCCGATCTGGCGCTGCGGGTCGGTCAGGCTGCCGGCCTTGTGTTTCACCGCGGCGACCACCGCCACCGCGTGGTGATCGGCAAGGATACCCGGCTCTCCGGCTACATGATCGAGAACGCGCTGGTGGCGGGCTTTACCTCGGTCGGCATGGATGCGTTGCTGCTTGGCCCCATGCCGACCCCGGCCGTCGCGATGCTGACGCGTTCCATGCGCGCTGACCTCGGCGTCATGATTTCGGCCTCCCATAATCCCTACGACGACAATGGCATCAAACTGTTCGGCCCGGACGGGTACAAGCTCTCCGATGACGTGGAACTCGAAATCGAGCGGCTCATCGATAGCGACCTCTCGAAAAAGTTTGCCAAATCCGCTGCCCTCGGCCGCGCCAAACGCATCGAGGGCGTGCCGGAGCGATACATCGAATTTGCCAAACGCACGCTTCCGCGCAACTTGTCGCTGGAGGGGCTGCGGGTCGTGGTCGATTGCGCAAATGGCGCTGCGTATCGGGTCATTCCGGAGGCGCTGTGGGAGCTCGGCGCCGAAGTAATTGCGATCGGCGTCGATCCGGACGGCTTCAATATCAACAAAGACTGCGGTTCGACCGAACCCGAGGGGCTGCGCCGCAAAGTGCGCGAACTGCGCGCCGATATCGGCATTGCGCTCGATGGCGACGCGGATCGTGTCGTGATCGTGGATGAGGCCGGTCATCTGGTCGATGGCGATCAACTGCTCGCCGTGATCGCGGAGAGCTGGCACAAGGACGGGCGGCTTGCGAAGGCAGGCGTCGTCACCACCATCATGTCGAATTTCGGCCTGGAGCGGCATCTCGATCAATTCGGGATCAAGGTGCATCGCGTCCAGGTTGGCGACCGCTATGTGCTGGAGCACATGCGCGAGCACGGCTTCAATGTCGGCGGGGAGCCCTCCGGCCACATCATCCTGTCGGACTACACCACGACGGGCGACGGTTTCATTGCGGCCCTCCAAGTGCTGGCGGTGGTCAAGAAGCTCGGCCAACCGGTTTCCGAGGTTTGCCATCGCTTCGATGCGCTGCCGCAGATTACCAAGAATGTCCGCTACCGGAGTGGCAAACCCCACGAGGACGCGGGCGTGCGCTCGGCAATTGCGAGCGGCGAAGAGCGTCTCAATGGCCATGGCCGCCTGATCGTGCGGCCGTCTGGAACCGAGCCGGTCATCCGGGTGACAGCGGAAGGGGAAAATCCTGAGTTACTAGAGGATGTTGTAGACAGCGTTGTGGACGCGATTAGCGCCGTCGCGTAGCCGGGGCTGCGTTCCGGCTGCGGAAAAGCTCCCCATTGGCGGCTAAAAGCGGCTCGCCTGTGGCGCTGCCGCGATTGATGATTATACTCGGGTTACCATCGCCGACGATATCGTGGTACCGATCTTGAGGACGATCCAAGCGGACCTTGCGGCTCTCAACCGCAAGGTCTCAGCGCAGGGGCGTGACCTCAGTGACGTCAAGCAGGATGTGCGGATGATCCGGGCCGCGATCCACGATATGGGCGAGACGCGGGTTACGGAAGGGGAGATCACAGTGCTGCACGAAGATATCAATCGCGTGCAGCAACGCTTGCAAGACCTGGAACTGCGGGTCGAGGAACTGGAAGATCGTAGACCCGATTGAATTTCGCAATCTCACCTGACCTTCGCCGCCATCGTCACGCTGCGGCGCGCTGCCGCAATCACCTCGGGGATGGCGACAGCGTTGCCGGGCGCCATAATGTGGACCCCGGCGACACCGGGGATCAGGCTGAGTTCCTCGATCGTCTCGACACAGATTTTGCGACCCTCGGCGGCAGGGTCGCCGGCCTGCTCCAGGCGGGTCACCATGGCTTCTGGAATGATGGTTCCAAACAGGTGACGGCGCATCCACGCAGCGGATTTCGCTGAGCGCAGCGGATTGACCCCGACCAGCATGAACACGCGGCCGGAAAGCCCTGCGTCCGCGAGCCGCGCCGCGTACCGCCGCACGATGGCGGCATCCATGCAGAACTGAGTCTGGATGAACTGCGCTCCCGCCTTGACCTTGGCCGCGAGGCTGTCGGGCTGCCAGCCCGGCGGCGGATCGATCGGAACGTCGGCGGCCCCGATGAAGAATGGCGCGGCCCCTGCCACTTCGGCCCCATGCGGCAGCCTGCCGTCGCGGATAGCGCTTGCCGTCTCAGTAAGCGTTCGCGAGTTAAGATCGAACACCGGCTTGGCGTCCGGCTGATCGCCGGCGGTGGGATCGTCGCCGCGCAGCAGGAGGAGGTTTCTCACACCGAGCGCAGCGGCGCCCATCAACTCGCTCTGCAGCGCGATGCGATTGCGGTCGCGGCAAGTGAGCTGCAGGATTGGCTCGACGCCGACGCCGATAAGCAGCGCCGCCGCGGCCGTCGCGCCCATGTGAGCGCGGGCGCCGGCGCCGTCGGTGACATTGACGGCATCCGCAAGTCCGCGCAGCGGCAATGCCCGGGCGGTCAGGTCCTCAGGATTGCAGGACACCGGCGGCACGACCTCAGCCGTGATGACGAAACGCCCGGCCGCGAGACGTTGCGCCAGGCTACTGCCCGCGGGTGACAATGGCTGAGGTGACATCGAGGTACTCGGGTCGGAGCAGGGACATGGAGGATCGCGAACGCGTGCTTATATGCATAGTGCCATGAGGATGCAGGGATTTCCCCTCGAATGCGATTTTGCCGGGCATGAAATTTTGCCGGGCGTAGAATTCGGTCGGCGGGCGGTGCGAAAGGTCATTTTCGCTCTTTGTTGATGCTCCGGCGAGCCTTTGTGGACACTTGCACAGTCCGCGGCTAAAAGGTTCGGCGCGGAACGGATCAGCTGAAGGCCCGTTTGGAAGGGATTTCGGTCACGTTGAGCAAGCGTAGGGTGGGCAAAGGCGCGCCCCTGAGCCTGTCGAAGGGTGCGCGCAGTGCGGTGCTCCGGCTGGCCGCGCAGAAGCAGGACGAGTAGAGCTTCATGAGTGGCGTCAACGACATTCGAGCGCACTTTCTCAATTACTTTGCGGCCAACGGCCATGAGATCGTGCCGTCCTCGCCGCTCGTCCCCCGCAATGACCCGACCCTGATGTTCACCAATGCCGGGATGGTGCAGTTCAAGAACGTCTTCACCGGGGTCGAGAAACGCCCGTATGTACGCGCCGCGACAGCGCAGAAATGCGTGCGCGCGGGGGGCAAGCATAACGATCTTGACAATGTGGGCTATACGGCGCGCCACCATACCTTCTTCGAGATGCTGGGCAATTTCTCGTTCGGCGATTATTTCAAGGATCGCGCCATCGAGCTCGCCTGGAATCTGGTGACGAAGGAATTCGGGCTGCCGCGCCAGCGTCTTACGGTCACGGTGTTCTCCGAAGACGATCAGGCTTTCGCTGCGTGGAAGAAGATCGCGGACCTGCCCGAATCGAAGATCGTCCGCATTCCCACGTCTGATAATTTCTGGGCGATGGGCGACACCGGACCCTGCGGCCCGTGCTCGGAAATCTTCTACGACCACGGCGACCACATTCCGGGCGGTCCGCCGGGCTCGGCTGAGGCGGATGGGGATCGCTTCGTCGAGATTTGGAATCTTGTCTTCATGCAATACGAGCAGGTCGCAGCCGGCCGGCGGGTCGAGTTGCCGAAGCCGTCGATCGACACCGGCATGGGGCTGGAGCGCATCGCCGCGGTGCTCCAAGGCACGCACGACAACTACAAGATCGACCTGTTCGGTGCGCTGATCCAGGCTGTGGCCGACCGCACTGGGGTTGATCCTGACGGTCCACAAAAAGCGTCCCACCGCGTCATTGCCGATCACCTGCGCGCCACCTCGTTCCTGATCGCCGACGGCGTGCTGCCCTCCAACGAAGGCCGCGGCTACGTGCTCCGCCGCATCATGCGGCGCGCGATGCGGCACGCGGAGCTGCTCGGGGCCAAGGAGCCGCTGATGTACCGGCTGGTGCCGGCGCTGGTGCGCGAGATGGGGCAGGCCTATCCGGAGCTTGTTCGCGCCGAGGCCCTGATTACCGAGACCCTCAAGCTCGAAGAGACGCGCTTCCGCCGCACCTTGGAGCGAGGCCTCGCGATTCTCGACGAGGAAAGCCGCAGCCTTAAGGCCGGCGACAGCCTCAAGGGCGAGGTGGCCTTCGCGCTCTACGACACCTACGGCTTTCCCCTCGACCTCACGCAGGATGCGCTGAAATCCCGCGGCATCGGGGTCGACCTTGCGGCCTTCAACGCCGCCATGGAACGTCAGCGGGAAAAGGCGCGGGCGTCGTGGACGGGCTCCGGCGAGGCAGTCACCGAAGCCGTGTGGTTCTCGTTGCGCGAGAAGGTGGGCGCCACCGAATTCCTTGGGTACGAGACGGAGAGCGCCGAAGGCGTCGTTGCCGCTCTGGTGCGCGACGGCAGGGAGGTGTCAGGTCTTGCCGAGGGCGAGACGGGCGCCGTGGTCCTCAACCAGACGCCATTTTATGGCGAGTCGGGCGGTCAGGTCGGCGACACCGGCGTGATGGCCGGAAGCGGCGTGCGTTTCCGCGTCACTGACACCCAGAAGAGGGCCGGCGATGTGTTTGTCCATTCGGGCGTCGTCGAGCAGGGGACGCTAAAGCCCGGCTTGCCGCTCATGCTCCAGGTCGACCACGCACGGCGCAGCGATATCCGCCGCAACCATTCCGCCACCCACTTGCTGCACGAGGCGCTTCGGCAGGTGCTCGGCGATCATGTGGCGCAGAAGGGATCTCTGGTCGCGCCAGAGCGGCTGCGCTTCGACATTTCGCATCCCAAGCCGATCACAGGCGAAGAGATCGAACAGGTCGAAGACATTGTCAACGAGATGGTGCTGCGGAATTCCGAAGTAACGACGCGATTGATGGCGGTTGACGACGCCATCGCGTCGGGCGCCCGTGCGCTGTTCGGAGAAAAATACGGCGACGAAGTGCGGGTCGTGGCCATGGGGGAAACCGACCGCGCAGGCGGCAATGCGCTGGGGTGGTCGGTCGAACTCTGCGGCGGCACCCATGTGCGGCGCACCGGCGACATCGGCGTGGTTTCGATCGTTGGCGAAAGCGCCGTCGCGGCCGGCGTGCGGCGGATCGAGGCGCTGACCGGCCACGCGGCGCGCCGCAACGCCAACCGCATCGTCGGGCTCGCCAAAGCCGGCGCTGCAGAGCTGAAGGTTCAACTTGAGGATCTGCCGGACCGCATCGCGGCGCTTGTCGACGATCGCAAGCGGCTGGAGCGCGAAGTGTCGGATGCCCGCCGCAAGCTTGCCATGGGGGGCGGCGGTCGTGCCGTCGGCGACGGCGTGCGCCATGTCGGCGATGTGAAGCTGCTGGCGCGTGCCGTGTCCGGCATTGAGATCAAGGACCTGAAAAGCCTCGCGGACGACGGCAAGAAGCAGGTTGGCTCCGGCGTGGTCGCCATTGTGGGCGTTACCGGCGACGGCAAGGCCGGCCTCGTGGTCGGCGTCACGGCCGATCTCGTGGGCCGCTTCAATGCGGTCGACCTCGTGCGCCGCGGGGCCGAAGCGCTCGGCGGCAAGGGCGGCGGCGGCCGTCCCGACATGGCGCAGGCCGGCGGCCCGGACGGCGCCAAGGCGCAAGCCGCGCTTGACACGATTGCGGCCGCAATCGGCAGCATGTAGCTTCCGATTACCTGATCCGCGTGAGGTCTTCGCCACCGCAGATTCCGAGCCAGCAGCCCTCAATCCTGATGCCCGACGGGCCGGTCTCGATCAGGTTTCCGGAATAGATCTTGCCATCGTTGTCATTGTAGAGCTGTCCCGACCACTGGGTGGGCCCGTCGTGATGCATCGAGATCAAAACCTCGACGCCGACCAGGGGCCGAGCGCGTTTTGCCGGATCGGCGTTGTTCTTGTCCGTAGGCGGTCTGCCCGTCGTGGGATCGGTCGGTGAGCTGGCCTGCACTATAAAGCCGCATAAATTGCGGCCGCATGGGCTTATCCGTATCTTCGCGCCGTCCTTCGCGAGCCACTGGCCGACCGGAGAAGCCGGTCCGGTCTCGCAAGTCGCCGCGCAGGTTGCTGCGGCAAGGATTGCCGACAATGTCCAGTGCATGAACGCCCCCAAAATGGCCCTGGTCAGGGCACCCCTGACGGCGACCGGAATGGACTTCGATCATTTCGAATTACATATCCCGCTGTCGTAGCCGGGCTCGTCCCGGCGACCCCGAATGTCAGACCGCGGAGCAAGCACAATCGAGGTAACCGGGACAAGCCCGGCCACGACCCGGAAGAGGCAACGAGCGGTTCAATATGGCCGGGAACTGCTGCAGACGCCCACTACCTTATCCGCTCCAATATGCTCACGTAATTCGCCACCGCAGCGCCGCCCATGTTGTAAATGCCGCCGAGCCTCGCGTCCGGCAATTGCATGTCGCCCGCCTTGCCGCAGAGCTGCATCGCGGTAAGCGCGTGCATCGACACGCCGGTGGCCCCGATCGGGTGTCCCTTGGACTTCAGTCCGCCGGAAGGATTGACCGGGAGCGGGCCATCCTTTTGGGTGAGGCCGTCGCGGATTGCTCGCGCGCCTTCGCCTTCAGGTGCGAGGCCCATGGCTTCGTATTCGATGAGTTCCGCGATCGTGAAGCAGTCGTGGGTCTCGACGAAAGAAAGATCGCCGAGCTTGATGCCCGCGCGGCGAAGCGCCCGCGCCCACGCCTGGCTGCAGCCCTCGAATTTCAGAATGTCGCGCTTCGACATCGGCAGGAAATCCTGCACATGGCTCAAGGCGCGGAAGACCACGGCCTTGCTCATGGCAAGCGCCGTCTCGACATCGGCGAGCACCACGGCGGCGGCGCCGTCGGAAACGAGCGAGCAATCGGTGCGCTTCAAGGGCCCGGCAACGAACGGATTCTTTTCGCTTTCGTGGCGACAGAAATCAAAGCCCAAGTCCTTGCGCATCTGCGCATAGGGATTTGCCACGCCGTTCTTGTGGTTCTTGGCGGCAATCATGGCGAGCGCGTCCGACTGATCGCCGTATTTCTGGAAGTAGAGGTTCGCAATGTGGCCGAAAATTCCCGCGAAGCCGCCCGCGATGTCGGCTTCCTCGCGCACATAGGACGCCTTGAGGAGATTGCGGGCGATCTCAGCCGGTGGCGTCGTCGTCATCTGCTCGACGCCGACCACGAGAACGATGCGAGCGGCGCCCGCGCGGATTGCCCGCACGCCCTGATGTATGGCTGCCGATCCTGTGGCGCACGCGTTTTCAACGCGGGTCGCGGGCTTGAAACGCAGATCGGGCGAAGCCTGCAGCGCCAGGGAAGCGGTGAAATCCTGCGCCGAGAAGCCGGCATTGAAGTGGCCCAGTAGAATCTCGCCGACATCGGCCGCAGCAATTCCGGCATCGTCGAGCGCCGCAGTTGCTGCGCGCGTGACTAAGCTCTCGACCGTTTCGTTTTCCAGTCGCCCGAAGGGCGTGTGGGCCCAGCCGATGATGCAGGCCGTCATGGAACTCTCCTCTACCGGAATCCGAACGCTTTGTTCCGGACAACTCAGGCAAGCATAATCCTGGTAGCAACTTGCGTCAGCACCTTTGCGTTTGTCTACCGAAATGGGGTAAAAGCCACCTCCATCGGCTAACGCTTCGAAACAAAAGGGCTGCCTGTCGTGCCGTTTTTGCGGAAGCTGCTCGCGGTTCGCGCAGGGCGGATTAGCCGAAAGCCTAATCCGCCGCACCACGCAACCCGGCGGAATACACTTCGCTATTCCGCCCTCCGAGCTGCACCAAGCCTGCTTGCCTTGACCGCGACCGCAGGGCTCAGCCTAACGACGCTTGATGTCCGCTCAGCGCGGGCCGAGGCGTTGCTTCTCGTTGACGTCGATACCGGCAAGGTCATCAACGAGCAAAATTCGACCTCTCCCTGGTATCCGGCCTCCGTCACTAAGTTAATGACGACTTATGTGACGCTCAAGGCGGTGCGGGATCACCGCATCAGCCTCGACAGCCTGCTCACGGTGTCGCCCAATGCGGTGGCGCAGCAACCGTCCAAGATGGGGTTCAAAGTCGGCACCCGCGTGACCGTCGATAATGCATTGAAAATGATGCTGGTGCATTCGGCGAACGACATGGCGGTGGTGCTGGCGGAGGGCGTGTCGGGATCGATCGAAAAGTTTGCCGCCGAAATGAACGCTGCGGCGCGCAATCTTGGCATGACGCAGACGCACTATGTCAATCCCAACGGCCTGCCGGCGGACGAGCAGATCACTTCGGCGCGCGACCTTGCGATCCTCGCCCGCGCCTTGATTCACGAGTTTCCAGAGTATGATTATTACTGGCATATTGCATCCATCAAGCTTGGCAAACGCATCTATCGCAACACAAACAGGCTGATCGATGCTTATGCTGGCAGCGACGGCATGAAGACCGGCTTCATTTGCGCGTCCGGTTACAATCTTGTTGCGACCGCAACCCGCGGCGGCAAGCGGCTGATCGCCGTCGTCCTTGGCGCCAAGTCGTCGGAAAGCCGCTCCGTCAAGGCGGCGCAGCTGTTCGAACGCGGCTTTGGGACCGACCCGCTGAGCTGGCTGGCGCCTTCGCAGGGCGCTGTCGACTCATTGCAGCCAACCGACGCGACGCCGCCCGACATGCACGATGAGGTTTGCAACAATAGCCGCCGTCGTCAGGCGGCAGCCGACGACAGCGAGGAAGGAGGCGAGGCCGGCGCCCCGTCGGCCGCCGCGTCGGTCGAAGGGACGAATGCTGAGATGCCCATACCGCTGTGGAGCCTGCGCGGGGCCGGCCTGCTTACTTCCGGAGGCGCCGGCCTGCTCACCTCCGGACTGGCGGCCGGCATCCCGCCGGTCGAAG
Organism: Hyphomicrobiales bacterium; assembly: GCA_021323775.1. GTDB lineage: Bacteria > Pseudomonadota > Alphaproteobacteria > Rhizobiales > Xanthobacteraceae > JAJPKK01. The sequence goes on from JAJPKK010000275.1 coordinate 27,300, forward strand.
TCTATACGGGGCCGGCGCGCGGGACCGCTGCGCCGGGCGCGTCAACGCCGGCCGCCCTGATGCCGAAGAAGAAGCCGCTCGCAGTCGCAGCGAAGCCGCCCGCCGCAAAGCCCGCGGAGCCGGCCGCAAAGCCTGGCGCCGCAGCCGCGGCGCATCCCAAGCCGGCTGCCGCGGCGAGCGAAATCAAGTCGCCCGGCAGGTCCTCGCCGGGCAGCAGCGTCAATGCTGCGGCCCCCAGAGTCAAACCCGCCGCGAAGCCGCCGGCGCAACCCGCGCCCAACGCGGAAACGCAATGACGGCGGACCGCGCCGCCCGCGTGCCGACTCCCATTCCGGTTTCAGTGCTGACCGGTTTTCTTGGCGCCGGCAAGACCACCCTGCTCAATCGCCTGCTCAAGGCCCGCGATCTCTCTCAGACGGCGGTCATCATCAACGAGTTCGGCGAGGTCGGTCTCGACCATTTGCTGGTAGAGCACGTGGATGACGGCGTCGTGCTGCTGTCGACCGGCTGCCTCTGCTGCACTCTGCGAGGCGATCTGATCGATGCGCTGGAGCGGCTGTTGCGCAGCCTGGACAACGGCCGCGCCTCATTCTCCCGCGTCATCATCGAAACGACGGGCCTTGCCGATCCGGCGCCGGTGCTGCATGTGCTGATGACGCACCCTTATCTCGTGATGCGCTATCCGCTCGACGGCATCGTGACAGTGGTGGATGCCGCCAACGGGGCAGCGACGCTCGATGCCCATGCGGAGGCGGTAAAGCAGGTTGCGGTGGCGGACCGGCTCGTGATCACGAAAACAGACCTCATAGCGTCGCCCTCCGACCATGTCTCGTTTGACGCACTGCGGGGAAGACTGCGCGCTCTCAATCCGGCCGCTCCTGTTCTCGATGCCGCCGCCGGAGAAGCGGATGCTTCGTGCGTCTTCAACTGCGGACTCTACGATCCGGCAAACAAAATCCCAGACGTGAAGCGCTGGCTTGCGGTCGAGGCCTACGCAGACTCACAGGGCTATCGCGGCCATCACTGGCATGATCACGATCGCAGCCGCCATGACGCCCATATCCGCGCGTTTGCGCTGACTGCGCCAGAGGCCATTCCGGCCGGCGCCTTCGAAATGTTCATGGATCTCGTGCGTTCGCTGCACGGGCCGAACCTGCTGCGCGTGAAGGGCGTCGTGAAGCTTGCGGAGCATCCGGATCAGCCGGTTGTGGTCCACGCCGTCCAACACCTCATGCATCCGGCCGCCCGGCTGGAGCGCTGGCCCGACGAGGAGCGCATCACCCGCATGGTGTTCATTGTGCGGGACATCGAGCCGCGCGCCGTAACCGAGCTTTTCAACGCTTTTTTGGGCCGGGTCGCGGCGGATCGACCCGACCGCGCCGCGATGATCGACAATCCCCTTGCGCCATTCGGCGGCGTCGACCGCTAAGCGCTACGGCTTTTCCGGCACCGTCAGCGGCTTGCCGGCCTCATGGACGGCTACGACCAGGACCTTGGCCGGCTCGGTAGTGCTCGCGTTGGCGGATACCGCATGGAGCTGGCCGGGCGCCTCGTAGAAGGTCTCGCCCTTGGTCAGCACCATCTCGGGTCCGTTGTCGAGCTTGATCTTGTAGGCGCCTTCCAGCACGTAGCCGAAATTATGGGCTGCCGGATGACGATGCGGCGGCGAGCCGCCGCCCGGCGGGATGTCGAGCGTGATCATCATCACCTCGCGGCCGGGGACATCGCCGAGCATCTGTTTCATGAGCTGGCTCACCTTGGTGGCCGGCGCCTGCTGCTGCGCCGCGACGGAGCCGAGGTGGAAGGCAACCGCAAGCGCGCCGAGGCCGAGAAGGGCGACGGCGGGTCGGATGAATCGATGTGCGGACACCAGCATGTAGTCCTCCTTTGGTAAAAGCGGGGAACGTAGGATGGGTTGAGCGCAGCGAAACCCATCAACGGCTTGCGATGGGTTTCGCCGGGGTCAACCCATCCTACGATGGCCATGTCTACCCCAGATTCAGTTCCTTGAAGAAATCATTGCCCTTATCGTCGATCACGATGAAAGCCGGGAAATTCTCCACCTCGATACGCCAGATCGCCTCCATGCCGAGTTCCGGATATTCGACCAGCTCGACCTTCTTGATGCAATGCGCGGCGAGATTGGCGGCGGCGCCGCCGATCGAGGCGAGATAGAAGCCGCCGTGCTTCTTGCAGGCATCGCGCACCTCACGCGAGCGGTTGCCCTTGGCGACCGAGATCATGGACCCGCCGGCGGCCTGGAAGGCATCGACAAAGCTGTCCATCCGTCCCGCCGTCGTCGGCCCAAACGCGCCGGACGCGTAGCCCTCGGGCGTTTTTGCAGGGCCGGCGTAGTAGATCGGGTGGTTCCTGAAATAATCCGGCAGCCCCTCTCCGTTTTCGAGCCGTTCGCGCAGCTTCGCGTGAGCGAGATCGCGCGCCACGATCATCGGGCCGGTCAGCGAGAGCCGCGTCTTGATCGGGTAGCGGGTGAGCGTCGCCAGGATGTCCTTCATCGGCCGGCGGAGGTCGATGTTCACGACCTCGCCGCCGAGCTTCGCGCCATCCACGTCGGGCAGATACTGCGCCGGATTGCGCTCCAGCTCCTCCAGGAAAACGCCGTCCCGCGTGATCTTGCCCAGCGCCTGGCGATCCGCCGAACACGACACCCCGAGACCGATCGGCAGCGAGGCGCCGTGGCGCGGCAGACGGATGACCCGCACGTCATGGCAGAAATACTTGCCGCCGAACTGCGCCCCGACCCCGAGCGACTGCGTCATCCGCAGCACTTCTTGCTCCATGTCGAGGTCGCGGAAGGCGTGTCCGTCCTCCGAGCCTGCGGTCGGCAGGGCGTCGTAATATTTCGTCGACGCCAGTTTGACGGTCTTCATCGTGAGTTCCGCCGAGGTGCCGCCGATCACGATGGCGAGGTGATAGGGCGGGCACGCAGCGGTGCCGAGCGTGAGCACCTTCTCCTTGAGGAACGCCAGCATGCGGTCGCGGGTCAGGATCGAGGGCGTCGCCTGGAACAGGAATGCCTTGTTGGCCGAGCCGCCGCCCTTGGCGACGAACAGGAACTTGTAGGCGGATTGAGCTTCCCCCTGGCCCTCGGCATAGATCTCGACCTGCGCCGGCAGGTTGTTCTTCGTGTTCTTCTCCTCGAACATCGATAGCGGCGCGAGCTGCGAGTAGCGCAGGTGCTTCTTCAGATACGCATCGCGGGCGCCCTCGGCGAGCGCCGCCTCATCGTCGCCGCGGGTCCACACGAGCCGGCCTTTCTTGCCCATGATGATGGCGGTGCCGGTGTCCTGGCACATCGGCAGCACGCCGCCGGCCGCGATGTTGGCGTTCTTGAGAAAATCATAGGCCACGAACTTGTCGTTGTCGGATGCCTCCGGGTCGTCGAGGATCGCCCGCAACTGCTTAAGATGCGCCGGCCGCAGCAGGTGGTTGATGTCGGCAAAGGCCGCCTCCGAGAGCGCGCGCAGCGCCTCGCGGGCGACGACGAGGACCTCCTCGCCCATGATCTTTTCGAGACTCACACCGTCGGAGGAAAGCTTGCGGTAGGGCGTGGTGTCCTGGCCGAGCGGGAAGAGGGGCGAGTGGCGGTAAGAAGGGTGGGGATGTGATGAGAGGGGGGCGTTCATCGTGGGGGTCCTGTGGGGTCAGTGTGCCTGCCTTATAGGACATTAGCCCGGCGGCTGGGAGAGCGGAAAACGTCGGATTAAATTTCCGTCCAGTGCTCACGTCTGCCAGAGAGCGGGGGAGGGATCCTCGCTATGTTCCACTGAGTGTCCTATAGAGCCGACGTCCCCCAGCACGCGCCTCCCAACAACGTGGCAAATCAAAATCATCCACAATGCTGGGCTGCTTACGATCTCCGGTGCCGATGAGTGTGCGGGCCGGACGCCACTCGTGAAGAAGCTTTTGGATCACCCGCGTTGCTTGCGTACGCACGCTCGGGCTTGGCTGTATGAGAATGCGCTCAGTATATTCATCGCTGGAAAAATGAAGATACCTTCCGCCGCAAAGATGCAGGTGAGCCGTGAATATCTCCCGATAGGAAAGAGCAAAGATGAGCGCGAGCGACGGCTGGTCCGGGTTGATATAGATCCACGCCGACGAGTTGATGTCCCAATCCGCAGCCGCAAGGCGAAGCGTGTACCCACGGTCAATGACGGCACTGAGACTCTTGTGGCAGCACGGGCGCTGCGTGATGTCCTGTGGTTGCTCGATGAAAACGATTGGGATGTTCTTCCCGATTCTCAGCACCTCTTCGACAATGTCTTTCGCCCATTCACGGGGTGTTCCTAAGTGGAGGTGATAAAGTCGTTCGAATACGATTCGTCCATCGGTCCACTGATGCACGGACTTCACTGAGTGTATCGTGTCGAGTGTTCCGAACATACACACGGTCGCCACGAGCCGTGGCTGTTCCGCAGCGGCCTCGGCGACAAACGCTTCCCAATCGTGTTTATGGGAGGCGATTGCGGTGGCGTCGAGTTCAGTGTGGCGCGTCGAATACCGTCCTGGACGGTGGTGCGCGTCGTGATCCGAGACACAGAGCACCGCGAGATTCGCATCAACGGTGTTCGAGCTGTCTCCGTCGATATGATGCAGTTCCAGTCCAAACCGAATGCCTTGCAGACGCAGCACATGTGGGCGTTCTGTGTAAGCAATCGTTGACGCTGCGCTGGTGTGGGATGTTGTCGCAACGGCTTAATCTCGAAAGTAATTTCGTGGGACGATTAGTGCATCGATCCAGACCTACCGCATCACCACCGACATCTCGCCGTGCGCCTTGCGTGTAGGCTTCACCGTAATCTCGATGTCCTGCCCGAGCGCAGTGAGAAATTCCATCAGCCGTCCGATTGAGAAATTTCCTGCGCGGTTGCGCATCAGCGTGGAGACGTGCGGCTGCTTAATGCCAAGGATTTCGCCGACCTGCGCCTGCGTCAGGCCGCGCGCCTTCACGATCTTGTAGATTTGCAGCGTCAGGCGCGCCTTCAGCATCTCCTGCTCCGGGTTCGGCAGGCCGAGATCGGCGAAAACGTTGCCGCTGCTAAGCTTCGCCCCTGTCTTACCCATGGTCAGTTCTTACCCATGGTCAGTTCCGCCTTTCCCTGTGGTGCCGCTCCGCCTCGGCAAGACGCTCGCGTATCAGTTCGAGCTCGTGTTTCGGCGTCGCGATGCCGGATTTCGACTTCTTCTGGAACACGTGCAGCACGTACACAGCATCCTCAAAATGGGCGGTATAGACGGCCCGATAAGCGTCCGTGCGATACCGCTCAACGATCTCCATGACCCGCGCGCCGCCGAAGCCCTTCAGCGGCTTGGCTGCCGGATCGGTCATACCCTGTTGCGCTGTGTAAAGCGCTTGGCCGATGTGCCGGCGAACCTGCTGTGGCATCGCATGCAGGTCCCTCCGGCTCGAACCGATCCACACAACAGGTCTGACCTGATTGTTCATACGAATATACCAATTAAAGTATACTTTATCAATGACGCCCACTCAACGACGCGTCGGCCCAATTGAGTGCAGGCATTCGCCAACCCACCCCCCCCCTCAAGCCTGCGATGTGGAGACGGGTTGCCTCGCGAACCTCATCCGGGACAGCGATATCGTCAGTTCGGAAGGCGAGGCATGCCCGCTCTAATGCAACCATAGAGCGTGTATGCGTCATTACGCAAGTATCGATCTCTGTGAAAAGTACCTGTGAACCCGGCGCCAAGTCTTTCACACAGAACTCGCGTGCCCAGGAAAAACGTCTTGTTCTCGATCCTCCCGCGGTGGCACATAGGGACGCGCCGCCCCGAGCGCGGCAAACAGGGTAACCTTAAATGCGCCTCCTCGTGGTCGAAGACGACCCCGATCTGAACCGCCAGCTCACGACCGCGTTGACGGACGCGGGCTATGTGGTGGATCGCGCCTTTGACGGCGAGGAGGGCCATTTTCTCGGCGACACCGAGCCCTATGATGCGGTGATCCTGGATATCGGCCTGCCCAAGATGGACGGCATCTCGGTTCTGGAGTCGTGGCGCCGCGCCGGACGCGCCATGCCGGTGCTGATCCTCACCGCGCGCGACCGCTGGAGCGACAAGGTGCAGGGGTTCGACGCTGGCGCCGACGATTACGTGGCAAAGCCGTTCCATCTCGAGGAGGTGCTGGCGCGCATTCGCGCGCTGCTGCGCCGCTCGGTCGGTCACGCCAAGAGCGAATTTCTGTGCGGTCCGGTGCGGCTCGACGGTCGAACCGGGCGGGTGACGGTGGCTGGCGCGCCGGTCAAGCTAACCTCGCACGAATATCGGCTCCTCTCCTATCTGATGCACCATGCCGGCCGCGTGGTGTCGCGGACCGAGCTTGTCGAACATCTTTACGACCAGGATTTCGACCGGGACTCCAACACCATCGAGGTGTTTGTCGGCCGTATTCGCAAGAAGCTCGGCGTCGAGATCATCCAGACCGTGCGCGGCCTCGGCTATCTGCTGACGCCCCCGGCCGATGCGCGCTAGCTCGCTTGCACTGCGTCTCTTCCTGTCCGCCACCGCGTGGACGGTCGTCATCCTTGTCGCCACCGGCATCATCCTGTCGTCGATCTATCACGACGCCGTGGAGCGTTCCTTCGACCGGCGCCTCGGCGTCTACCTGCAAACGCTGGTGGCCGATGTTGCGGCGCCGGAGCAATCCGGCGACCATGGCACGCTGACGCTTGGCGAGCCCTCATTCGACCTGCCGTTATCGGGATGGTACTGGCAGATCACGACGCTCGACGCCGCGAAGCCCGAGGTTCGCTCCTCGCGCTCCCTGTGGGATACGACGCTCACGCGCCTGCGCGATGAGGACGCGACGACAAGCGCGGACGGAGTCCGCCATGGCTACGCAATCGGTCCCGACGAACAGCGGCTGCGCCTCGTCGAGCGCACCGTTGATTTGGGCGAAGACGGCCGCTATCTGATCGTGGTTGCGGGCGACCCCCAGGAGATCGACGACGAGATGCGCGCGTTCGACCGCGCGCTGCTCGTCACCTTCGGGACGCTTGCCGCCGTCCTGCTTCTCATCACCATGTTCCAGGTACGGTTCGGCCTCGCGCCGCTCAAGCGGATTTCCGAGGCGCTCGCGGCGATCAGGGCGGGCACGGCTGAACGCCTGGAAGGCCGGTTCCCGGTCGAGATCGCCCCGCTGGCGCGCGAGACCAACGCGCTGCTCGAAGCCAACCGCGAGATCGTCGAGCGCGCCCGCACCCACGTCGGCAATCTCGCCCACGCGCTCAAGACGCCGCTTTCGGTGGTGGTCAACGAGGCCGCCGGGCGCGACGACCCGCTTGCCGCCAAGGTGACGGAGCAGGCCAACATCATGCGCGACCAGATCGCCCGGCATTTGGAGCGCGCCCGGCTCGCCGCGGGGCTCAAGGTGGTCGGCGGCATCACCAGTGTGGTCCCGGTCGTCACCGCACTGACCCGCACGATGGAGAAGATCCATCAGAGCCGCGGCATCGCCATCGATCTCGACACCCCCGCCGACGTCCGCTTCCGGGGCGAGCGGCAGGATCTCGAGGAGATGGTCGGCAACCTCGTCGACAACGCCTGCAAATGGGCGCAGATGCGGGTGAGCGTGGAAGTGGTGGCGGAGCGTTATGATGGCGCGCCGACCGTGCGCATCATCATCGACGATGATGGTCCTGGCCTTAGTCCGGCGCAGCGCGAACAGGTGGCGCGGCGCGGCCGGCGGCTCGATGAAACCAAACCGGGCTCCGGGCTTGGCCTTTCCATCGTCCTGGAACTCGCAGCCCTTTACGGCGGCAATCTCCAGCTCGGCAACGCACCGATTGGCGGGCTGCGGGCGGAGCTGGTGCTGCCGGCCGTTTAGGCGACACGACGGATGCTTGAGCGAAACGGCGACTTCGACGCTGGATGCCGTCGAGCGCGTTTCTGAACCGGTCGCCGCAGGCTGCTTTTCTGAAACAGGGGCCTCATCTCGTCGGCACTGGCTTGTCGCCGCGATAGTCGTAGAAGCCGCGCTTGGTCTTGCGGCCAAGCCAGCCGGCCTCGACGTATTTCACCAGCAGCGGGCATGGCCGGTATTTAGAGTCCGCCAGTCCCTCGTGCAGCACCTGCATGACCGACAGGCAGGTGTCGAGGCCGATGAAGTCGGCCAGCTCCAGCGGACCCATGGGATGATGCGCGCCAAGCTTCATGGCGGTGTCGATGGCGTCGACCGAGCCGACGCCTTCGTAGAGCGTATAAATCGCCTCGTTGATCATCGGCAGCAGGATGCGGTTGACGATGAAGGCCGGGAAATCTTCTGCGACCGCGTATTTCTTGCCGAGCCTGGTGACGAACGCTTTGATGGTCTCATAGGTCGCATCGTCAGTGGCAATGCCGCGAATCACCTCGACCAGCTCCATCACCGGCACCGGATTCATGAAATGAATGCCGATGAACTTCTCCGGCCGATCAGTGGCCGCGGCGAGCCTTGTGATCGAGATCGACGAGGTGTTGGTGCCGACGATGGCGCCCTCCTTCAGGAGCGGGCACAACGTCGCAAAGATCTTGCGCTTGACGTCTTCTTTCTCGATAGCGGTTTCGATGACGAGGTCGCAGTCTGCCAGGTCTTCGAGCTTGTCAGCGGCTGCAATCCGCGCCAGCGCCGCCTGTCGGTCGCTTTCGGTAATCGCCTTGCGTGCGACCTGCCGCGCCATGTTGCCGTTGATGGTCGCAATTCCCGCGCGGACCCGTTCCTCCGAAATATCATTGAGGGCGACCTCAAAGCCGGCGAGGGCGCACACGTGAGCGATGCCGCTGCCCATCTGACCGGCGCCAATTACGCCCACTCGGTGAATCTCAGCCATTTGACTGTCAATCATATCGTTTGTCGGCTTTTCGTCCAGCGCCGCCTCCCTACCCGCCCCGCCAAGCGGGTAGGGAGGCACCAACGTTCTACCGACAACTGTTCCGGGTGACTACCGTCATGGAACTATTTCGTCGTTAAGGTTTACCGCCCGACCTTTCCGAGTTCGTCAGCGAGTTCGGGCAAAGCCTTGAACAGGTCGGCCACGAGACCGTAGTCCGCAACCTGGAAGATGGGCGCCTCCTCGTCCTTGTTGATCGCCACGATCACCTTTGAATCCTTCATGCCGGCCAGATGCTGGATGGCCCCCGATATCCCGACGGCGACATAAAGTTCCGGCGCTACGACTTTACCGGTCTGGCCGACCTGCCAGTCGTTCGGCGCGTAGCCCGCGTCGACGGCGGCACGCGATGCGCCGACCGCTGCGCCAAGCTTGTCGGCCACCGGCTCGAGATATTTGGCGAAATTCTCGCGCGACGCCAGCCCGCGTCCACCAGAGATGACGACGCGCGCCGAGGTGAGCTCCGGCCGCTCGCTCTTGGAGATTTCTTCGCCGACAAAGGCCGAGAGCCCCGGATCGGGGGGCGGCGACACAGGCTCGCATACCGCGGCGCCACCTCCGCCAGCGGCCTGAAACGCCGCCGTTCGCACCGTGATAACCTTCTTGGCGCCTTTGGATCGCACGGTTTGCACGGCATTGCCGGCGTAGATCAGCCGCTCGAACGTGTCGGGCGCGAGCACCTTGATGATGTCGGAGATCTGCATCACATCAAGCAGCGCCGCGACGCGCGGCATGATGTTCTTGGCGTTCGCGGTGGCCGGCGCCATGATGGTGTCATAGCTCCCTGCCAGCGCGACGATCAGCGCCGCGGCAGGCTCCGCCAGCATGTGCTCGAGGGACGGCGCATCGGCCATCAGCACCTTTTCGACGCCATCGAGCTTTGCGGCGGCGTCCGCCGCGCCCTTGCAGTCCTTGCCAGCGACAAGGACGTGCACCGGCGCGCCGATTGCCTTCGCGGCCGTCAATGCCTTGGCGGTCGCGTCCTTCAGGCTCTTGTTGTCGTGCTCGGCGAGGAGAAGGGTCGGCATCAGAGGACTCCCGCCTCGTTTTTCAGCTTGCTGACCAGCTCGGCCACCGAGGTGACCTTCCCGCCGGCTTTGCGCGCCGGCGGCTCGGTGGTTTTGAGAACCTCAAGCTGAGGCGCGGTATCGACGCCATAATCGGCAGGCGATTTCTCGGCGATCGGCTTCTTTTTCGCCTTCATGATGTTGGGCAGCGAGGCGTAGCGCGGCTCGTTGAGCCGCAGATCGGTGGTGACAATGGCCGGCAGCTTCAGCCGTACGGTCTGCAGCCCGCCGTCGACCTCGCGCGTCACGTCGACGCCGTCGCCTTCGATCGCGACCTTCGAGGCGAATGTTCCCTGCGGCCAGTTCAACAGCGCCGCCAGCATCTGGCCGGTCTGATTGCAGTCGTCGTCGATCGCCTGCTTGCCGAGGATGACGAGCCCCGGCTGCTCGGCTGCCGCGATCCCTTTGAGGATTTTTGCCACCGCCAGCGGCTCCACGACCCCGTCGATCTTGACCAGGATGCCGCGGTCCGCCCCCATGGCCAGCGCCGTGCGGATGGTTTCGGACGCCTGCTGCGGCCCGATCGAAACCGCGACGATCTCCGTTACCTTGCCGGCTTCCTTCAGACGGATCGCCTCCTCGACGGCGATCTCATCGAACGGATTCATCGCCATCTTGACATTGGCGAGTTCGACGCCGGTCCCGTCGGCCTTGACCCGGATTTTGACGTTGAAGTCGACAACCCGTTTGACGGGCACAAGAACCTTCATCCTGGTTTCTCCAGAAAACGGCGCGCAAACTATGACCCGCACTAGCTGCGTGTCAACGCGCCTGCCGCATTGCGGCATAGCGCTGTTGCGAATTTCCGACCGCATGTTGCGCCCCCGCCGCGCGCTGCAGCCGGGTTGAGCGCGAAACCGGGGTCCGCTCTCGCCTTGAGGCACCGCCTTTCCCGGATTTCGTGAAGTTTATCGTCGGGCCGGCCACCGGGTCCGGCCTTTGGCAGGGCCGATGGCAAGCTCCGGCCGGACCCGCGGCTCAATCCGGGCTAAACGGCTGGCCTCCTCCGCCGCGCTCAACGGTTCTGTCCAGGCACCCAGAGCACGTCGGCGGGCCGGCTTTGATTGACATAGCGGCTCGCCACAAAAAGAAAGTCCGAGAGGCGATTCACATATGTGAGCGCGACCGCCGAGACCTCCTCGTCAGGCCGGTCGGCCAGCTCCGCCATCATGCGCTCGGCGCGGCGACAGATGGTGCGGGCAACATGCAGGTGCGCCGCCGCCGGCGTTCCGCCGGGCAGGACAAACGAGCGCAAGGGCTTAAGGTCAGCGTTGAGACGATCGATTTCGGCCTCAAGCCGCGTCACCTGGGCCTCGGTGACCGTCAGCCGCGCGCCGTCGGGACCCTTTCCTTTCCCCGGTGAGCAGAGGTCCGCGCCAAGGTCGAACAGGTCGTTCTGGATGCGCCCCAGCATAGCGTCGATTTCGGCATATTGGGACGTATAGAGGCGCACAACTCCTATAGCGGCGTTGGTCTCGTCGACCGTGCCGTAGCAGGCGACGCGCAGATCGTATTTCTTGCGACGCTCGCCGGTGCCGAGCGCCGTCGTGCCATCGTCTCCCGTGCGCGTGTAGATGCGGCTGAGAACGACCATGTGGGGGCCTGCCGATCCTTGAAAGCTACCGCCCCATCGCCCAGACCGTTAACATGATAATGATGACGGCGATGAATTGCAGCACGACGCGCCAGCGCATCAATGTCTGCGACAGGTTCGGCGACCCGCCGCGCAACATGTTGTAAAGACCGAGCATCAGCACGACAGCCACTGCGGCAATCGCCAATGGAACGACGTATTGGGACAGAAAGTTCGCCATTATTTTTATTTAACATCGCCGCCGCGTCGCCGCCACGGCGAATCCCGGCATGAAGGGGCGCATCGTCATATTGGGCGGCGCCGGCCGGCTGGGCCGTGCGGCCGCGCAGGCATTCAGGGCGGCGGAATGGCAAGTCGCAAGCCTGGTGCGAGGAAGCTCGGCCGAAGGCGCTGCGTCCGGAACTGAAATCATCGAGGTCGATGCGCGCGATGCCGAGTCAGTTGTCGCTGCCGCAAGCGGCGCTGACGTCGTACTCCACGCGCTCAACTTACCCTATACGGAATGGGCGCGGCTCGCGCTTCCCTTCGCGGACACTGCAATCGCCGCCGCGCGCGCAAATGGCGCGACCCTGGTCTTCCCCGGCAATCTCTACAATTATGGGGCCGACATGCCGGCGCGGATCGATGAGACTGCGCCGATGCATCCGACCTCGCGCAAGGGCGCTGTGCGCGCCGCCATTGAGACGCGAATGCGCGAGGCCGCAGACGGCGGCCTGCGCACGATCGTCCTGCGCGCCGGCGATTATTTCGGTGGCGAAGGCAGGGGTTCGTGGTTCGACCGGATCGTCGTGAGGGAGATCGCAGCGGGGCGATTGACCTACCCGGGTCCGCTCGATGTCGTCCATGAATGGGCTTATCTGCCGGACTTCGCGCAAGCCCTCGTGCAACTCGTGGAGCGGCGCCGGCAGCTTGCACCATTTGCAACGTTCGGATTTCCGGGCCACGCGGTGACAGGGCGCGAATTCGTTGCTGCGATCTCGCGGGTGTGCCGGCGCGAATTCAAGGTCGATTTCATGCCGTGGCGGTTGTTGAAACTGATGAGCGTTGTCGTACCCGTTTTCCGCGAGCTCGCCGACATTTCCTATCTGTGGTCGACGCCGCATGCCATCGATGGCGCCCGGCTCGCGCAAGTCATTGGCGACGTTCCCCGCACGCCGCTGGACCGCGCGATCGCCGCATCGCTCGCGGCGCTTGGAGTGAAGCGGCGAAGCTCGGTGTAAAGGAATGCAACTCACGCAAATGCCCGGCGCGGGCGGCGTGCCTCAATTATTAGAAGCTGGGAAGAAACGAGGCGATCAAAGAGAATCCTGCCTCTATAGGTAGAGAACATACGAGATGCACTACTAGAACCCTGCTGTATTTCGACTATTGTGACTGCAGTAAAGTTTCATTTGGAGCCGGATTGCTGCCCTATGGGCGAGTCGAGTCTGTCGAAATCCACTCTGCGAAACGCGGGATGTTGGCTATGAAACCGGGCACAGAGGCGAGCGATCCGCGCCTGTGCCTTCAGTGCGGAAAACGGATTGTTCACCGCAGAGTCACCGCACTCTATTGCTCGGGAAAATGCCGGGAAATCCACAACGCCCAAAAGCGGCGGCAGATCCGGCAGGACGCCAAAGAGGCTCCCCCGGGGATCTCTCAGCCGGAGCTGAATACCCCGTTTCGAGACACAGAAGGTGAGAGCGAGCGCCGTTGAGCGGCATTGCCGCAATGCGGCGCGCTTGACTTCGACCGACCTCTCTCACGCCAACACAGCGGTCTTTTGAGCAGATTGCTGCTGCGGCAGCCTGGCGACAGCGACGGTGCCGACCTTGCCGGCGCCGAGCAGCGGGATTTCTCGACCGCCAGAAGATAGCCCGCCGCTTGCGGTCCCAAAGCCGCCGATTCAGCGTCGTTTCACACGACCTTGCCGGGGTTGAGGATGTCCTTAGGATCGAGGGTGCGCTTGAGCATGCCCATCAGCTCGAACGCGACCGGGTCTTTCACCTGCGCCAGCAGGTTACGCTTCATCACGCCGATGCCGTGTTCCGCCGAGATGGAGCCGCCGAATTTCCTCACCACCCGGTGTACCGCCTCGTTCATTTCATCCCACCGCGCAAGGAACGCTCGCGTGTCGGCGCCGACGGGCTGGCTCACGTTATAGTGGATATTGCCGTCGCCGAGATGGCCGAACGGCACCGGCCGGCTGCCGGGGATCAGCGCTTCGACGGCCTCGCCGGCGTCCTGCAGGAAATCCGGCACCGCGGCGACCGGGACCGAGATATCATGCTTGATCGAGCCGCCTTCCCCCTTCTGCGCTTCGGGCAGGATTTCGCGCAGGCGCCAGAAGGCGCGGCGGTGCTCGACGTTGTCGGCAACCGCGGCATCGTTCACCAGACTACGCTCCATCGCGGTTTCCAGCGCCTCTTCGAGCGCTGTGCGCAGATCCTGCGGCGTCGCCGACGCAAGCTCCAACAGGACGTACCACGGATGCGTCTCGTCGAGGGGATCGCGCACGCCGTGGCCGTGACTCAGCGCGAAGTCGACCGCCAGGCGACACATAAGCTCGAAGCTGGTGGCTGTGCGATTGGTCCTCTCCTGCATCAGGGCGAGCAGCTTGACCGCGGCCTGCGGCGACGGTACGCCGACGAACGCGGTCTCCACTGACTTCGGCGCCGGAAACAGCTTGAGCACCGCAGCCGTGATGATGCCCAGCGTGCCTTCTGCGCCGATGAACAGATTTTTCAGGTCGTAGCCGGTATTGTCCTTCTTGAGCTTGTTGAGCGCGTTGAGGACGCGCCCGTCTGCCAGGACCACCTCCACGCCAAGCACTAAGTCGCGCGCGACCCCAAAGGCGAAAGCGCTGGTGCCGCCGGCATTGGTGGACAGGTTGCCGCCTATCGTGCAACTGCCCTCGGCGCCAAGCGAAAGCGGGAACAGGCGGTCGGCCGCGGCTGCCGCAGCTTGCGCTTTTGCAAGCACCACGCCGGCTTCGCAGGTCATGGTATCGGACAGAGCGTCGACCTCGCGAATGCGGTCGAGCCGCGTGAGCGACAACACGACTTCACCGTGAAGAGGGATCTGGCCGCCCACGAGGCCGGTGTTGCCGCCCTGCGGCACGATCGGCGTCGCGGATTCGTAGGCGAGGCGCATGACCGCGGCAACTTCTTCGACCGAGCCAGGCCGCAGCACCAGCGGCGTGCTGCCGTGATAAAGCCCACGCCCTTCGACAAGGTACGGCGCCTGTTCCGCCGGATTCGTGACGGCATATTTTTCCCCCACGATCGCGGCGAAGCGGGCGATCAGCTCGGAGGAAAGCGTGACGAGCGGTCGCGTCAACTGCGTGTTCATTCGGATAATCCCGGCGGCAAACTACCTAACTCGCCGTCCGCGGTCGAGTCATGTGGATCGCGCGATGGCTCGATAAAATGGGCCGTGGCGCCGCTGCATGGCAGAGCCGGTCATTGATGGCTTCCCCAAGGCCCTCGTCCGGGACCGGCGCTACCGCAATTGAATCGACGCCGGCGCTGTCCAGTTCGCGCAAAAAGTTGAACAGATTTGCGGCGGCTTCGACCAGGTCGCCGCGGACGGAGAGGTTAAGAATTAATCGCGCGTCCGCGGCTCCCTTCGGCAAAGTCGTTCCGAACGCAAGCAGTGCCTCTCCCGGCGCAACCGCGACGGCATTCATGCGCAGGAGAGCCCGCGGCGCATAATGGGAGGCCAGCATGCCGGGGGCGAGCGGACGCGGCCCGCCATCGGCCCCACCCCCACCCTCCCCTCCCCCGCTTGCGGGGGAGGGGAGGGTGGGGGCCGCAACGGCGATGTCGCGGCCGAGCAATTTCTCGATGGCCCTGCGCGGCGTGGCGCCGGGGCGCAACAGCGCCGTTGGGCCAACACAGGCCAGGATGGTTGATTCGAGCCCGAACGGCGAGGGGCCGCCATCGACGATGAGATCGATGCGGCCGGCAAGGTCGGCCTGCACATGCTTGGCGCAAGTGGGCGACACCCGGCCAGACCGATTGGCGGACGGCGCGGCCACCGGCTTGGCGAATGCGGCGAGGATCTCGCGCGCAACCGGATGGCTCGGCACACGCACCGCAATGGTATCAAGCCCCGAGGTGGCAAGTTGTCCGACCGGACAGTCACGGTGCTTGGGAAGGACGAGCGTCAGCGGTCCTGGCCAGAAGGCCTCGGCCAGCGTGAGCGCCTCTGCATCGAATTGCGCCAGGCGGCGCGCCGCTGCAAGATCGGCCACATGCGCAATCAACGGATTGAAGATGGGCCGCTCCTTGGCGGCATAAAGCATCGCCACTGCGCGGTCGTCGGCGGCATCCGCACCGAGGCCGTAGACGGTCTCGGTCGGAAAGGCCACGAGCCGGCCGGCCGACAGAACCATTTTCGCCTGCTTGATGGTCTCAGGGCTCGCCCGCGCCACGACAGTGGCAATCCCCGGCATCTGGATATCTCCGCGTTTGACCCCATATGCCGTTCGCAGGGCGCAGGCGCAATGGTTGCGGCGCAGAGACCGGTTGCGAAAGTGCTGCAAAGCAGGTGCGAGGGGCGAAGCTCCTGGGAAGCCGGTTTGCGCCAGCTCGCCGCCGGGCGCTTCCGGAGAGGGGCGTTTCCCCGGCAGGGCGTTTCCCAGGCGCTCTCCTCGCTCTCCTCGGCGGCGCTTGCAGCTCAGCGGCGGCAAGGCTATAAGACCGGCGGCCAGCGATGTCGGAGTGTGGCTCAGCCTGGTAGAGCACCTCGTTCGGGACGAGGGGGTCGCAGGTTCAAATCCTGCCACTCCGACCACGTTTCCGAGCATTCCTCCCCCAACTCGGACAGCTTCCCGGACAGCTTCAATCTGCGCGCGGCTATGTGACGCCGCGCAGGCGCCAAACTCTCTTCCCGAGATTTGGTTTTGCGTTCTTCTCCCCGACAGCCGCAGCGCGGGGGCCATGATGACGATCTCGGCCGCCGCCATCGATCTCATGGTGAGTGCCGGCGCGTCGTGCGCGCAGCTCGCTATCGTCGCGAGACGGCACCTGCCCGACATCGCAGATACGGTCGACGCGCTCGCAGCCGCCGGCGCCCCGGTCGCTGTCGTCGCCGCGCTCATGCGCGCGCAGGCCAGCGACTGCGGCGCGGCGGCGCGCGAGGCCGCGCGCCGCGCCGCCAACACCGAGGCGCAGCGGGAGTGCCGCGCCAGAGCGCGCGCCAGGCGCGCCGAGGTCATCCGCCTACGCGAGCCGGAGTTGCCGCTGTCGGCGCCATCTCAGCCCGACTCGCCGCCGGCCGCCCAGCAGCCGTCCGCGCCGTCGCTGTCATATGACACATACGACAGCGATGACCCCCCTCTCCCCCCCACACCCCCCCTCTCCTCCGCCGATGATGATGGTGATGATGGCGGCGCGCGCGTCGTCTCGTTGATCTCGCCGGCGGCCAGAGAGCTCGCCGACGAGATCGGCGCCATCGCGGGCATCGATCCCGATCCGCTGGCCTGTCCGCCCGGATGGTGCGGCGCCGCCATGCAGGTGCAGTCGTGGCTCACCGCCGGCTGGACGCGTGACGCCATCCTGATCGGCGTCCGCACCGCGATGCGATCGCCTATCCGCCAGCGCGACGGGCCGCCGGCGACGCCCGCCTATTTTGCGCGCGCGATCGCGCGCGTCATCGCCGACGCCAGCCGGCCGCTGCCGACAGTGGCGCGGCCATCCGCCAGCCCGGGAGACACCCATGCCAGACCCATCGCAGATCGGCGGCCTGGTGGCGCCGCTCGTCTCGCGGCGCAGCTCGCCGCCAGGCGCCATACGGAGACCGATAGCTGATCGCAGCCGGGTCCCGGCCGCGTATGTGCGCGCGACCGATCGCGATATCCCCGATCGCGTAGTCACCGCATACGAGGGCGCCGGCACGGCGACGCAGCGGCCGGCCATGCCGGCCCTGCGCCGCGCACTGACGGCCGACGAGCGCGACGCGCTGGTGCGGCGGCGCGACGATCTCATGGCGGCGCTCGCCGCGCCGCCTAACGGCCGCCATGACGACCGGTGTGCGAGCGCGGTGGCCGGCATGCTCGCCGCATTCCGCACGGCTGATCGTCTGGACATCGAGGCCACCGTCGCGGTCGTCGGCGGCTACCTGCACGTCGCGCGCGACTATCCGCCGTGGGCGGTGATCGCGGCATGCGAGCAGGTGCGCACCGGCGAAAGCGGCCTCAATCGCAGCTATTGTCCGCACGAGCCGGAGTTCGCGGCAGTGGTGCGCGGGATCATCGCTCCTTATAAGGAGCGGCTGCGGCGGACAGAGGCTCTGCTCGACGCGGCGCCGCCCGACGAACCTGCACCGCATCATCGCCTCGCGCATCAGCCGCCGAACATGCCGGCCCGGCCGGCGCGGGAAGAACTGCAGCGCCGCCAGGCCGAGCAATTCCTCGCGCGCTGTAAGGCGGAGGCCGAGGCCTCGGTGCGGCCGGCCGCGATCGACCTGGCGGAAATTGATCCAGCGACATGGAACGACTGATCATGTCTACGCCTGCACCCGCGCCGATGACGCTCTGCGAGACCCGCAAGCCGCCGAAGGGTTTGGTTCTCAAGTGCGGCCTGTTCTGGGCGCCGCCGACGCCGAACCCGCCGCCGGGAAAGGCGACGCACGAGCTGCTCGATCGAGAGCCGCAATTAGACCTCGCAGAGTGGAACGGCTGACCATGCCCGGCCCCGGAGTGACGATCGTGCGCGACGCCGGCTGCGAGATCGGCGAGACGCGCGATCTCGGCGCCGGCCGGGTCGCCGCGTTCTACTTTCTGCCGAAAGGCGTGCGCGTCCGGCTTGGCCTGTTTGCGACCAGGCGAGAGGCCGCGGAGGCGGTCGCGGCGAGACACCGTGACGGCCGGCCCGAGCCGCCGGAGGCGGCATGATGACAATCGTCCCCGCCCTCGACCTGTTCGGCCTGGCGGGGCCGACGCCCAATCCGGCGCGCGGCCACGCATCTCATGAGCTGCTTGAGCGGCAGCGGCAATTCGAAGAGGAGGCGGCCAGATGATCGCACCATTCGCGAGCCCCACGGCCGTCTATTCCGGCACGGTCAAAATCGGCGAGGTCGAGATCTTGACGAGGCGGCGCGTCATCGCCCGCGTGGTCACGCCGGACGGCCTGCGGCCGATCGGGATATTCGATGACAGGCGCGCCGCGATGCTCGCGGTGTCGCGTGCGGCGCGGCGTCCCGAGCCCGAGCCGCCGGAGGCGGCGTAATTCCGGCGCGGCGTCTCCGCCGGCGGGAGCCGCGGCGATGCCGCGCCGGCAGTGGCCGGGCCGGCGGAGCGCGTTCCGGCTCCGCCGGCCGGGCGGGCAGAGCGGATGCATTGCTGGGGGACAGAAATTCAATTCCTGTGGGACAGAAAAACATGACGAAGAAACGCGGCCGGCGATCGACCGGTCACGATCCGAAGGTGCCTGTCCGCATCCCGAAATCCCTGCTCGACCGCATTGACCGCTGGGCCGGCCGCTTCGAGCGGATGGACCGCTCGGCGGCGCTGCGGTGCCTGATCTACCTCGGCCTGCAGCGTTCGCGCGGCAAGCCGGCCGCCGTCTACGATCCGAAGGGATGCAAACCGCATCACGCCAAACGGAACGCCGCCTCGAAACCGGCGCTGCCGTCGCCGGCAGTTTCGCCCCCGCCGCCTTCGCCGATGGAAAGGCGCGGACGCCTCGTGCTCGTCAAGAACGGAGCCGCCTCATGACACAGGATACCTTTACGGACCTGCGAGCGATCGTCGAGCAGATCATCGAAGCCCACGAAGACGCCGAACGCATCGATCCGGCTGCGATCGCCGCCGAAGCGGCGGCTCGACTGAGCGGCAATGAGCTGCGCCACCTGGCCAATCTTCACATCCGGCAAATCGCAAGAGCCGCCTGCCGGCAAAAATTCGGCCGCGACGGCGCTGACGACGGGGAAGCGGCGAACCCCGATCAGGGTCACCTATTCCCGGAGGAGCCGGAATGTTTTCGCGTCCTGCAAAAACGCTATCCTGGGGCGGCGCGCTCTGACGGCAAGGAACGGATGTATGTGCGGCGCGATGCGATGGCGGCCGAAGACGTCGCCTATAACTGCCGGCGCCTGCGCAGCGAAGTCAACACCAAGCTTGAGCACGCCAAGATGCTCGAAAGCTGGTGGGAGTGGCGGCAGGAAACAAAAAAGAGTGAGCCGCCGCAGGGCGAGCCGGTCAAGCCGGCGGCGTAAAGCCGTGCCGGCCGGCAGGCTTACGGCGGCATCGCAGTGACGAGGGCCGCGCGCATCGAGCAGTGTGCGCGCGACCTCATCGCGGCGATCGACAAAAATCTCGACACCCTGCCGTGGCCGGTCAAATACGGCGTTCCCTTCCGGGAGGCGCTGGCGCTCAGGGAGGCGATCGACGGCGTTGCGCCGGGCCATTATTCGGAGGACATCGCGGAATGAAGGCCGGCGGCAGCGAGCGAGGCGATGTTGCCGCCGGCGCGCATGCTGCCCCGGCCGCGGCTCGGCCGAAGCAAGCGAGGCGGCGTAGCGGCGGCGAGGCGCCGTCGATGATGACCTCATCGCCAAAGGCCATCATCAATCGCGAGCGCGATGAGCGCGGCAGGCTGGTGCGGATTACTATCACCGCTCCAGCCGGCGCGGTCATCGATGAGCTGCACTGCGCGGTGCGCTGCGCACCGGCGCCGCGGCGGCGCCGGCGTGACGGCGCTGATGACCGATGAGCTGCCCGCCGAGATCCTCAGCTTTCCGCGGCGAGCGCAAATGGAATGCACGCGCAGGCCGTTACGGCATCACGCGTTCCTCGTTCTTCCTGCCGAGGCCGAATAATGGCCCGGCGCAACGCCGTCGATACGAAATCGTCCGCGCCACGTCCTTGATGATGGGCCCGACCTTGATGATGGGCCCGACCTGGTCGGCGATCGCCGCGAAGGGCACATCGAGGCGCACCGCCATGTTGCCGCAGCCGATGTCGAAGCCGACGCCGGAGATGCTGATTTGCCTCTCATAGGCGATGACGCCGCCGACCGGCTGGGCATAGCCGAGGTGGCCGTCAGCGCAGACGACGCCGGCGACGACGTTGCCCACCGCCATGCAGGTGCGCATTTGCGCAATGGTGGCCTCGTCATGCTGGCCGAACACATTCAGCGGGCTGTTCTGAAACTCCGGCGCCTGGGGCCGCAGCGCCGCGATGCCTTCGGCCGCGGCTTGCGCCTCGCGCGCGAGATGCTCCTGTCGCGCCGCGT
Organism: Hyphomicrobiales bacterium; assembly: GCA_021323775.1. Classification (GTDB taxonomy): domain Bacteria; phylum Pseudomonadota; class Alphaproteobacteria; order Rhizobiales; family Xanthobacteraceae; genus JAJPKK01. The sequence goes on from JAJPKK010000275.1 coordinate 48,088, forward strand.
CGCGGTAGGCGCACCACGCCGGCATCGAGCGCTGGCCGGGGCGCTCGATGCGGCTGTCGGGATCGACGCCGGCCGCGAGGCACAGCTCGCGGGCGCGGGCTTGGTAGGGATCTGGGCGCCTGGTCATGGCTTTGGCCTGCAGCACTTGCGAAGCCGAAGCGCTACTTTCTCGGTATGCTACATTTGCCAGCCCAACGTTGGCGATGGCCATCGGCAAGGTTCTAAGATGAGCACTGTCCATGAAACCGCGGCCGATTCCAGCGGCGTCGCGACGCTCGCGGAGGAGATCGAGATCACGCCGGCAATGATCGATGCAGGCATGGACGCTTTGCGTCGTGAACCTTTCGTTGATTTGGCTTACGGCCAAGCACTCGACCTGGTGGAGGATATCATCACAAGTGCCTTGGGAGCGTTGCACGTAGGAAATTTGCTGCGCGGGTCGCAATCGCATGGACATCGCGACAGTGACTCACAAGATCGTCTTGGTTCAGCGGTTGGACATCCTCGCTCCGAGCACGAAGGCGCTCGGCATCGCTGATGTAGATTTCAAACCATGTCTTCGCTTGCAATAGTCCGATGCCACCGGGGATGCCAAAATCGTTCTTTGCTGCCACCGGATGATGCGCAATTCGACCGCGTGTGCGAAGCAAGCCAACGAGATCCTTTCGCAGCTTGTCCCATTCCTGAAGATCGGGATGATCGTGCGAGCCGCTTTTCTTTTCGCGCTTCGGAAGGACAGTGCGCACGAGTTCGTCGACAAGCAGCACGCGACTATCGATGGTTGGCGTTCGATAATACACGATGGCGGCGCGATCGGTTCGAGCACCCAAGCAGTGCTCGCAAATTCCGAAAAGTTGCTCTTCGACCTTTGCCCAGGCGGTTATGCAAGTGCCAATCCACATGAGGAATTCTTCGGTGGGCGTCATGGCAAGGTCCCAGTCCGAGGATCAATTCACCGATGTGTGGCTGGGACGGGCATCGCGTCTAGACAGGCGCCCGCCCCAGGACCTGTTGTTCGCGGAGGACCACGCACTAAGGAGCGATTCCCGGAATGGGCAAAAGATCGCGCACAGCGATCACAGCCTATCGCTCTAAATTTAGGGTCTTCGTGAATTCACGTGGGTGATTTTGCAGTGTGGAAGTTCAAGAAAGCTGTGCATGGCATAGGGATTGTGCATTCCAGCCGGGCTTGGAATTTGCCAAG
>JAJPKK010000225.1 GCA_021323775.1 Hyphomicrobiales bacterium
ACCTCGGTGACGGTCATACCGTGCACCCCAATCGCGGTGAGCGCGTCGCGGACCTCGTCGAGCTTAAATGGCTTGATGATGGCCACTACGATTTTCATGGGTTCCTTTCCCCGCTAAGGCCCGTTCTGACAACCCAGATTGGGCGATCTCTACGCAGCGACCTCAAGCCCGGCCCATTGCCGTGTGAGCGATCGCCGGGGTGGACGAATCAAACGCCGTGCCAACTTTACCGAGCACTATGGGTTTGTCGACCGCCGCCGCGACGCTGGTCAGTTCAACAAACCGGCTGCGTGAGCAGGTTCCGATGTGTTGAATCTCATCCCACCGTCATGCCTGCCCAGGGACAGCACCGTGTCACGCGGGTATTTTTTCGCGAGATACCCAAGCCTGTCTTGCGAGCATCTTTCGCAGACGCGGCTCAGCACGAAATGGGGAAATGCGTTTGAACCTTTCCCGCTTGAGCGGACCGCTTTTGAGCGGTCAGATCAAGCGCTGAGCAGGCAGCACGCCTGTCTATTTTTTAGGCATGACCGGCGAACCGGCACGGGCAACCGCATAGGTCGCCCCATAGGGGCTAAGTTCGATGTTGCCACGGACTCCTCCCCTTCCCCTTGTGGCCCCTTGTGGGGAGGGTCGGGGGTGGGGTCGGGCCAAGTGGCGCCCCCCCCGGCGCCCCACCCCATCCCCTCCCGCATAAGGAGTGAGGGAATCGCGAGTGTTCGGCCACCGCTTAACTTAACGCCTATGCGGGTCACTCCTAAAAGCTCAAAGCGCGTCGCTATCGGTTTCGCCCGTACGGATGCGTAGCGCATGGTCGAGCGCGGTGACGAAAACCTTCCCGTCGCCGATCTGCCCGGTCCGTGCTCCAGCCGTAATGGCCTCGACGACGCGATCCGCTTGCTCGCTCGGCACCGCGACCTCCACGCGCAGCTTGGGCAGGAAATTCACGGTATATTCGGCGCCGCGGTAGATTTCCGTGTGCCCCTTTTGTCGCCCGTAGCCTTTTACTTCCGTGACCGTCATACCGCTTATCCCGAGTCCGGTGAGCGCCTGCCGGACTTCGTCGAGCTTGAACGGCTTGATGATCGCGATGATGAGCTTCATAACGGCGCCCCCCTTTGTGTACTGCGGCGCCCGACGCGCGAGCCCGCCTTTGCAGAGCATCTCTGGCCGCGGTGTGGGCGACCTGTTCAAACGAACTATTCAAACGACCTGTTCAAACGACCTGTTCAAAAACTATGCCAGATGCCGTATTTTACGGCAAAAGGAATCGTTTCATTTGCGACCATTGCTGGATTCGTATTTGCCTCGCAATCCTCGCACCACCTCCCAGCGAGATCGTGATCGCTCCTCGCGCGGGCTGTACCGATTCTGCACATTTTTTCATCGTCAGACGAGCTCGCGACGCTCCCTTAGCAAGCCCTCCTGCGCGACCGACGCCACCAGCGTTCCGTTCCGGGTAAAGATCAAGCCTCGCGCAAAACCTCGCGCGCCGCCGGCGTTCGGGCTGTCCTGCGCATAGAGCAGCCATTCATCCGCCTTGAACGGTCGATGAAACCACAATGCGTGATCAAGGCTCGCAGCCATCAGGCTCTTTTCAAATACCGTGCGTCCATGAGGGATCAGGGCGGCATCGAGGAGCATCAGGTCTGATGCGTAGGCAAGCACGCATTGGTGAAGCGCCGCCGCGGCCGGCAGGGGGCCGGTCGTCCGTATCCATACATTGAAACGGCCGTCGGGAAACTTCTTGCCGAGATAACGCTCGAACTCGACAGGACGAAGTTCGATCGGGCGCTCGCGCTCAAAATAGCGCCTGATCGGATCCGGCATCATCGGCAGGACCCGTTGCCGGATCTCAAGGTCGCTCGGCAGCTCCTCCGGACCAGGCACCTTGGGCATTTCGGCCTGATGGCTCAGGCCCGGTTCACTGCCATGGAAGGATACCGACATTGAGAAGATCGCGTGACCATGCTGGATCGCCACGACGCGCCGTGTGGTAAAGCTGCGGCCATCGCGAATGCGGTCGACTTCATAGACGATGGGAACCTTGGGATCGCCGGCCAGCAGGAAATAAGCGTGCAAGGAGTGCGGAGGCCGCTCTGCAATCGCGTCGACCGTACGGCAGGCGGCAACCAGAGCCTGGCCGATCACCTGGCCGCCGAACACGCGCTGCCAGCCGACTTGCGGCGAACGGCCGCGAAACAGATTCACCTCGATCGGCTCAAGATCAAGGATGGCGAGCAAATCCTCTACGGCAGAGCTCATGGTCGTCCCAACAGGTCGGTATGCATGCGCGGATTTAGTACAGTGTCAGTCACGCTTGAGGCTAAATTGAAGTCAATATCCCCTCCTTTCCGGTGGCCTCCGGCCACAGGTCTGAAGCAGGACGCCATCACGGCCCGATCCGTGATCCTAACGACAAGCCGTCCGGGAACTGTGTATTGCGGTGGTTCGAAGTGGACGATTTTGACGGCGTGAGGCAACGCGCTTCTGAAATGGGCGTGAAGATCCTTGTGCCGCGGGATCGAAATCCTCCTGATGAGGGCGGTCCCAATCACTCGGAGCGCCGGATGAGGGACCCGGACGGCTCTGTCGTAGTGATTGCCGGTCCCGACGGGACGGCTGGGGGAACATCGCGTCCGGCCAGCAGGAATGAGGACACTACAGTAAAAATGCGCCGCGCATCTTGAGCGATTGTCGTTGATTTGGCGGAAAGGGCCATCGAAATTGTCGGCAGCACCCACGAACGGCTGTTCGGACGTATTGATCGCCGGCGGCGGATTTGCCGGCTTTGCGCTCGCAATCGCGCTGCGCCAGGCGCTTGGGGCGAATTTTTCCGTCACTTTGGCGGATCCCGCCCTTGGCCAGACCGGACGGGATATTCGCGCGTCCGCGATTGCAGCCGCGCCGCGCCGCATGTTCAGTGCGCTCGGCGTTTGGGACGCGGTCGCCGGTGAGGCGCAGCCGATTCTTGACATGGCGGTCACCGACAGCCGCGTCCAAGATGCGGTGCGACCTGTGTTCCTGACTTTCGGGGGTGAGATCGAACCGGGCGAACCTTTCGCCCACATGATCGAGAACGATCGGCTGGTTGCCGCCCTTTCCGCGAAGGCGCGATCGATCGGCGTCACTCTCATTGCGGCGCCAGTCGCTGATTTCACGGCTGAACCATCCGGGATGAACGTCGCGCTTCGCGACGGCGCGACGATTACGACCAGGCTCCTCGTGGCGGCAGACGGCGCCCGTTCGCGGCTGCGCGAGCGCGCGGGCATTACGACTAACGGCTGGTCATATGGACAATCCGCAATCGTCACGACCGTTGCCCACGAGCGCAGTCACGAGGGCCGAGCCGAAGAGCATTTCCTCCCCGCCGGTCCCTTCGCGATCCTGCCGCTGCGCCGCAATCGCTGCTCGATTGTGTGGACCGAAGAGGCCGGGGAGGCCGAACGGATCGTCGCTCTGCCGGACCATGATTTTCACGCCGAGCTGGAGAAGCGGTTCGGCCTGCGCCTCGGCGACATTGTGGTCGCGGGGCCGCGGCACTCCTATCCGCTTGGCTTGTGGGTGGCGCGCAGCTTTGTCGCCGATCGGCTTGCGCTGGTCGGCGATGCCGCCCATGTCATCCACCCGATCGCCGGACAGGGGTTGAACATGGGGCTGCGCGACGTGGCGGCGCTCGCGGAGGTTGTCGTCGACGCCGTGCGAATGGGCCTCGATCCCGGCGACTCCACCGTGCTGGAGCGCTATCAGCGCTGGCGCCGATTCGACACCATGACGATGTGCATTTCAACGGACGGCCTCAACCGGCTGTTCTCCAACCGGTCGGATGTGGTGCGGCTCGCCCGCGATGTCGGCCTCGGCCTGGTTGACCGCCTTCCGGGACTAAAGCGCTTGTTCATCCGCGAAGCCGCGGGACTTGCCGGCGAAGTGCCGAAACTGCTGCGGGGCGAGTCGTTAGCATTATGAATGATGAATGACGCTGACGCGCATTTCTCGACGTGTCATATCCGGCGAAAGCGGGGTAGCCAGCAACCCCCGGGCGATCGATGAAATTGCATCGTACCCAAAGGAAGGCCGGCAGATCGCCCCCTTTCTTGGGCAATGACAAAAACGTTAGAAGCGGAACGCTAGGTTAGCGGTACGCTCGCGACATGATCGCGGAAAGCCTGGCGTGAGGCGATCGCCGCATACCACCGTTCAAAATTCGGGAATGCCGGGCGCTCGGGCACCAGCTCGCGGTAGCGGTAGGACATGATGGCGATCGGGATGTCGCCCATGGAAAACGCATCGCCGGCCGCATAAGGCGTCTTCGCGAACTGGTCGTCCAGAATCTTGACCGCCGCCGTCGATTTCACCTTGCCGTCCGAGATGGCTTTGTGGTCGCGCTGATCGGCAGGCGTTCGGATCAAGCCCCAGAAGACCGGCGTCAGGGCAGGGCCGAACACTGAAAGCTGCCAATCCATCCATTTGTTGGCAAGCGCCCGCGTGCGCAGGTCCGCGGGCTCCAGCGTACCGGCGCCATGTTTCGCCGCAAGATAGCGGATGATGGAGTTCGACTCCCACAGCAGAAAGCCGTCATCCTCCTCGAGCGTCGGCACCAGCCCATTGGGATTCATCGCGAGGTATTGAGGCTCTCTGTTCTTGCCAAATGGCCCGCCAATATCGATGCGCTGATACGCAAGCTTCAGCTCGCCGACCGCAAACATGGCCTTCTGAACGTTGGACGAGGTGTTCCTGCCCCAAATCTTGAGCATGTCAAGTTTTCCTTCACTCAAGCGGACGCGCCTCTTCCGGCAGCATGATCGGAATGCCGTCGCGGATCGGATAGGCGAGCTTGGCCGACCGCGAGATCAGCTCTTGCTTCTCGGCGTCATATTCGAGCGGGCCCTTGGTGAGTGGGCACACCAAGATTTCCAGAAGCTTAGGGTCGATCATGTTTGACGGCCGGTCGCCGGATGATGCGGAGTTCATGGCACGGTCCACGGTTTTCTCGGAGGGCGGAGGTACGTTATCCAGGTTTCCGGGTTCGCGTTCAAGTCACCCGCAGTGCTGCGGTTCGGGCTTTGCCGGCATCTGGGCGGTGAGGAATTGACGCAGCGCCGGATCTTCGCCCAACCCGATCGCTCGAACGCAGGCGTCGGCTGATTGCGCAGTCTGCCCCATGCGCTTGAGAAGATGTGCGGCAAGCGCCCAATAGGGTTGATAGCTGGTTACGGCCTTTGCGGGGATCATTTGCAGCAGCGACCATGCCGTCGCGGCGTCGCGCGCTTCAGCGACGGCAGCGGCGCGGTCCACCAGCGCGCCTATGCTGGGCGAAAGCCTTACCAGCCCTTCGTAGAGTAGCCGGCGAAATTGTCGGCGCAGTGCGAGCAACTCGGGCAGCCCTGCTCCCAGCTCGGGCCGAACATGAAATGATGTGATCCTAAATCCGTGAGTTGGAAAGCATTCACCCCCGCAGAAAGCGCTGATAAATCGACGAATCTTTGAAAATCAGTCAGCTGCGGAGCAGTTACAATTCGGTGCCTCCA
>JAJPKK010000153.1 GCA_021323775.1 Hyphomicrobiales bacterium
ACCAGAAGGGCGCGGCGAAATTCGATCGCGGCGCCGGCGAAGCGAGACAGGATGAGGACTCCCGGGTCCTCCGGATTCTGCGCCGCGACGTACTCCTTGGCGACCAGGTTCATGCCGTCCCGCAAAGGCGTGACCAAGCCGACGCGCGCCGTGCGATAGAGCCCCGCGAGCGCGGCGCGGCCATAGACCCGATTCACGTAGCGGATCGGCGTCCACGACACGTCGCCGTATTTGCCGTTGATCCGCCCGGCGGCCGATCCCAAGGCTTCCTCCAGCTCGGCATATTCCGGAATCTCAGAGCGGTTTTTCGGCGTGATCTGGAGATAGATCACCTTGCCGATCCACTCGGGGTGGTTGGCAAGGAAGTGGTCGAACGCATCAAACCGCTGGATCAGGCCCTTGGAATAGTCCAGGCGATCGACACCGATCACCAGGAGGCGGCCGCCCAGGCTCGCCACCATCTCCCTCACCAGGGGGGACCGCATGTTGCGGCGCGCCAGCCGCTGGAAGACGCGCGGCTCGATGCCGACCGGAAAACTGCCAATCCGCGTCTGTTGACCGCGCACACTCACAGTCGTGAGGCCGCCGATCTCGAATATCCGCATCTCCCGCGCTTGATCGCACTCGGAGATCAGGTAGCGGACGAAATTATCCGCATCGCGCGCGGTCTGAAACCCCACAACGTCATATTGCATGAGCAGGGGGATGAGCTGCTCATGGTTCGGCAGCGAGGTTATCACCTCGGGAGGCGGGAACGGAACGTGCAGGAAAAACCCGATCCGGTTGGAATGGCTGCGCCGCCGCAAGGCGTCTGCAATCGGGATCAGGTGATAGTCGTGAACCCAGATCAGATCGTCGTCGCTGATGACTTTCTCGAGTTCGGTCGCAAAATGATTGTTGACGCGGAAATAGCCGCTGAGATCTCGGCGCGCGAACTCGGCGAGGTCCAGCCGATAATGCAGAATCGGCCACAGCACCCGATTGGCGAAACCGTTATAGTATTCCTGAAACTCGTGTTTGGTGAGGTCGGTAACAACGTATTCGACGTTGTTATGTTTGATGGACCGGGTTCGCAGCTTGTCCTGCGCGCCTACCTTTCCGCTCCAGCCGACCCAGATGCCGCCGTTGTGATGCAGCGCCGGCCGCAACGCCACCTCGAGCCCGCCGGCGCGCTTGACGCCGTCGCCCAGGGGCACCGAAACACGATTGGAAACGACTGCTAAGCGCGGCAAAATCGCCCTCCGACCACGCAGCAAGGGCGACGCAAACGTCAGGGAACGCGCCATTCAAGCGCCGCCAGGTCGCTCATTGCGTATGTCGCTCACATGACTTTAATGTATTTGACGCGCAATTGTTCCATTCGCCCCGGGTGCTCCCGCGTGCAGACGCCACAACCAGTACACGAGATGACGCAAATTCCTCCTTGATCATTTCCCGAATGCTCTCCATCAAGGATGGCGCTCCATCCCAAACAGCTCGTGATCGTTCGAATGGAATTGAGATGACGAGCGGCCCCGCGCCCTCATCGGATCTGCCAGCCGAGCCGCTGGTGCGCTTTGAAAGCGTATCCAAGCGCTTTGGCAACGTCGCTGCTGTCGACCGGCTGAGCCTCGACATCTATTCGAACGAGTTCTTCGCCCTGCTTGGGCCTTCGGGCTGCGGCAAGACGACACTGCTGCGCCTGCTGGCGGGTTTCGAGCGGCCCGACGAGGGCCGGATCATGCTTGGCGGCCGCGACATCGCCGCGACGCCGCCGCATCGGCGGCCAGTCAACATGATGTTTCAGAACTACGCGCTGTTCCCGCATCTCACGGTTGCCGGCAACGTCGCCTTCGGATTGCGTCAGGACGGCCTCGCCAAAGCTGCGATTGCCGCACGGGTCGAGGAAATGCTGGCCCTGGTGAAGCTGGAAGGGCTGGGCCACCGCAGGCCGGATCAACTTTCTGGCGGCCAGCGCCAGCGCGTGGCGCTCGCCCGGTCCCTGGCGAAGCGGCCGCAGGTTCTGCTTCTCGACGAACCGATGGCTGCGCTCGACAGAAAGCTGCGCGAACAGACGCAGTTTGAATTGATGGAACTGCAGGCGCGGCTGGGCCTGACCTTCGTGATCGTCACCCATGATCAGAGCGAGGCCATGACGGTCGCCCACCGCATCGCCGTCATGGACCGGGGCCGCGTGGTCCAGGCGGCGACGCCGGCTGAAATCTACGAGCGCCCCCAGTCGCGCTGGGTTGCAGAGTTCGTCGGGGACGTCAATTTGATCGAAGGCATCGTCCTTAAGACCGATGCCGGCGAAGCCGTGATCGGAGATAAGCGCGGGCGGCGGTATCGGGTCGCAGCGGATGTCGCGGCGGGAGCGCAGATCTCGATTGCGCTGCGGCCCGAAAAGATTCGCATTCACGCCGGGCCCGCGCCGCCTGATGCACCGAATACGATGCGCGGCAAAGTCTGCGATGTGGGCTACCTGGGCAGCGTTTCGACCTACAAAGTCCAGCTCGATGACGGCGTGGTGGTGAAGGCCACGGTTGCCAATGTGGCGCGGACTTCGGGAGAGATATTGCGCACGAACGATAACGTGTGGCTGTCATGGCCGCCGGACGCGGCCATCGTTCTGACCGCCTGAGGCGTCATGACCAAACGATCATCGCAAATGGATTCAGGGAGCGGAGTTTCTCTGGGCGCCAGGCTTATTGTAGCGGCGCCGTATCTGTGGCTGCTCGGTTTTTTCCTCGTGCCGTTCTTGATCGTCCTCAAGATCAGCCTCTCGGAGAGTGCGATTGCGCAGCCGCCCTACCTGCCGGTGCTGGACCTCACGGCCGGTCTCCGCGGCCTTCGTGACTTCGTCTCCGGGCTGTCGTTCACGAACTACTTCACGATTGCGGGCGACGACCTTTACCTATTCTCGTATCTCAAAAGCCTGGAAGTGGCGGCCGTGTCGACCACGATCCTTCTCGTCTGCGGAGTGCCGCTTGCCTATGCGATGGCAAGGGCGCCGCGTGCGGCGCAACCGCTTCTCGTCACGCTCGTCATGTTGCCGTTCTGGACGTCGTTCCTGATCAGGGTCTATGCGTGGATCAACATTCTCCAGCGCGACGGCCTGCTCAATCAGGCGCTGATCCGGCTCGGCCTCGTCGAGGAGCCCACGACATGGCTCGCGACCGACACCGCCGTCTATATCGGGCTTGTTTACTCCTATCTGCCGTTTATGGTCCTGCCGGCCTACGCGAGCTTCGAGAAGTTCGATGAGAGTTTGCTTGAAGCAGCCGCCGACCTGGGCTGTCCACGCTGGAGGACATTCTTCGTCATCACGCTGCCGCTTGCATGGCGGGGCCTCGCCGCCGGGGCGCTCTTGTGCTTCGTTCCGATCGTCGGCGAATTCGTGGTTCCGGATTTGCTCGGCGGTTCCGAGGCCACCATGATCGGGCAGACCCTGTGGACGGAATTCTTTGCCAACCGGGACTGGCCCGCGGCATCGGCCGTCGCGGTGGCGCTGCTCGTGCTGCTGCTCGCGCCCATCGCGATCTATCAGCATTTGCAGACGCGCGAAATCAAGGTTCGCCAATGAGGCGCATGTCGGTTACGAACCTCGTCGCGCTCGCATTGGGGCTTGCTTTCCTCTATGTCCCGATCGCGATCCTCGTGGTCTATTCGTTCAACGCCTCCCGGCTCGTGACGGTGTGGGGCGGCTGGTCGACGCGCTGGTACGCGGCTCTCCTCGAAGATCGCGCGATGATCGACGCGGCGCTTGCCTCCCTCCTCATCGCTACGGTCTCAGCCGCACTCGCGACCGTGCTCGGCGCTTTTGCAGCGCTGGCCCTGACGAGGTTTCGCTTCCGCGGCCGCCTGCCGTTTGCGGCGATGATCTATGCGCCGCTGGTGATGCCGGAGGTGATCACCGGCCTGTCGCTGCTGCTTCTGTTCGTCGCCATCGATCTGGATCGCGGTTTATTCACCATCATCATCGCCCACACGACGCTTACGATGTGCTTCGTCGCCATCGTCGTCCAGTCGCGGCTTGCGACTTTCGACCGCAGCCTCGAGGAGGCCGCGATGGACCTGGGCTGCCCGCCCGGCCGCACTTTCTTTGCAGTGGTTTTGCCCGTGATCATGCCGGCGGTGATTGCCGGATTTCTCCTGGCGTTCTCGCTGTCTCTTGACGATCTCGTGATTGCGAGCTTCACGACCGGTCCGGGCGCCACGACGCTGCCAATTCGCATTTATTCTGAAATACGGCTCGGCGTGAAGCCGGAGATCAATGCGGTATGCACGATCTTTATCGCTGTCGTGGCGGCGACGGTCGTTGCGGCGTCTCTGATTGAAAAAAGCCGAGGCCGAGAGGCGCGTGCCTTGTTGGCCTAGCGTGGGCAAAGGCGCTTCTTCGACAAGCTCAGGAGCGCCGTGCCCACCAGCGCGCGACGTTCCGACGGCGGGTGGGCACGCTTCGCTTTGCCCACCCTACGGACCTCAACGGGACGCGCCGAGCGGCGATTTGGTCAGGCGATTCATAATGTCCTTAATTTCGTCGCGCGTCTTCTTGTCCTGTGCGTCAAGCAAGGACCGCACGGTCGGCGATCTTTCAAGCAGAGTGCGCGTGTCCGGGACGATCGACGGATTTTCCCACTGGCCGCGCACGGCGAACGGCAGCTCGAGCAACGGGTTCGCGTCCGAAGCAGCGGCGCCGATCAGGTTGGCGGTGCCGGAAAGGTTGAATTCGCGATCCGGTATCGAGGTCGTCCCGCTCACAGCGAGCCGCACGCTCGGGCCCTCAAGCGCGACATCTTCGATTGTGGCCAGGCCCTGCACGATGCGCAATCCGATGTTGAGCTTCTCGAACGGAGTGCGGCCGTTGCGTAGATCGCCGCCGGCAGACAATGGGCTGCGCTGCAGCCGCCGCATCATCTCTTCGACGTTCCAGCCGTTCAGCGCGCCTTGCCGGGCGGAGACCTGGACGGCGCCGTTCAGGTTGGCGGCGAGCTCCTGCACGTTGCGTCCAGTGCTGTCGATGGAAAACGCCATGTTGCCGGAGCCCTCAAGCCGGCCCACGCCAAAAAGCTGGCCGAGGCACTTTTCCAGGTCCACATTCGAAAACTGCATCCGTGAGCCGAATTCAGCGCCGGCTTCCGATTTCGCGACCGCGATCGTTCCGGTGACCACGCCGTCGAACGCCTGCGACTCGCCGACCGTGACGAGGAGCCGCCCGGAACGCAGGCTGGCCGCAGCGGCGGTCCGTCCGAGCTCTGCTTGCGCCAACTGAACGCGTGCGGCGGAGAGGCGAACATCGGCATCCCAGCCGTCGAACCAATCAAGCTTGAGCGATCGGCGGTCCCAGTCGCGCGCGTTGTCTGCGATCAGGCGAAACGCCGAAACATAAGGGCGGAGGTCGAGCCTTTCGACCGCGAGCGTGCCCTGAAAGATCTGCCGGCCCGCGGGGGCATAGCTCAGCGCGCCCTCGGCCACGTTCCCGTCAAGCTCGACATTAAGATCGGACAGCGAGATCGCTCTGCCATTGACGCCTGCGCGGGCCTTCAGGGCGAATTGGCCGAGGCCGCCCGACGGCAGGGCGCGGCCGCCGCTCCACTGCAGGGCCTCGCGCAATGATGCGCTGTCCGCCGCAAGCGTGCCGTCGATTTTCAGCGAGGGCCGGTAGCTCATCGCGCCGTCGAATGCGGCTTTTAGCGGGCCTGCATTCATTCGAAATTTCAATCCGGAGTCATCGCCCGCCAATGCGCCTGAGAAATTCGCGATGGCGAGATTGGCGTCGACGATCTCGTTATGCCATGTGAAATGGCCGGTGGCGGCGAAGCTCTTCGCAATCGACGGCCACGCCAGCGACAGCTCGACGCCCGTGAGCGTCTCGTGGACGTCCCGGTCCGGGACGCTCAGGGCGACGACGCCGTCCTTGATGCCGATTTCCGAAAACGACAGCAGGCGCTCGTTGCGCGCGGCGTTGGGCTTAAGCGCCCGCGCCAAAATGTCGATCAGCGGCGACCAATTGGTATGGCCGTCGGAATCGACTGTCACCGCGATATGCGGCTTGACCAGCGAAATATTGGCGATTTCGATACGGCCGGTCAGCAACGGCATCAGCCGGAGATCGACCGTGAGCCGTTTGGCCGCGAGCGCGGCTTCCCCGGCGACGGTTCCGCCGAGCGCCACATCAGAAAACTCCACGCTTGGGACTGGAAACGTCGACACCGAAACCGGTCCGCGCATCGCGAGATCGAGACCGGTCACTCTTCTGATCTCGCTTTCAACAGCGTCGCGAACCGTATCGACCGGGGTGCCGCGCGTTGCTGCGGCAATGACCGTGGTGCCTGCCGCAATTACAGCCGCTGCGAGAATGGCGATTCGTTTCAAGCCAGTTGCCGTTGCTTTAGGGGTTTCGGTTCCGATTATGACGGCGGGAGCGCCGCTGCAAGCGTGAATCCGACACGTGATTAACTGACGTGGGGACAACCGGTGCTGTGCGGATGGCTGTGTTGCGAATTCGCGTTAGTGTATGGATCATGTCTTTGCTTCGACCGGTCGTCCCGAATTGCGTCCTCTTGGCCTGATGCCGGATCGATTTTTCAGCCCCGTGCTGCTCCCTGTAGCCCGGATTGAGCGCAGCGAAATCCGGGACCGCCTATCGGCGCGGAAACGCCGCCCCGGGTTTCGCTATGCGCTCAAACCCGGGCTACAAGGGAGGGTAGGGGGAATGTGGGTCAGGTCTGTGACCCTTTCGTGGCCTCAACTTCGGCAAATTAGCCAAGATTGGGGGCAACCGCGAAATCAGCTTCGGTTTTTGCGCGGATGTCCGCCACGGTTACCCCTGGGGCAAGCTCGATAAGCTTCATGCCGCTCGGGTTTTTTTTCTCGATGGTAAATACGCCGAGGTCGGTGATCACCATGTCGACGACGCCGGCCCCGGTCAGCGGCAGCGTGCACTTGCGCAGGAGCTTGGGTTCGTCTCTGGCCGTGTGTTCCATCACGACGACCACCTTCTTGACGCCGGCGACGAGGTCCATGGCGCCGCCCATGCCCTTGACGATCTTGCCGGGAATCATCCAGTTGGCGAGGTCGCCGTTCTGAGCGACCTGCATGGCGCCGAGCACCGAAAGATCGATGTGTCCGCCGCGCACCATGCCGAAGCTGTCAGCGCTCGAAAAATAGCTGGTGGTCGGCAATTCGGTCACGGTCTGCTTGCCGGCATTGATGAGGTCGGGGTCCTCCTCGCCTTCAAACGGGAACGGGCCGGTGCCGAGCATGCCGTTTTCGCTCTGCAACTGCACGCTGATGCCGGGGGGAATGTAGTTCGCCACCAGCGTCGGAATGCCGATGCCGAGATTGACATAGAAGCCGTCCCGCAACTCCTTGGCGGCGCGTTCCGCCATCTGCTCTCTGGTCCAGGGCATATCGTCCTCTTCAGGTGCGCTTGCGCACCGTGCGCTGCTCGATGTGCTTCACGGCGTTGGGAACATGGATGATGCGCTTGACGAAGATGCCGGGCGTTATGATGTGGTCGGGATCGATCTCGCCGGGCTCCACGAGATGCTCGACCTCCGCCACCGTTAATCGCGCAGCCGTCGCCATCACGGGATTGAAGTTTCGCGCCGTCTTTCGATAGACGAGGTTGCCTTCGGTATCGCCCTTGAACGCGTGGACGATCGCGAGATCGGCCACGAGACCGGTCTCCATGATGTAGGTTTCGCCGTTGAACACCCGTTCTTCCTTGCCGCGGGCGATGTCGGTCCCGGCGCCGGTGCGGGTGAAGAAGGCCGGGATGCCCGCCCCGCCGGCGCGGATCCGCTCCGCCAGCGTGCCTTGCGGATTGAATTCGATCTCCAGCTCGCCGGCGAGATATTGCTGGGCAAACAGCTTGTTCTCGCCCACATAGGAAGAGATCATCTTGCGGACCTGCTTGGTTTCGAGAAGTATTCCGAGCCCGACGCCGTCGATTCCGGCATTGTTCGACACCACGGTCAGGTTCCGCACGCCCGAGTCGCGGATCGCCATGATCAGCGTTTCCGGGATGCCGCACAGCCCGAAACCGCCGGCCATGATCATCATGCCGTCTCTGAGCGCCCCCGCGAGCGCCGACGGCGCGTCGGCGTAAACTTTGTTCATGGACCCGTCTCTCCCGGTAAGCCGGCCGTCCGCGAGCCAAGCCGTATCATCGCTGCTCACAAGCTCGCTAGAGCTAGCATGGTCCGTGCCACGGTGGAAAGGAAAGCGTCGCCGGACCGTAGCCAGCCCTTCGCGGCATGCGAGGGAGGGAAGAACAGGCGGGCCGGCAACGCGACGGCGAAGGCTCTGCCGCAAATTTATCGCTTCGATTCTTGCGACCGGCCGAGCATCAGGCTCTCCCTGCCCCGCTTGCGGGGGAGGGGAAAGCAATGGGCGCACCTATCCCTCCTCGACTCGTAAGCCAAGAACAGCAGCAACGTTTGAGTGAATCTCTTCGGCCCTTTGAATTTCGAGCGGGTCCACGACCCGCAGAGTGGCCCCTCCGTGATCGCCTGCGGCCTTGATCGCTTGGATGCTCTTTGTCGCGGGCGGCGGCAGCCGGTCAAGGGTCTCGACCGCTTAAGCGGCGATTGGCGCGCGATTGAACGCGCGCCAATCGCCCTTGACCGGCTGCCGCCGCCCGCAAGACTGCATCCAAGCGATCAAGGCCCT
>JAJPKK010000273.1 GCA_021323775.1 Hyphomicrobiales bacterium
CGAATCGCCATTCATGAATCCTTGAATCGAAACGCGATTCCGCTGTCTAGAAAAATCTTACCGGCAGAACATCGAAAGGATGGCTATCCCACCTGGGCAGTTACAATTCCCTGTTATTTTCCCTGTTCTCAGGGAAAATGGTATTTTAGTAGCGCGCTGCCGATCTTTGAACGATTGGCGGTGAAGGTGTTGTTTTTGCCGCGATGCCCTATGCAGATACGACAACCGTGTCGTTGCGAGAACCACGATCGCCGGCTCGCGGTCTGGGAAATGGCTCAGTTAATGTTGCCGCTTTCCTTAGCTGGTCAGGTGTTAGCTGGTCAGGTGAAAGCGGATAGAAAACGCGAGACGCCGGTCACCGCGTTTCGGCGGTTTGCGGTTCGCGGGTGGCCGGCCTAAGTGCAGCCTGGGCGAAAAGGTTCTGTTCTGCTTTTTACTTCGTCAGCCTCGCAAGGGCTACCTGCGCTCCACCGCCACGACCCGTCCCTTTTCTACCGCGAGGGCGAGCCGGCCGCGCTTGAGCGCGATGGCCTGTTCGCCGAACATTTCACGCCGCCAGCCGTGCAGCGCCGGCACGTCGGCGCGATCGTCAAGCGCGATACGTTCGAGGTCCTCGACCGTCGCAATCACCTTGGCCGCAACCCCGTGCTGCTCGGACGTCATGCGCAGCAGCACCTTGAGGAGTTCGACCGTGGCGCTGCCGTTGAGGCCCTGCCGGGGCTTGTCGAGCCTCGGCAATTCGGCAGGATTGCGCGCGAGCCCCCGCTTGACCGCCTCGATGATCTCCGCCCCCCATTTGGAGCGCTCGAACCCTCGCGGCAGGGAGCGCAGCGAAGCAAGCTTTTCCATCGTCGTCGGCGCGTGTATGGCGATGTCGCCGATCGCCTCGTCTTTCAGCACGCGGCCGCGCGGAACGTCGCGCGACTGCGCCTCCCGTTCCCGCCATGCCGCGACCTCTATCAACACGCTCAGCTCCTTCGGCTTGCGCACCCGCGTCTTGAGCCGTTCCCAGGCGATTTCCGGATCAGCCCGATAGGTATCCGGCGAAGTCAGAACCTCCATCTCCTCGCCGACCCATTCGCTGCGCCCGCGCCTTTGCAGGTCAGCGGACAGCGACAGGAAAACCTCGCGCAAATGCGTCACGTCGGACATGGCGTAGCTTACCTGCGCGGCAGAAAGCGGGCGGCGCGACCAGTCAGTGAAGCGGCTCGACTTGTCGATGACGTCGCCAGTAATGCGCTGCACAAGCTGCTCGTATGAAATCGACTCCCCATAGCCGAGCACCATGGCGGCCACCTGGGTGTCAAAGATCGGACGGGGAATGAGCTTGGCCTGATGCCAGACGATCTCAATGTCCTGGCGCGCTGCGTGGAACACCTTGAGCACGCCCTCGTTCGCCATCAGCTCAAAGAACGGCGCCAGATCCAAGGCCTCGGCAAGAGCATCGATGACGACGGCTTCGTCCGCGGTCGCCATCTGGGCGACGCAAAGCAGCGGGTAATAGGTGGTCTCGCGCAAAAACTCGGTGTCGACGGTGACGAAGCTGTGGCGGGACATTCGTTCGCACGCCGCTGCGAGATCGGCCGTGGTCGTGATTAAATTCATTGCAAACTCTTACCGGACTCGGCGCGCCGTGTCGCGGGCAGAAACGCAGCACATCACGTGGTATTTAGATAGCGAGAGGTCGCGGGGTTCGCCATGCCGAATTGCAATAAAGAATTCTGGACCCCGTGGCAATTGCTTGTTATATCGGCCGTTTCTCTGCTTTGCCGCGAGGCGGCGACCGGGCGCGAACGGCTCATGGGCGCCTGGGCATAAGATTGGGGATAACTCCAGGGGTAAGTGCGGTCTACCCCCGCACTTTCGGCATGTGAATAAACTCCCATGGCGACGGCATCGGCCCTACCGGCACTTCGATGACAGTCGGTCCGTCGCGACGGGCTAGGCCGCGCTTAAGGGCCGCGCGCAGTCCGGCCGCGTCCTTGGCGCGCTCGGCCGCCGCGCCGAAGCTCTCCGCGAACCGCAAGAAGTCCGGATTGGCAAGATCGCAGGCGATCAACCGGTTGCCGTATTGCTCCGCCTGGATGCGGCGCACATTGCCGAACGCGCCATCGTTGAACACGACGGCGACCAGCGGAATGCGGTGGCGGACCGCGGTGGCGAGCTCGTTCGCCGTGTAAAGGAAGCCGCCGTCGCCCGAAATGGCGAGCACCGGCACGTCAGGGCGCGCGTGCTGGGCGCCGAGCGCCGTCGCATAGCCCCAGCCGAGATTGTCCTGGTAGCCCGGCGAAAGGAATGTGAACGGCTTGTAGACCGGGAAAGCGAGGCGCGCCGCGAAGCCGATCTGGGTCACCTCATCAACGAAAATGCCCTCGTCCGGCAGCTCGGCGCGGATCGCATCGAGGAAGGCGCGCTGGGGGGCGAGCTTGTCAAGACGCGCATTCCAGCGCGCGTGGCGCTCCCGCATTTCATCCGCACGCGACGGCCGTTTTGCATTGTGGGCGGGCAAGACATCAAGCAGCCGTCGCAGGATCGGCGCTGCGTCGCCGATGAGCGACAGCGCCGGCCGATGCACGCGCGCGGGCTCCTCCGGGTCGGAATCGATCCGGATCACCGCGAGGTCATCGTCAATCCCCCATTGCCGGAACGGGTAGAACATCCGCGTGCCGACGCCGAGCACCACGTCAGCCTCTCCCCACAGTTCGCGGCCGAGCGGCAGGGTGACGCTGAGCGGATCGCGGCTGTCGAGCACGCCGCGGCCGCGGCGATAGCCGAGCACCGGAGCTTGCAGCATGGCCGAAAGCGCCGTCACCTCGGCGGCGGCGTCCTGGGCGCCCCCGCCGCAGATGATCAGCGGCCGCTCTGCGGCGCCCAGCCTCTTTGCCGCCGCCGCTACGGCATCCTCGTCGATCGCGGGCTCGCGTCGGGCCGCAGGCGCCTGCACTGCGCCGGCGCCCGGCCGGCCCCACATGTCGATCGCGCATTCCAGCACCGCCGGACCGCGACGCCCGGTGGACATCGCCGCCACGGCTTGCGCTACCAGCCGCGAGGCCTCCGCCGGCGCCTTGATCCGGGCGGAAAAATCCACGAGCCGCGCAATGATGCCGGCTTGGTCGCGGATCTCGTGAAGATGCCCCAAGCCACGGCCGATATCGGCCTCCGGGATTTGCCCGATCAGCCCGAGCACGGGCGCGTTCATCGCATAGGCCGTGAGCAGCGCCGCGCCGGTGTTGAGAAGCCCGGGGCCGGGGACGACCGCGTAGGCCGAGGGCCGCCCGGTCGCGAGCGCTGCGCCCAAGGCCATGTAGCCCGCGCCCTGCTCGTGACGCGGGTGGACCACGCCGATGCGCTCGGAAGCGCGGAAAAGCGCGTCGAATAAATGATCGTTATGGACGCCCGGCAGCGCGTAGAGCGTTTTGATGCCGTGGGCGATCAGCGAGGCGACGATCGCCTCGGCAGTGGTCGTTTTGTCCATTCGGGGCGCCTTGGCTTCGGTTCGCGGCAAATGTGCAGATAAGACCGGCGGTGTCGAGGGGACGGTGGGGCCAAAACCGGTGAGGGGCTGCAACGGGTGAAAAGACCCCTTGCAGAATGTGCAGATCGGACGGCCACTGTCGAATGGGACAGCCGGGTGTTGCATTGTGGCCAAGGTCAGTTAATACCAACGCCGATTGGCGGCTCATCGCATGTCATGGCCGGGCTTGTCCCGGCCATCCACGTCTTTAGGTTTGGAGCACGTAGATGCCGGCAACGATCCCCGGATCAATTCCGGGGACGGCGTGACGACAGGAGAGATGGCGCCGCCCATGCAGGGACGTTGAATCGACACCGGCGGGCGAGGAAGCCCGCGCTTTTGAGGCCCTTGATGCACCGTTATCGCACTCACACCTGCGGCGCGCTGCGCGCCGACAATATCGGCTCCACGGTTCGGCTGTCGGGATGGTGTCACCGCATCCGCGACCACGGCGGCGTGCTGTTCATCGACCTGCGCGACCACTACGGGTTGACCCAGATCGTCGCCGATCCTGACTCGCCGGCCTTCAAGACCGCCGAGAAGTTGCGCGCCGAGTGGGTCGTGAGGGTGGACGGACGCGTCCGGCGGCGCCCGGACGGCACTGAGAACCCGGATCTGCCGACCGGCGCCGTGGAGGTGTTTGCAACCGACATCGAGGTGCTGGGGCCGGCCAGCGAACTGCCGATGCCGGTGTTCGGCGAGCAGGAATATCCGGAAGAGATTCGTCTCAAATACCGCTTCCTCGACCTGCGGCGCGAGCGCCTGCACCGCAACATCATGAAGCGCGGCGCGATCATCGACTCGCT
This sequence comes from Hyphomicrobiales bacterium, assembly GCA_021323775.1. GTDB lineage: Bacteria > Pseudomonadota > Alphaproteobacteria > Rhizobiales > Xanthobacteraceae > JAJPKK01. The sequence continues at coordinate 4,321 of JAJPKK010000273.1, forward strand.
GCGGCGGCGGATGAAGAGCCAAGGCTTCTTCGAGTTCCAGACCCCGATCCTGACTGCGTCGAGCCCGGAGGGCGCGCGGGATTTCCTGGTGCCGTCGCGGCTGCATCCGGGCAAATTCTATGCGCTGCCGCAAGCGCCGCAGCAGTTCAAGCAGCTCATCATGATTTCCGGCTTCGACCGCTATTTCCAGATCGCGCCGTGCTTTCGCGACGAGGATGCGCGGGCGGACCGTTCGCCCGGCGAGTTCTATCAGCTCGACGTCGAGATGAGCTTCGTCACCCAGGACGACGTGTTCGACGCCGTCGAGCCGGTGCTGCGCGGCGTGTTCGAGGAATTCGCGGACGGCAAGCCAGTGACGCCGAAGTTTCCGCGGATTCCCTATGGAGAGGCGCTGCGCAGCTATGGGACTGACAAGCCCGACCTGCGCAACCCGATCCGGATGCAGGATGTCACGGCCCACTTCCGCAGCTCGGGCTTTAAGGTGTTCGCCAGCATGATCGCCTCCGATCCGGCCGTCGAGGTGTGGGCGATCCCGGCCCCCAAGGGGGGGAACCGCGCCTTCTGCGACCGCATGAATGCGTGGGCGCAGGGCGAGGGCTTGCCGGGACTTGGCTACATCTTCTGGCGCGAGGGCGAGGAGGGCGGCGCGGGGCCGCTTGCGAAAAATGTTGGCATCGAGCGCAGTGAAGCGATGCGCAATCAGCTCGGCCTCACTGTCGGCGATGCGGCGTTCTTCGTTGCCGGCCGCCCGAAGGACTTTATCAGGTTCACCGGCCCGGCGCGCGCCAAGATCGCCGCGGAACTCGGCCTGATCGACCGCGATCGCTTCGAATTCTGCTGGATCGTCGATTTCCCGATGTATGAATGGAACGAAGAGGAGAAAAAGATCGACTTCTCCCATAACCCGTTCTCGATGCCCAATCTGCCGCCGGAAGAATTCTTGAGGCTCGATCCAGCCGACAAGGAGAAAATCCTTGGGCTGAAGGCCATCCAGTACGATATCGTGTGCAACGGCGTGGAGCTCTCGTCAGGCGCGATCCGCAATCATCGCCCGGAGGTGATGAAAAAGGCGTTTGCGATTGCCGGCTACGACGAGAGCGTGCTCGAACAAAAGTTCGGCGGCATGCTGCATGCCCTCTCGCTCGGCGCCCCGCCGCATGGCGGCATTGCCCCTGGCATCGACCGTATCGTCATGCTGTTGTGTGGCGAGGAGAACCTGCGCGAAGTGGTGCTGTTCCCGATGAACCAGCGCGCCGAGGACCTCATGATGGGCGCGCCGTCTGAGGTGACCCCGAAACAATTGCGGGAGCTGCACATCAGGTTGAACCTGCCGAAATAAGTTGCGCAAGCTGACGAGGCAGAGGGACAAACGCTTAATCCGATGTCAACCATCGATGAAATCCGATTGAATACGATATTTAAGAATATTCCTTATTGAGAATAAATAATTTAGCGTAATATTGCTATTCATTTAAATCGCGATATTAAAATAGCCTGGCTCTCGATCGGGACAGACCAAGCTCGGCGGCGGCCAAGCTCGGCGCTGCTGCGTGATCCAACCCTTGTAAACGACGAAAAAAGCCCCGCACGTCAGTGCGGGGCAAGAAGGCGAGGCTCGTGCTCCGGCTGATTTGGCGCCGGTTACCACGCGCCGCCTGGTTTGTTTCAAGGGGTGAAGACCAGACGACTTTTCGCCTACCTCATGGCCGTATACTCTTCCGGCGCGGCCACACGCAGCTTTCGTTCGGCCGCGTCTTCGCGTTGCCGCTATCTTCTTTCGCTCTACTGAGAATCATTGCGCGCCGTGTGCCGCCCGATGGCGGGTCCTGTGGCGGGTCGACGCCGGCACGGCGACGCTTGCCTGCTGCGGGCACGCGCCCCACGAGCCAAAGCCGAGATCCTTCGAGTGCCCTGGGGCGGGTGTGAAGCACTGATTGCCCACCTGTTTCGGCCCCCAATTGTCCACGGCGCCGGCTGGGGCCGAGGCTAAGATCGCTGCAAACGCCGTCATTGCCGCGGCCGAAATCATGACTTTTCGCATCATTTCTCTCCCTCGAGTTTTCGGGTTGTACCTGCTCCAGGCTGGTTGGCTGTCGCCTGGTTGCAGCGTGCGTGCTCTATCTTTTACAATTCCAGGCTATCGAAAAATTATGTTTTAGCAACATGAAATTTATGAACGTCAATTTATCTTTATGAACGTTGCCTGGCGCAAGCCGCTTGCCTATCCGGCGTCTCCAGGGTCTATCGGCAAATTGCCGGTTGCACCTGCGCGGCGACGATGTGAGGGGAATCCCTCTCGATCTTCCCCTCGCAGCGGGAGCAGGATAGGAAAACGACGTCCTGCTCAGGCGAAAGCGCAGCATCAGCGAAAAACGGAGGAACGCAGCGTCTCGCCATGGCCACGCCCCTGTTCACTGTCGCCGAGATTGAATCCGTATTGCCGATCGTGCGCTCCGCCGTGCCGCCGACGCCACAATACGCATGGCCGCGGCTCGCGGCGCGCACCGGCGCAGAGGTCTTTGTCAAGCACGAGAATCATACGCCGATCGGTGCATTCAAGGTGCGCGGCGGCTTGGTTTATATGGACCGGCTCAGGCGCGAGCGGCCGCAATCGGAAGGAATCGTCTCCGCCACGCGCGGCAACCACGGTCAGTCGCTGGCCTTTGCGGCGCGATGCGCGGGCATCGCCGCAGCAATTGTGGTGCCGCATGGAAATTCGGTCGAGAAGAATGCCGCCATGCGCGCGTTCGGCGCCGAACTCATTGAACACGGCCGCGATTTCGACGAGGCCAAGGACTACGCCGTGGCGCTCGCACGCCAACGCGGCTACGCGTTCACGCCCGCGTTCCACCGCGATCTCGTCATCGGGGTTGCGACCTATGCGTACGAATTTTTCGCCGCAGTCAGCGATCTCGACACGGTCTACGTCCCGATCGGCCTCGGCTCCGGCATTTGCGGCGTCATCGGCATGCGTGACGCGCTCGGGCTGGCGACCAGCATTGTGGGGGTTGTTGCGCAGCACGCCAATGCCTATGCGCGGTCCTTTGCGGCCGGGAAGGTTGTCACGACTGACACGGCCGACACGTTCGCGGATGGCTTGGCGGTGCGGGTGCCAGACGCGACGGCCCTTGCTGTCATCCGAGGCGGCGCCGATCGCATTGTCGAGGTGACGGAAAGCGAGCTGGTCGAGGCGATCGGCATTTATTTCACCGATACCCACACGCTTGCGGAGGGCGCCGGCGCCGCGCCGCTTGCAGCCCTCCTCAAGGAACGCGCCAGCATGCGCGGCCGCCGTGTCGGCCTCATCATGAGCGGACAGAATATCGATCGCGCCGCCATGCGCGACGTGTTGGCCGGGCGCGTGCCGGGCGGGTCTCGCGTCTCAATACCCCACCACAGTGCCATATAGATCGTATGCGTCGGCGCGATCGATCTTCACGGTAGCGAGTTCGCCGACCCGCAGCGGCCGGCGCGACGTCACATGGACCGTGCCGTCGATCTCCGGGGCGTCGCCTCCGGTTCGGCCTTTGGCCCAGCCGTCGGGACGCGGGCCGGCCTCGTCAATGATGACTTGCTGCCGCGTGCCGACATGGCGCTTGATGCGGCGCGCTGAGATCGCCTGCTGGCGCTGCATAAAACGGCGCCAGCGCTCTTCTTTGACCTCCTCCGGCACAGCCTCGGCGAGATCATTGGCCGCCGCGCCTTGCACAGGCTCGTAGCGGAAACAGCCGACGCGGTCGAGCGCTGCTTCATCGAGCCAGTCGAGGAGAAAGGAAAAATCCCCCTCGGTCTCGCCGGGAAAACCGACGATGAAGGTCGACCGCAGCGTCAGGTCGGGACAGATGGAGCGCCACGCCCGGATGCGTTCCAGCGTCTTCTCCTGGGCAGCCGGCCGGCGCATGCGCCTGAGCACGGCCGGCGCGGCATGCTGAAACGGAACGTCAAGATAGGGCAAAACCTTGCCTTCGGCCATCAGCGGGATGACTGCGTCCACGTGAGGGTAGGGATAGACATAATGTAGCCGCACCCACACGCCGAGTTCGCCGAGCGCCGCTGCAAGGTCGAGGAAGCGCGCGCTGACCTCGCGCTCTTTCCACCGGCTTGCAGCGTACTTGATGTCGAGCCCGTATGCGGACGTGTCCTGCGAGATGACCAGGAGTTCCTTCACGCCCGCCGCAACCAGGCGTTCGGCTTCGCGCAGCACATCTGCGGCTGGCCGCGACACCAAATCGCCGCGCAGCCTCGGGATGATGCAGAAGCTGCAGCGATTGTTGCATCCTTCGGAAATCTTCAAGTAGGCATAGTGGCGGGGTGTCAGCTTGATGCCTTCCGGCGGCAGGAGGTCGATGAAGGGATCGTGGCGCGGCGGCGCCGCGCGGTGGACGGCATTGAGCACGTCTTCGTATCGCTGCGGCCCGGTGACCGCGAGGACATTGGGAAACTGCGCTGTGATTTTTTCCGGCTCCGCGCCCATGCAGCCGGTCACGATCACCTTGCCGTTGTCCCTGAGGGCCGCCGCGATCGCCTGAAGGGACTCGGCCTGGGCGCTGTCAAGAAAGCCGCAGGTGTTGACGATCACCACGTCGGCGCCGTCGTGCCTGCGGGCGAGCTCATAGCCCTCGGCGCGCAGGCGCGTGACAATGCGCTCGGAGTCGACGAGCGCCTTGGGGCAGCCAAGTGACACGAAGCTGATTTTGCGGGCCGGTTCCGGCGCGGGGGCGGGTTTGGGGATGATCATGAGGTCGTTGGTGCCATCACGGCTTGCGCCTATGAACCCGGCGAAACGTCACATTGAGCCCGCCACGATGGCTATTATCGTCGGTGTTCTTCGTCTCGTGGACGACGCCCGCGGGGACATAATAGGACTGGCCAGCCGTGACGGTTTTCCGGTCTCCTTCCTCCTGCCGCGCCACAACGGCGCCCTCGACCACTGTCCCGTATTCGTCGCCCGGATGGGTGTGCCGGCCAGTGCTCACCCCGGGCGGAAACCCGGCGGTTATGAGCGTAAAGACCTTATCCGGCACGCCCGTCACCGGGTCGTCCGAGACCAGCGTGGTGACCCGAGGTCCCTGCTGCGCCAGCGCCAACACTCCAGCAAACAAAGCGATCGCACAGACAACAGCCAAGCGCCGCATCGTCGCCTCCCAGGCATGGGTTAATTTTCGCCAAAGGGTAGCGGGATTGCGGCGCGATGGCGAAGCGATTTCCGCGCCGCGCCGACTTCCTGCCAATCGCTGCAGCGCCTGCAAAAATAGGAAGTCTGCCCTGTCGGCGCCGAGTAGGGCGCAATGGGTTGCGCTTATTGCCCCTACGAGCTAAATCGCTTTCGCGGCTGCCAAAACCTCCTCAGCATGGCCGTCGATCTTGACCTTCGGCCAGATGCGCGCGATGCGCCCGTCGGGGCCGATCAGCACCGTGGTGCGATTGATGCCCATGTATTTCTTCCCGTACATGGATTTCTCCGCCCACACCCCGTAAGCCTTGAGCATTTCATGGTTTTCGTCGGAGGCCAGCGGCGTCGAGAGCGCATGCTTCGCCTTGAACGCATCCTGCTTCTTGACCGGGTCTGCGGACACCCCGATCACTGCGGTTCCGGCCTTCGCGAAGGCCGAATGCAGGCGGGAGAAGTCCTTGGCCTCGGCGGTGCATCCTGGCGTATCCGCCTTCGGATAGAAATAAAGGACGAGCTTTTTGCCCTTGAAATCCGCGAGCGACACCGTGCTGCCGCCATCGCGGGTCAAATTGAAATCGGGCGCCTTGTCGCCTGCCTTGAGATCCGTCATTTGACTTTGCCTTGGTTTCGTCGTTTTCGAACAGTCTGTTGAGACTTAAACCACGTCCTGCGCCGCGAGGGAGTAGATTTCACGTTAACCCCTGATCGTTACCCTGAAGCATAGGGACATTACAGCAAGCATGGCGGTTGACCACGACAGCAGACAGATGACCGCGGGCTTGCGCACTGTGGAACCGAAGTTCCGTATGCACCGCAGCGCCCAGGCGGCGAGGCGCGCCGCCACCCCCTCCCCTGCGAGCGGGGGAGGGGCTGTTGATTTACCCCCCCTCCTCAGCGGGGGCGGGGCCCGAAACGGAGGCGGACGGGGGCCGTCACCGGCGGCGCGGCCAGAGGTGCGCCGCTGGTGGCGCAGCCGTATCGGGGCGACGCTCTGGTGGCGGATCATGCGGCGCCTCGCCAGGCCGCCACTGCGGGCGATGCAATCCCGATGGATGCGGCGGCTCTCGATCGGTCTGGCGGCGATCGCTGCTATCGTCATGCTGGTGGCGGCTGGGCTGTGGCTGCTGCTGGCGAGCGGACCGATATCATTGGACTTCGCAACGCCATGGCTGGCGGCTGCGGTCGCAGAGAATTTTGGCAGCCAGTTCCAGGTCGACATCGGCAGCACCGTATTGGAACGCGACGAGCATGGCCGCATCGCGATGCGCATCCACTCCATCACGGTGCGTGACCATGACGGCGCGGTGGTCGCGAGCGCCCCGAAGGCGGAGGTCGGATTCTCCGCCGCGAGCCTGCTCGCGGGACGGCCGCGGGCGCAACGCCTCAACCTCGTGGGCGCCGAGCTTGCGGTTCGGGTTGAAGCCGACGGCAAGGTCACGGTGTCGACCGGCGCGAACCAGCGTGCTGTTGCCATTGCGCCGACGCCGGCTCAGGGCGGGTCACAGGGAGGAACCGCGCCGGCCGCTCCTTACTCGCCGCCGGTGGATGCGCAGGCGTCCCGCCCCCTCTTTGACCAGGGAGGGCCGGACCCGTCTGCTCTTATGAACAAAGCGGGCGAGACGCCCGCGCTCGCAGGGGAGGGGAGGGAGGGAGCCGCTGCGGGTGAGGGAGGCCACAGCCTGCAAGAGAATTTTGCCGCCTTCCTCGCCTGGGTGGACAGCCTCACCGCGTTCGGTCTCGACGGCGGCGAGCTCACGGAGGTCGGCCTCAAAAGCGGCAACCTCGTGGTCGATGACCGGCGCAATGGTCAGCAGTCCCGGTTTGAGAACATTCACTTGAGCTTGACCCGCCCGCGCGCGGGCGCGCTCGAATTCGAGCTGGGTTCGGAGGACGCGAACCGTCCGTGGCTTGTGCTCGCATCGATCAAGCCCGGCAGCGACGGCGGCCGCATGATCGACGTCGAAGCGCGCAAGGTTCTGCTCAAGGACCTGCTTTTGGCGTTGCGCGTCGACGGCGGCCAGATCGACACCGACGGGGCCATATCGGCGAGGCTTCGCGCCGAATTTGCCCAGGACGGAACACCGCAATTCGCCTCCGGCCGCATCATGGTGGGACCGGGGTCGTTCACCGACGTCGGCGATCCGCAGGCCAAGGTCACAATCGACCGCGCCGAGATCCAGCTCGATTGGAACGCGGCTCGCCGGGTGCTGGCAATGCCGTTTCAGATCATTGCCGGCGGTACGCGCTTGACGCTCATGGCGCAGGCCGAAGCCCCCCAGGACGGGAGCGGAAGCTGGGCGCTCAATCTGACTGGCGGCTCGGTGGTTCTTGCGCCAACCGTCCCCGGCGAGGAGCCGCTCCTGCTCAACCGCGTCCTCCTGCAAAGCCGGATCGACCCGGTGGAGCGGCGGCTCAACATCGATCACGCAGAGGTCGCCGGCAAAGGCGTCGGCGTCGCCATGTCGGGCAGCCTCGACTACTCCACGTCCGATCCCAGGCTTGCCGTCCGCATGGCGGGGCGCAAGCTTTCGCTTTCGGCGTTCAGGCAGATGTGGCCGCCCTTCATCACGCCGCCTGTGCGCGACTGGGTCATTGAACGGGCTTCCGGCGGCGTGATCGAACAGGGCGAAATCGTCACCAACGCGCCGATCTCGACCTTGCGCTCCGGCGGCCCGCCGGTCCCGGACGATGGATTGTCGATTCAGATCCAGACCTCCGGCGTCACCATTCAGCCGTTCGACAACCTGCCGGAAATCCGCGACACCGACCTCGTCACGCGCGTCAGGGGCCGCACATCGACGGTGACGCTCGGACGGGGCGTGGTCCAGATGCCGTCCGGCCGCAAACTTACGGTGGCGAATGGCGTGTTCGAGGTGCCGGACACCAGCGTGAAGAATCCGCCTTCCAAAGTTCGGGCGAGGGTCGAAGGCCCGGTGGCGGCGGCGGCCGAGCTTCTCAACATGGACCGGCTTAAGGACGCTGCCGGAGTTCCGCTTGATCCCGCCACCAGCCGCGGCAATGTGCTCGCGACCGTCAATCTCTCGCTGCCGCTCGCCAATGAAGTGAAAGCTTCCACGCTCAGCTATTCGGTTGCAGCCGATATCGTGAATTTTTCGGCCGACCGCTTCGTCATGTCGCAGAAGGTCGAGGCGCAGACGCTGCGCGCCAGCGCCAACAATCAGGGCTATCAGCTCAAGGGCGACATGCGCATCGGCGGCGTGCCGGCCTCGGTGGAGCTGCGCCGCGCCGCCGGCGAGCCCGACGCAGAAGTCCGTATGACCGCCACGCTCGACGATGCAGCGCGCGCGCGGTTCGGCCTTGATGCCAACGGCGGCATCGTAGGATCAGTCCCGGTCAAGATCGGCGGCCGGGTCGCCTTGAGCGGCGATGCGGACAGCCGCCTGTCGGTCGAAGCGGATTTTACGCCGGCCAAGTTCGATAATCTCGTCGCGGGGTGGAGCAAGCTGGCGAACCGGCCGGCGCGGGCGACCTTCACCTTTGTAGGGCGGGGCAAGCCAATCAGGCTCGATGATATTGCGTTCGACGGCAACGGCGCGTCGCTGCGCGGCAGTGTGACTTTCGATCAGAACGGCGATTTCGCGACCGCGACGTTTCCGGTGTTCGGGTTGGCCGAAGGCGACAAGGCGAGCCTTGGACTCGAACGCATGCCCGACAACCTCTACAAGGTGACGGTGCGCGGCGACACCTTCGACGGCCGCAATTTCATCAGATCGGTGATGGCGGGCGGCCCGCCCGAGACAAAGCAGCGCCGGCCCCCCGTCGATATTGATATCGACGCGAAGGTCGGCGCGGTCGCAGGCTTTAAGGGCGAAGTGTTGCGCAATCTCGACCTGCACCTGACGCGGCGCGGGGGCACGATCCGCAATCTCGCGGCGACGGCGCGGTTCGCCGGCGAAGGCGTATTGCAAGGAGAGCTGCGGGGACGTCCCGGCGAACGGCAGATCGTGTATCTGGAGTCGACCGATGCCGGCGCGCTGTTCCGCTTCAGCGATGTCTATTCGCGCATGGTCGGCGGCCAGATGTGGATCGCGATGGACCCGCCGACGCACGACGGGGCAAAGCAGGACGGCCTCCTCGATGTGCGCGAGTTCACGGTGCGCGGCGAGGCGGGGCTCGATGGCGTCGTCGCCGGCGCGCCAAACGGGGTCGGTAATGGGGTGCAGTTCTCGCGCATGCGAGTCGAATTCACCCGCCGGCCCGGCAAGATGGTGATCCATGAGGGACTGGTCACGGGTCCGACGCTCGGTGCGACAATCGACGGCGTGATGGATTATGGCGCCAATGAATTGCATCTGCGCGGGACCTTCGTTCCGCTCTACGGACTAAATGCCGCGTTCGGAAATATCCCGATCGTCGGCTTCTTTCTCGGCGGCAAGGAAGGTCTGATCGGCAGCATGACCTACGAAGTGGTCGGCAGCCCGGGGGCGCCAGTGCTGCGCGTCAATCCGATTTCGGCGGTGGCGCCTGGCTTCGTGCGCAAATTCCTGGAATTCCCGTCAAGCTTGCCCAATGATCGCTTCCCGGCGCCGGTGAACCGGGATCGATGAGGATTTTTTCAAACATGCGTCCGTGCTTGATGATTCTGGCAGCCGCCAGCGCGCTCGTACTGACTTCGGCGGCTGACGCGCAGAATTATCCCACTCGGCCGCTGCGGATCATCGTGCCGTTTGCGGCCGGCGGCATCGGCGACATCACCACGCGGCTGATCGCGGACAGACTGGGCGGCAAGCTGGGCGAGCGCGTCATCGTCGACAATCAGCCGGGCGCTGGCGGCATAGCGGCGGCGCGCTCGGTGCTCGCTGCGCCAGCCGACGGCTATACCCTCGCGCTCATCACCAACGGCACCGCAATCAACGTGCCTCTGTTCAAGAGCCTGCCCTACGACCCGGTCAAGGATTTCGCGCCGATCTCCGGGTTCAGCCTGTTCGATCTCACCATCGTCGCCAACGCGAACGGGCCCTATGCCACGCTCGGGGATATGCTCAAGGACGCGCGCGCCAACCCTGGTAAGCTCAACATCGGCACCATCAATGTCGGCAGCACGCAGAACCTCGCTGCCGAGCTGCTTCGCGCGATGGCCAGGATCGACGTTACGATCATTCCCTATCGCACCACGCCGGACGCCATGGTCGCGGCGTTGCGCAACGATGTGCAGCTCGTTGTCGAGTACTACGCTACCACGAAAGCCGGCATCGAGGACGGCAAGCTGCGGCTGCTTGCGACCACGGGCGAGAAACGTTCCAAGCTCACCCCGAATGCCCCGACCGTGGCGGAAGCCGGGGTGCCGGGCTATGAGGTGCGTTCGTGGAACGCGCTGTTCGCCAAGGCCGGCACATCGGCGGACATCATCGCCCGCCTCAATCAGGCGGTCCGCGATGTGGTGGCGCTGCCCGAGATCAAGCGACGGATGTTTGAGCTTGGCCTGGAGGCTCAGGCCGGGTCCCCCGAAGAGGCTGCGGCCCGGCTCAAGGATGACATCGCCAAGTGGGCCAAGGTGATCGACGACGCGCATATTCCGAAGCTGTGAGGGGCAGCGGCTCCCCGGGTTTCGCTTCGCTCAACCCGGGCTACAGCCGGCTGTGTTGGACCATCCTCACAACTCCAACGTCGCCGGTGCGAACAGCTCTTCGAGCTTCACCACCCGATCCGTCAGTCCCTGGGCGTGGACATAGCACGCGATCGTCTCCAGCACCTTGCGCGCCGCCTTCACCCCATAGGCCATCGGATCGCTGGCAAGGGCCATGCGCACCTTATCGCCGATGATGCCGGTCTCGAAATGGCAGGCGAGCGCCATCTCCCCGGCGCGCAGCACCTGCGCGCGCGCCGCCGCGAAGGCGGAGAACAGATTGAGCGCAATCCAGGGGTGCTTCTCCGCCAGCGATCGGCGGATCACCACGGTATGGTTGATCGGGTAGATGCCGGTCTTGGCGTAATAGCGGCGGCCTTCCGCGGCGCGGTCGAGAAACAGCGGCCGCACGCGCTTATCGGCGGAAAGGTCGATGCGGCTGCGGTCGACGAGGTTGCGGTCGGTGAGATAGAGCAGCGTCGCGTCAAGCTCGCCGGAGATGAGCATCTCGCCGATATTGGTGCTGGCGGGGATCTGGTGCACCGTCACGCCCGCCGGCGGCTTGAAGCCGGTGGCGCCGCCGTGGCTCTTGCCGGCGGGGCGCTCCATGAAGAACGCCATGTCGCGCGGATGCACGCCGAACTCGTTTTCCAGCACGCCGCGCCCCCAGATGGCCGCGGTCTGTTGATACTCGGGCACGCCGACCCGCTTGCCTTTGAGGTCGGCGGGCGAGGCGATGCCGGAATCGGCGCGCACCAGGATGCGGGTGTGAAAGAACTCGCGGGTCGTGAATACGGGCAGCGCCACCCACGGCGTCGGGCCGCGCGCGGTCGAGATCAACAGCGACGACATTGACATTTCCGACACGTCGAACTCGGCAAAGCGCAACTGCCGCCAGAACATCTCCGATGGATGAAGAACGGTGGCGGTAAGGTCGATGCCCTCTGCCTTGACCGCGCCGTCGATCAGCGGCCGGGTGTTCGGGTTGTCGGAGAGCGCGATGCTGAGAGGGAGGCGGGCCATGATGATACTCACTCCTCCCTCAGTCCAAGCCGCGCCACGATCGGCCCCCATTTGTCGTGTTCGGCTTTCATGTGCCGGGCGAGGTCCTCCGGAGCGCCGCCGCGCGGCTGGGCGCCGAGGCGCATGAGCGGGTCGCGCATGGCGGGCGAATTCAAAGCGTCGTTGGTCGCCTGGTTGAGCCTTTCGATGATCGGGCGCGGCGTGCCGAGGGGCGCCAGGATCGCCACCCAGGCGCCGGTGTTGATGGCCGGGTAGCCGAGCTCCGGCATTGTCGGCACGTCGGGCAGCTCGGGAAGGCGCGCCGGGTTCGAGACGGCGAGAGCCTTCAGCCGCCCGTCGCGGATGAACTGAAGCGAAGTGCCCACGGTGTCGAAGGTGAGCTGAATCTGTCCCGCCACCACATCGGTGAGCGCCGGTCCGCCGCCCTTATAGGGCACGTGGACAATGTTGGCGCCGGAAAGCTGCTTGAACAACTCGGCGGTGAGATGGGGCAGCGTGCCGGCGCCGCCCGTCGAATAATTGAGCTTGCCAGGGTTCGCCTTGGCGTAGGCGACCAGCTCAGCCACGCTGCCGAACGGCGCTGACGGATGCGCGACCAGCACCTGCGGGGTCTCGGCAACGAGGGCGATCGGGGCAAAGCTGTTCTCGTCATAGCCGGCGGATTTATAGACCATCGGGCTCATGATGAGGCCGCTCGCGGCGCTCACCAGGAGCGTGTAGCCGTCCGGGTCGGCGGCGGCAGCGACCTTGGAGCCGAGCGTATTTCCGGCGCCCGCGCGGTTCTCCACGATCACGTTCTGGCCGAGGAAGGCCGGCAGGGCATTGGCGAGCAGGCGCGCCATCACGTCAACCGGTCCGCCTGCGGGCGTCGGCACGATGATTTTCACCGGCCGGTTCGGGTAGGGCTGCGCGACCGCCGCTGCGGCGGCGAGGATGGGAAGTACGGCGAGCGCCGCCATGACGGCAGCAGCCGCAAGAAAAAATTTGCGCAGCATCGTGCCCTCTCCAGTGTTGCGTGCCAGCGCCGGAACCATTCGGCCGCCTTCGCCGACTTTATAAGTGATTCCAGTCGATCGAAATCCGCCATAATGGTAGCGTCGCGAAGGTTGCGGCGAATACGACGATGAAACGCCGAAAAGAAGTAGGAGGAAGCGATGATGAGATTCATGCCCATTGCGATCCTGTGCGCGCTTGGCGCTGTCGGCGCCTTCGCCCAGACCGCCGCAACCGGCACGTCGCAAAGCGCAGGAACCTGGACGCAAAAGGCGCCCCTCCCCACTGCCCGCAATGAAGTTTCGCTCGCGACCGTCGGCGGCAAGATCTACGTGCTCGGCGGCAGCATCAACCGGGTCGCGGTGCCCCACGTCGAGGAATACGATCCGGCGACCGACAAATGGAATGCCCGAATGCCGATGATCCGCGGGCTCGACCACATGGGAACAGCCGTCGTCAACGGCAAGATCATCACGGTCGGCGGTTTCCTCGCCTCGGTGCACGCCTATCCGCAAGCCTTGGTCTACGAGTACGATCCTGCCGCCAACACGTGGCGGGCGCTTGCGCCAATGAAGGCGCCGCGCGCGTCGGTCGGCGTCGCCGTGCTGGACGGCAAAGTCCATGCCATCGGCGGACGCGGGCCTGACGGCAAGACGGTCGCGACCCACGAGGTCTACGATCCGTCAACCGGCGCCTGGAGCGACGCCGCGCCGCTGCCGCAAGCGCGCGATCACATGGCGGTTGTCGCCGCCGAGGGCAAGATCCACGCCATCGGGGGCCGCATCACGTCGCCGGCGGAGCCCGTCGCGCTGCATGACGTCTATGATCCGGCCACCAGCACCTGGAGCCCCGGCCCGCCGCTGCCGACGGCGCGCAGCGGCGTGTCCAGCACGTTCTACAAGGGCCTCATCATGGTGCTGGGCGGCGAATTTCCGCCGCAGGATCGCACGTTCAACGAAAATGAAGGCTTCGACGTCAAGGCCAGCACGTGGCGCATACTGGCCCCGCTGCCGGGCGGCCGCCACGCCACAGCGGCGACGACCGACGGCCGCAATGTCTACCTCGCCGGCGGCTCGCTCAAACCGGGGTCAGGGCAGGTGACGGATCAATTGATTGTCTTCAATTTACCTTGAGCGGTTTCGTTCCGTAGCCCGGGTTTCGCTGCGCACAAACCGGGCTACAGGTCCCACAGGTGCCGGCCATTCAGATCGCAACCCAATCCAGCCCGGCCCTTTTCAATTCGTCGGCGAGCCGCTTGCGCGCGTAGAAGACCCGCGTCTTGGCGGTGTTGCGGGGAATGCCGAGGATTGTGGCGACCGAGTCCATGGATTGCTCCTGATAGTAGACGAGGTCGATCACTTCGCGATGCTCGGGCGAAAGCCTGGTGAGGCATTTGCGCAGGACGATGCTCCGGTCCCGCGCTTGCAGGGGCGCATCCGGATCGTCCTCACTGCCCCGGTCGGCAATCGTGTCGGCGTCAAACTCGACGCTGCGGCTTCTGGCGTACGCCGCGAAGGCTTTGCGACGCGCGATCGCCAGAATCCAGGTCAGCACTGTCGACCGGCCTTCGAACCGGCCGGCGCACCGCCAGACGTCAAGGAACACGTCGCTGGTAACATCCTCGGCTAATGTTTTGTCGCGCAATCGCTGCAGCACGAATCGGTAGACCGCGACGTGATGCTTCGCAAACAGGGCGTGCATCGCGGTTCTGTCTGCCGCGGCGAGGCGACGGATCAGGACCGCATCCTCCGTGCCGCTATTTCCGGCGCTGCCGCGCCTCGCCGGTCTCGGATGTGACGCCGCCGCCCAAGACATGTCCATGGCCATCGATCCGTCCGTTGTGACCCCGGCGGATCGTAGCGTTCCGTGCGCCTGGCCGATGTGATTTACGTCACATTGCTCGCAAATCCTCCCGCTCTGCGGCGGGCGTGACGTGGCGCGGGGGCGAATGATACCTCTCGTTGCTCAGCGAAGCCCGCTCAGGGAGCCTTCGGTGTCGCATTCAGCGATGCGTTCGAGCGCTTGCGCTGACAGGATGACGATTCCGCCGCGCTCCAGGCGGACCCAGGCCTGCTCCTCCCAAATGCGCAATTGCCGGTTGGTGCTCTCCCGCGACATGCCGATGATGTTGCCGAGATCCTTCTGCGTCACGACCGCTTTTCGCTCGCAGGTGCGGGCGTCGTTGTCGGAGAGGCGCAAGAGCGCCTTAGCAAGCCGGCCGGGGAGATGAAGAAACATCAGATTCTCGGCCTGCTCCGTGGTCCGGCGCAGTCTTGCGCACAGGATCTCGATCATCTTGAGCGCTATCTCCGGCTCCTCCCTCATAAGCGGCAGGAAATCGCGCCGCTCGATGACAAACAGCTCGCAATCTGTGACCGCAACGGCATCCGCTGTTCGCGGTCGGCCGTCGAGCAAAGCGATCTCCCCGAAGATGTCGCCTTTGCCAATCAGGTTGAACACCGCATCATGGCCGTCGACCGAGGGCGCCGATATCTTCACGGTGCCCCGGCAGATCGCGAACAGGCTGGAGCCTGGATCGCCCTTGGCAAAAATGCTGGTTGCGCGCGCAACCGATTTCCCCACCACGCAGGCCGCGAGGCGGTCGATATGCTTCGCGCTGAGTTTGCTGAAAAGGTAGTTGTTCTGCAACAGCTCGCGCTTGTCGGCGTCGCGAAGATAAGGCTGGAATTCCTTGCGCATAAATCGATTATAGCCGATGCGCCCCCGGATAAACAGAACGGGCCGCCCGCGAGGGCGGCCCTGTCCGTGTCCGCTGCCGGTCCTGCGGTTCGTCTGCTCAAGGGCAGGGATGCCGCACGCCATCGTAACCGAGGTACGTGCCGGTCGCTGGATCATAGGATCGATAGCGGCTGGCGCAGTAAGACGCGTCGCCACCCGGCGCCGGCGCCGGATAATAGCCAGGGCCGTAGGCGGGAGGCGGGTAGTAGGCCGGACCATAGTAATAGGGCCCATAGTAGTAGGGGGCGGCCAGCGCTCCGCCGATGATCGCGCCGCCGAGGAATCCGGCCCCAAAGCCCCAACCGAATCCTCTGCCCCACACCTTCTCCACGTCGGTGCCGGCCGCCTTCTTGATCGCAAGCGCATCGGCGAAAGGCGCGGCCGACGCTACATTGGAAGCAGTCGCAACGCCGGCCGCCAGCACGACGGCGACCGACAGGTTCAGCATTCGCATGGACATTGGCTTTCTCCGTCTTTTCGGGCAGCAGGCCCGAAACCTCCACCGCCCCAGGTCATTTGTCGCAGACATGCGACCGAAGTTCGACGGGCGAGCGTGATTCGTCAAAGCGCCGCACCTCCCGTGTGCATTGATTACCAAGTTTTCACGTTTTTGCCGCGACGCTGGAAAAGTACGGCCTTGTCGCGCAGCGATTGTGTATTGCGATCCACGGAATCTTCGCGGCATCCGGGTAAGCAGCCAGCCCGCATTGAGCGCAAGCGAAATCCGGGGCCGCTTCGCCACAGGGCACGGCGTTCGCGGCTTTCGCTCCGCTCAACCCGGGCTACTCTCAACCCGGGCTGCTACGGAATCTTCGCGGCGTCCCTCAGACTGTCGATCAGCGCGGTGCGCATCAGGAACGCTTTGGCGAGCGCAGGATCTTCCGCGCGGCGGCGCATCTCGTCGCGGTAGCGCTGCCGTTTGATCGGATCGCGCTGCTCCAGGTTCTGCTTGTTCGCGATGGTCGCGGTCTGCACATGGGCGATCGCCACATGGCGGCGCTGGCGCACGTAGCGGTCGAGGGCGGCGTCGCTCTCCTCGCCGCCAAGTACGCGGATCAGATTTTCGGCGAGGTTGACGGCATCGTGGATCCCGCTGTTCATGCCCATGGCGCCGATCGGGCTGTTAAGATGCGCGCTGTCGCCCGCCAGCAGGATGCGGCCCTTGCGGAAGGTCGCAGCGACGCGTTGGGCTACGGTGTAGCAATCATAGAACGCGATATCGTAGCTGTCAGGACGCGGATTGAAGCGCTGCAGCTTGCGTTGCGCAGTTTCGAGCGCGCGGTCGCCGTCAAGCGGCTCGTCCGGGCGCACCGGCGCGACGAGGCGGTAGATGCCGGGCGGCCCCTGCCATGAAATCTTGAAGAGGTTGTACCACTCCTCAGGGTCGGCGATGTAATTGCGATACGCGTAGCCGTCGGCAGCGAAATCATAGGGCGTGCCGATGATCATGCACCGCTCCGGATAGGTGAAGCCCTCAAATTCGACCCCGATCGCCTTGCGAATCGTGCTGCGCGCCCCATCGGCCCCGACGAGATAGAGGGCTTCATGGCGCTCCTGCCGGCCGTCAGCCGCTTCGACCACGACCTCGACCGCATCGTCGCGCTGGCTGCAGCCGATAACCTTGGTGGCGGTGCGAAAGGCGATGTTTGAGTTCGCCTTCCCCATCGCAAACAGGGTGCGCGAGAGCTTATCCTGCTCGCATTGCAGCACCCATGGATGACGAGTCTCGCCCTTCAGCAGGGCGTGATCGAACGAGGCGAGCTTAAGCTTGCCGTCATAGTAGTTCACGATTGGACACACGATGCCTTGCGGCTCGAGCAGCGCGTACGCGCCGAGAGCGTCAAGGATGTCGAGCGTGGCCGGGTGAATGGTCGCGGCCCGCGGCTGCGAGTGGATGATGTCGCCCTTGTCGAACAAGGTCACTGCGATGCCGGCGCGGCCGAGCATCAAGGCGACAATGAGTCCGACCGGTCCGCCGCCTGCCACTATGACGGCCGCCCTGCCTTCCCGGCCCCGGATGCGGGAGAGGGGAGAGGAGAGCCGGGGGGCCGATGGCATCGACACGGAGGACCTATTCGGCGGCAATCGCGGCATCGGCCGGCACGACTTCCTTCACGGCGCCGATCCAACCCGTGTGGGTCAGATCGAAAACCACCCCGTCAGGGTCCTTGTATTTGACCTCATAATAGGTGTTCGGGTTGTCGTCGGCGCGGCCCATGTAGTAGGAGCCGCCCGCCGCGACCACTTTCCTGGCCGCGTCATCGAGATCGTCGACCCACATGCCGAAATGAATGAGGCCATAATGGCCGGCCGAGAACCCCGGCACCTCGCCGGGGAATTTGAGCAGCGCCACGTTGACGGTGCCGTCGGTCACGTAAAGCCCGACGCCGGCGCGCCCGGCGACCTTCATGCCGAACGCCTCCTCAAAGAATTTCGCCGCCCTTTCAGGGTCCGGCACCGAAATGGCGATGTGACGAAGGCGAGCGGCCATGGGGAACTCCTCTTGCGGGATTGGTCGACGCGCGATGCTAGAGCGGATTGCGACCGACTGGAATGACTTGGACGCCCGCCGGCCGGCGCGACCATTGAGGTCACGCGCAGAGAGCCGGTCTTATATTAAACTGCGCATTTGTGTTCGTTATGTCTGTCCAAGAGGGCGACCGCAAGGGCTCCCCCATAGGCGTCAAGTCAAGCGGCGGGCGAACACTCGCGGCTCGCTCCCCTTGTGGGGGGTGGGAGCGTGCCGTGGGCGCGGCGGTCCCACTTGGTCAGACCCGGCACGAATCCATCGTGTGGGCCGGGTGCGAGCGAAAGGAAACGACCGGCGGCAAGAATCAGGTGTCGCTTGCCAAGCGGCAACCATCACGTCTCGCTCACCAGGAAGTGAGGTGTCGAGGTTCGTCGTGGTGTCGCCGCTCAGTGGCCGTAATTATTGCCGCGGCGGCGGTATCAGTTTCCGTTTTGCCGCCCCCGCAAGCAGGGGAGGGCAGGGCGCCGCAAATTTCTGCGGTGGTCAGCCAGCGACTCTGCAACTATATAAACTCTCAATGAAATGAGAGTCTGATCGACCGCCAGGGAGGCAGTATCGTTTTGGGCAGCATTTGCCCGAGAGGAGGCAGCTATGAATCAGTCAATTCATCAACTGCTCCAAGTCATCCTTCAAGGCATCTCCTGGGTATTGCGGACGATTGAGACATTATGGGTGTGGTCGTGGTCGCAAATCACTCATGCGTTCGAAATGTCGTGGTGGAGTTTGCCGCCATGGAAGATCGTCGTTGGACTGATTTTTATCGCGGTTCTGGCCTGGATTCTTTTCCAGTTGCTCAGGCGCAGCCTGGCGGCCTTTGAAAAAATCGCCTCCGCCTTCTGGACGATGACGCTCACTCTGCTGGGGGTTCTTACGTTCGTAGTCCTTGCCGGAGTGTTCTCGCGCAGCTTTCAATGGGTCGTCACCACGGTGCCGGACAAGTTCTGGGAGAAATTCCTGTGAGCGATCTCAATACGTCGCCCGTCCGCCTGAAATGTCGAATACCGCGCCGGTCGTGAACGCGCACTCCTGCGAGGCGCAGAACGCCACCAGATCGGCGATTTCCTCGATTTTGACGAAACGGCCGCGCGGGATCTTCGAGAGCATGTAGGCGATGTGCTCCTTGGTCATCTGGTCGAAGATTGCGGTCTTAGCGACCACCGGCGTCACGCAATTGACTGCAATGTCATAGCCGGCGAGTTCCTTGCCAAGCGATTTCGTCAGCGCGATGACGCCGGCCTTGGAGGCCGAATAGGCGCAGGCGTTAGGGTTGCCTTCCTTGCCGGCGATCGAGGCGATGTTGACAATGCGGCCGTAGTTTTGCGCCACCATTATCGGCGCCGCCGCCTTGCAGCAGTTGAACGTGCCCGTGAGGTTTACGGCCAACACCCGCGCCCACTCCGCTGGCGGATACTCCCAGGTCGGCAGGTTGGGTCCCGATATGCCGGCGTTGTTGACGAGGATGTCGATCCGGCCGCCATCGACGGCCGCGGCGGCGGCTTCGACCTCCGCGAGGTCGGACACGTCAACCGGCACCGCGAAGGCCTCCCCGGTGGAACCAAGCTCTGCCGCGGTGGATCTTGCAAGCGCGATATCGCGGTCCCAGAGCCAGACGGTGGCGCCGTCCCGGAGCAGGCGCTCGGCAATGGCGCGGCCGATGCCCTGGGCGCCGCCGGTGACGACCGCGACGCGGCCGCGAAAGTCGTAAACCGTGGGCATTCGCACCTCGATCGACAAAGCACAATGATCCCCGGTCGTATCGGCTGCTTGCCATCTCTCCCGCATCGTGGCCGGGCTTGTCCCAGCCACCTCGATTTCTCTGTGCTCCAACGCCCGGGGTCGCCGGGACAAGCCCGGCGGCGACGATGGATACCGATTCGAAATGATCCAAGCCGCTGTCGGCGCCGGATTTTCGATGGCGTCTTGACATAGGCGCAATCGAGGCCGATTGCCAGCGCGCGAACCGCGGCCCGCAAGAAGCAGGCCGCGCCCGTTAACACCGAGGCAAAACGCCGATGACCGCCAAACCCCGCCTGCGCTCGCAGTTGTGGTTCGACAATCCCGATAATCCAGGCATGACGGCGCTCTATCTCGAGCGCTATCTCAACTACGGGCTCACCAAGGATGAACTTTGCGCCGGCAAGCCTATCATCGGCATTGCCCAGACCGGCTCCGACCTCGCGCCCTGCAACCGGCACCATATCGAGCTGGCCAAGCGCGTGCGCGAGGGCATCCGCGATGCCGGCGGCATCGCGTTCGAGTTCCCGGTGCATCCGATCCAGGAGACCGGCAGGCGCCCGACTGCGGCGCTCGACCGCAATCTCGCCTATCTGGGGCTCGTCGAGGTGCTCTATGGCTACCCGCTCGACGGCGTGGTGCTGTTGACGGGCTGCGACAAGACCACTCCCGCCTGCCTGATGGCGGCCGCGACCGTCGACCTGCCGGCGATCGTGCTGTCCGGCGGTCCGATGCTCAACGGCTGGTGGAAGGGCGAACGTTGCGGCTCCGGCACCGCCATCTGGAATGCGCGCCAGGACCATGCGGCCGGCCGCATCGACTATAGGGAGTTCATCGACATCGTGGCGTCGTCGGCGCCCTCGATCGGCCATTGCAATACCATGGGCACCGCCTCGACCATGAACGCGCTCGCCGAAGCGCTCGGCATGTCGCTGCCGGGTTGCGCGGCAATCCCCGCGCCCTATCGCGAGCGGGCGCAGATGGCCTACCAGACCGGATTGCGCGCCGTCGCCATCGTGCATGAGGATCTCAAACCCTCGGACATCATGACCCGCAAGGCGTTTGAGAACGCCATTGTGGCATGCTCCGCGATCGGCGGCTCGACCAATGCGCCGATCCACATCAACGCCATCGCGCGCCATGTGGGCGTAAAGCTCGGCATTGCGGATTGGGAAAAGATCGGCCTTGATATTCCGCTGCTGGTCAACATGCAGCCGGCCGGCAAATATCTCGGCGAGGAATATTTCCGCGCCGGCGGGCTGCCGGCTGTGATGCATGAATTGCTGGGGGCAAAGCGCATTCACGCCGACGCCTTGACCATCAACGGGCTCACGATGGGGGAAAACGCCGCCGCGGCGAAATCGCAGGATTTCGACGTGATCCGCCCCTACGGGAAACCGATGAAGCCTGACGCCGGCTTCAAGGTGCTGAGCGGCAATCTGTTCGACGCCGCCATCATGAAGCTCTCCGTCATTTCCGACCAATTCCGCAAACGCTATCTGTCGAACCCGGACGACCCTAATGCCTTCGAAGGACGCTGCGTGGTGTTCGAGGGCCCGGAGGACTATCACCGCCGCATTGACGATCCTGCGCTCGGCATCGACGAGAGCACGCTCCTTGTGATTCGCGGCGTCGGGCCGATCGGCTATCCGGGCTCCGCCGAGGTGGTCAACATGCAGCCGCCGGCGGCGCTGATCAAACGGGGGATCACGTCGCTGCCTTGCATTGGCGACGGCCGGCAATCCGGCACATCGGCCTCGCCGTCGATCCTCAACGCGTCCCCGGAGGCTGCGGCGAACGGCGGCCTCGCGCTCTTGCGCACTGGCGACCGCGTTCGCATCGACCTCAACAAGGGCAGGGCGGACATTCTGATCTCCGAGGGCGAATTCTCAGAGCGCCGCCGTGCGCTGCAGAGCGAGGGCGGCTTCAAGTTTCCCGAGAGCCAGACGCCGTGGCAGGAGATTCAGCGTTCCGTGGTTGACCAGCTTGCCGATGGCATGGTGCTCAAGCCGGCTGTGAAGTACCAGCGGGTCGCCCAGACCTTCCCGGCGCCGCGCGATAATCATTGAGCCGATCCCATGACGCAGCGCCTTGCCAACAAGATCGCATTGGTGACAGCTGCCGGGCAGGGCATCGGCCGCGCCATCTGCGAGGCGTTCGCGGCCGAGGGCGCGCGCGTGATCGCGACCGATCTCGATGCCGGGAAGCTCGCGGGCCTTCCCTGTGTGCGCCGCGAACAACTCGATGTGCGCTCGACCGCCGCTGTCGAGGCGCTGGCGCAGGAGGTGATGAAGGCATTCGGGCCGCCCGACATCCTGGTCAATTGCGCCGGCTTCGTGCATCACGGCACGGTGCTCGATTGCAGCGAGCAGGACTGGGACTTCTCCTTCGATCTCAACGTCAAGTCGATGCACCGCACCCTGCGGGCCTTCCTGCCAGGCATGGTCGAGAGGCAGCGGGGTTCGATCGTCAACATTTCGTCCGCGGTGTCGTCGATCCGGGCGGTGCCGAACCGCTACGTCTACGGCGCCACCAAGGCCGCCATCATCGGGCTCACCAAGGCCGTAGCGGCAGATTTCATCCGGCACGGCATCCGGGCGAATGCGATCTGCCCCGGCACCATTGAGACGCCTTCGCTGGAAGGGCGGGTCGAAGGCTTGGCCAAGGCGACCGGCAAGCCGATCGAGAAGGTCCGCCAGGATTTCATCAACCGCCAGCCCATCGGCCGCCTCGGAACCGCGGCGGAAGTCGCCGCGCTCGCGCTGTTCCTGGCGTCCGACGAGGCGAGCTATATCACCGGCCAGACCCATCTGGTCGACGGCGGCATGGCGCTGTAGGGCGGGTTATTTCAACCCGCCATCGCCCCATGGCGTCATTGGCCGGCTTGACCGGGCAAGGCAATCGAGTATTCCCCGCGGTGGTTACTATGGATCGCCCGGTCAAAACCGGGCGATGACAAGCAGAGTGAGTGTCAACCCAAGCGGATCGGCGGCGCGGCGCTGTGAGCTGTCATTTCGCTCCATCGCGAACTTCGATGGTGGCGATGTTGTGCACAAAGCGGCCGCCGGCCTTGTCGCCCGGCGCGACGATTTCCGCCGGTCCCTCCGTCCCGAGCGGTTGCCCATCCACTTCATAGGCGACCAGCACCTGATTGCCGCCGAAGTTCGGGGCGATCTCGCCGGCGGTGAAGACTGCCACGTAGCCGTCGGTTCCCGTCACAACGATGGTCTTGCGAAGAATGTCGTTCTTGATCGCGGGATCGACGATGATGCCGACCGATTGCAGCAGGTCCCACAGCAGCGCGCCGGTAAATGCATGGCTCTCTATGCTTCCGGCGGCAAAATATGTGACATTCTCGTTGGTATCCGGCAGTTTCCGCAATGCCCTCACATCAAACATCTTCGGCGTTCGCACCTCTCCAAAGACGCGAAAGAACGGCGGGCACGGCGGACTGCACGCGGACGATTGGGCGAGCGTCGGGACGGCGGTCACGGCAAGCAGCAACAGCGCTGCAGGAAAACTGCGCACTTTCATTTCAGACCTCATGGTGCAGATCATAAGACGCGGCCCCCGGAACGCGCCGCAAAGGTCTTGGGGCGCTCGCCCTGTTGCGCTGCTTACTTAAGAGACAGATAAACCTCGGAACGGTGAGGAACGTTGCGTTATATATAGAAAAATATAGCGGCGGTCAACTAACCCACGGTGGAAGAGAACGGACCCATGCACACCCTCATCACCGGCGCCGCCGGCATGATCGGACGCAAGCTGACGGCGCGGCTCGTGCGCGACGGCGCATTGGCCGGCCGCGCCATCGAGCGGATGACATTGACCGACATCGTGGGGCCGGAGGCGCCGGCACGCGCGCCATTCGCTGTCGCGACCGCCGCAAGCGACCTCGCAGCGGCGGATGCCGCCGCGGAGGCCATCGCTCATCGTCCCGACGTTATCTTCCATCTCGCCGCCGTCGTCTCCGGCGAAGCGGAAGCCGATTTCGACAAGGGCTATCGGGTGAATTCCGACAGCATCCGCGAACTCCTCGAAGCTATTAGGCTCGCCGGCGACGGCTACCGCCCGAAGCTCGTGTTTGCGTCGTCGATCGCGGTGTTCGGTGCGCCGTTCCCGGACGCCATCGGGGACGAATTTTTCCTCACCCCGCTCACCTCATACGGAACCCAGAAGGCGATCGGCGAGCTTCTGCTTGCCGATTACACGCGGCGCGGATTCCTCGACGGCATCGGCATCAGGCTGCCGAGCATCGTCGTGCGCCCTGGCGAACCCAACAGGGCGGCATCGGGTTTCTTCTCTTCCATCATCCGCGAGCCCCTGGCCGGGCAGGAGGCGGTGCTGCCGGTGTCCGAGGATGTGCGCCACTGGTTCGCGAGCCCGCGTGCAGCGGTGGAGTTTCTCATCCATGCGGCCTCTCTCGCGCGCGAGCGGCTGGGTGCGCGTATCAATCTCACCATGCCGGGCCTGAGCTGTACGGTTGGCGAGCAGATCGCGGCGCTCGCGCGCGTTGCCGGCGCCGATGCCGTAAGACGCATCCGCCGCGAGCCCGACGCCGCGATCGCCAAGATCGTGGCCGGCTGGCCGCAGAATTTTGACGCGCGCCGCGCCGCCGCGCTGGGCTTTCGGGCCGAGACGTCGTTCGACGAGATTATCCGCGCGCATATCGAGGATGAGCTGGGCGGACGGATCGGGTAGCCCGGATAGGTGCAGGCTGGGCAAAGGCGCGCTCCTGAGCCCGTCGAAGGGTGCGCCGTGCCCACCGATCGCCGACGTCGGCGCCCATGCTTGTTGCGGTGGGCACGCTTCGCTTGCCCGCCCTGCAATCCGCGCAAAGTCACTCCGGCCGGATGTTGGCCGCCTTTATCAGCGGCCACCACTTCTCGATCTCGGCTTTCTGATAGGCGTAAAGCGCCTCCGGCGTCTGCTGCTCGCGGGGCGGAATGTCCTGACCCAGCTCCTCGGTAAGCCGCCGATGAACAGCCGGATCGGCCACGGCTTCGACGACCGCCGCATTCAGCTTGTCGATAATGGCCCGCGGGGTCGCGTGCGGCGCCCACAGCGCCGTCCACACCGCGATGTGGAACCCGGGCAGCCCGGCTTCGTCGACGGTCGGCAGGTCGGGCGCTGCCGCAAGCCGCGTGGCCGCGGTGACCGCATAGGGCCTGGTGCTCCCGGTGCGCACCAGCGGCAGCGATGTGGCGGCCTGGTCGAACATCAACTGGATCTGTCCCGCCATCATGTCCTGCATGGCGGGCGCGGCGCCGCGATAAGGCACAAGCGTCAACCTGGTGCCGGTGAGGTTCTGAAAATATACGGCGCTGACGCGATGCGACATGGAACCGATGCCCACGGTTGCGCGCTCCGGGTTCGCCTTGAGCCAGCCGATCAACTCCGTCAGGTTCGCGGCCGGCACGCCCTTGTGGGTCACGATCACGAGCGGATTGGTCGACATCAGCGCCACCGGCTCGAAATCCCTCAGGAGATCATAGGGCAGGGAATAGGCCGCGCCGTTGAGCACATGGGTCGACCATTGCCCGACGCTGAGCAGGTAGCCGTCGGGGGCCGCCCGCGCCGCGCGGCCGACCCCGATCGCGCCGTCGGCCCCGGTGACGTTCTCGATGATGATGCTCTGGCGCAGCGTCACCGACATGCGCTGGGCGATGACGCGCGCAATGGTGTCGGTCGGCCCGCCGGCGGCGAACGGCACGTTCACGGTGATGGGGCGGGTCGGGTAAGTCTGGGAGTGGGCGGGCTGCCCGGTGGCTATCCACGCTGGGGCCGCAAAGGCGCATACGGCGATTAGTCCTTTCATTACGAACGTCTCCGGAAAGCCACATGGGATTCGAGCGACCGCTCTAAGCCGATCATGCGGGATTGGAAGCGGCGCCGCTTCAATCTGCAATTACCTCTGCACCTTAGTGTGCCCAAATTACCACCATCTGGGGAATAACGCATTTTGGTATCCTTTGGTTGACGGGACATCACGCCCTGGATAGCTTGCGGTGAATGTAGCGCACGGGTCGGGGGGCTATGAGTACTGTCGATCGCGCCAGCAACGCGGCGCGTACGATTTCCAGTGATAAGGTTGCCAATGAGGCGGTTCATTGGCGACGCCTGACGACGGCTGTGGTGCTGGCCGGCGTCCTGGCGCTGGCGAGCATTGCCGCGGGCCCGGCGGCAGCGCATGATCCCGATGGAGGGGGACACTGCCAGGGCGGGATCGTGAACGGCCTGTTGAATAACACGGGGGCGGTGATCAACAACTGCCTCCACATCGGCGCGCTCAACAACACCGGGCTTGCGGCGGTCGTCACCAATTCCGCGCTCGGCGCCTGGATCGGAAACCTCCTGAGCAATACCGGCGGCGCCACAGTCAACAACTTTGGCCGATGGACCGGCGACGCCAACAATGCGAGCACCGTGGTCAATTCAGGAATTTGGAACACGGTCGCTGCGGGCTTTACGAACTCCGGCACGCTGATTACGACCGGCACGCTCAATGTCGCAGCTGGCGGCCTGACCAATACCGGCGCCGTCAACGCTCAGGGCTTGATCAAAGGCGACATCGCGAACATGGACCGCGGAATCTTCACGGTGACGGGTCCGTTGGCGGCGGGCGGCGGCAACTTCCTCAACGCGAATGGCGCAATTCTGAACGTCGGCGCCAGTGTCTTCAACGATATCGGGACTCTCACCAACAGCGCCGCTGGACTCATCAATATCGCGGGCGGGAGGCTCGGGGCCATCACGACCGTCAATGCAGGCACCATAAACGTCAGCGGTCTTTCGACGATGAATGGCTCGCTCACCAATTCCGGCATCATCAATTTACAGAACAACGTTGTCGGAGATCGACTCACGATTAGCGGGAACTTCACGGGGACAGCCGGCAGCACGATCGCGCTCGATCTTAACGCTCGAGCAGGCATTGCCGACCAGGTCGTCATCACCGGAAGCGCGAGCGGTTCCACCACGCTCAATGTCGCCGGCTTGGCGCCAGGCAGCCCCTTTACGATCGGCCCCAATCTCGTTGTCGTCCAGGCAGGGGCGGCGCTTAACGCATTCAACCTCGTCAACCTGCAGATTTTCGGCACCTTGCAGGTGGTGTTGCTGCCGCAGGCTAACGGCGCGGGGGTGAGTTTCGCCCCCGTCACGGTCGCCTCGACCGCAGGGCTTTCGGGGTCGGTCGCAACGACCGCCGCACAGACCGCGAGCTTTGTCTCGAACGAAGCGGCGTTCGATCGAATGGCGGGCTTGCGCAATTCCATTCGCGCAGATTCACCTCAAAACGCCGCAGTTGCCGCTACAGCATATGCTCAGGAATTCGCCAAGAATGATCCCATCAGCCCCTACGTGAGAGCTGAAGCTGCGACAGCTGCTCCGGGAGGCTTCGGAAATCCAAAGTCTGCGGTCTGGGTCAAGGGATACGGAGACTACGAGCAGCGCGACGAACAGGCGAGCTTTAGTATTGCCGGCGCCAGTTTCAGCTCCAATCTCGGCTATCGTCAGGGAACCGGCGGCGTCATGGGGGGATTTGACGCCGTTTGGAGCGGCCTTGCCTCATCCACCGACGGCCTCGTGCTTGGTGTCTTGGGCGGTTACATCTATTCGAGAGTCGATCTGCGAGATTCGCCGACCAGCCAGATCTTCTCCGGACCGTCCGTTGGGGTTTACGGAACATACCTCACGGGAAACTGGTTCCTCGATTCGCTCTTCAAGGCCGATTTGCTATCGCTTGACATAGATAACCCGGGCATTTCTCAATCCGCCAAT
This sequence comes from Hyphomicrobiales bacterium, assembly GCA_021323775.1. Lineage (GTDB taxonomy): Bacteria > Pseudomonadota > Alphaproteobacteria > Rhizobiales > Xanthobacteraceae > JAJPKK01. Next base: position 31,879 of record JAJPKK010000273.1, read on the forward strand.
CCGACCAACTACAATCTGGCGACCAATATCGGCTACAAATTCGAGCTTCCGAACCACTATTACATCGAGCCCACCGCCGGGTTGGAATACGTCCGCACCAATTTCGATCACGCATCGGCGCTCACCGCGACGACGGCGCCTCTTAACAATGGCGATGCGCTGCGGACCCGCGCGGGGGCCCGCATCGGGGCCGAATGGGTCGCCGGCAGCGTGCGCGTCGAGCCCAGCCTGTTGGCGCTGGTGTGGGAGATCGCGGACGCCACCAACAACGCGCTTCTCGTCAACGACACCAGCATATCGCTGCCATCTGACGTAGGCCGGCTGCGTGGCGAACTTCAAGGCCTGGTCAATGTCTTCGACCTGCAAACAGGCCTTTCCGGATTCGCTCGCGTCGATTCGCGATTCGGCGACGGCCTCTGGAGCGTGGGCGGAAAAGCCGGGGTGCGCTATCAGTGGTGATCCCGCCATCAACATTCGCGATGCGCTAGCCGCTTAAAATCGCGCAAAGGCCCGCGCTGCGGCAATTTCCGTCGGCCCAAATCTTCCCGGCGAGGCCTGCCCCGGCCGCAGCGCCGCCTCGCGCTCCGTCTTCTGGGGTTCGCGCTCCGCGGCCTGGCGGTGCTCACGTTGTTCGCGCCTCACCGCGATCTCGCGCGAAGCCTTGCGCCGTTCGCGCCCGCCGGCCTGCCGGCGCTCCTGTCGGCCGCGCCCTGGCGCAGCCTCAGGCTCAGCGCCCGGCGGCTCGCGCTCGGCAGCTTGCCGCCCCTCCTGTTCGCGCACCGGGGCGGATTCGCGCTCGGCCGCGGTCGATTGCTCATCCTCGATCGTCAGGCCCCGGTTACGGCCGGGGCGCGGCTCCTCGTCGCCTGTCCGCCCCGTTCGCTGCGCCTGGTGTTCTCCTCCTCTCGCGAGCGGCTCCGGCGCCGCGCCATTTCCGACCTTGCTCATCGTCGTCGAGGTCGAAAACGTGGGCCCATGGAGTGCATATCCCCCCACTAGCACGACAGTGAGAACGGCAGCGGCGATCGCCTCGGCAATGATGATGCGGTTCCGCCGCTGACGTTCCAGCGACCGATCGTAGGCTGCGCGGCTCTCCGGATTGCGAAGGATTTTAATAGCAGTTGCGATCTGCTCGAACCGACGCACGGCGTCCGGATCGCCCACATTGAGATCCGGATGGTGGGCCTTAGCGGCCTTGCGGTAGGCCCTGACGAGGGCCTCATCGTCAGCATCAGGCCGAACGCCGAGCACATCGTAAAGGGTTCTCATCAGGTTCTTATCCCGTGCGCTCTCGAACAGCGGGCTGCGAAGTTGGAGTACTCTTTTGCGTTGGCGAAGGTAGTCGCCAACTTCGGGCCGAAGCCTATCCTACGAGCGTGCGAAGAACCATCGTCCTGAGCGCCCTGAGTTGCCGGCCAGCGGGGCCAACCGCTGCCGGGGAAAGTCTTCTCTCCAGTTCGGCGCGCCCGGATTTATTCTCACTTTTGTATAAGGGCGATGTGTAAGAGCGCGTGAAGAAATACTGCCGTCACCCTGATGGCGTCCCGCTTGGCAACCGGGCTTGAGGGGCGACGCCAGGGGCATCGTCGCAAGGGCGGTCCCGGATTGAGCGGAACCGAAATCAGAGATGCACGTGCCCCAAATAGGACAGTTTGGGCTGCCCGAACCGGCGTCCAGGCAACCCATGCCCAGCCCCTGAAGCCGAATAGCGCAAGCCCCTTGAGTCCGACGGGTTAGACCGCTTCCTTGAGTTCCTTGGCGGCGCGGAACGCGACCTTTTTACTCGCCTTGATCTTGATCGGCTCGCCCGTGGCCGGGTTGCGGCCCATGCGGGCGGCGCGCTTGCGGACCTGAAGGATGCCAAGCCCGCCGATGCGAATGCGGTCACCCTTCTTTAGGTGCTTCACCACGAGGCCGACGAAGTCGCCGAGGATCGTTTCCGACTGCTTCTTCGGCATTTCATGGCTGCCGGCCAAGGCGGCGGCGAGGTGCTTCAAGGTAACGGTTGTCTGGGTGGCTGCCTTTGCCATCGAAGTCTCCTTTTATGGCGAACAACGCCGATTTTGGGCGATACGCGGCGACACATAATCGATTCTGCGGGCGTTTGACCATGCCCCATTTGGCAAAAAGCCCGAAAAATGTGAGGATTCTGCGAGCATAGGGGCGGAAATGGCCAATTTATGCGGGCTTGTGAGCAGCAGGGCGTTAACGATTGCAATTCTCTCCCGCATTCTCTGGTGTTTGCGGCAATGATCGTGGCGCTGGCGGCCCGCTGTCGCGCCCCCTCCCGCTGTTGCCCGATTCGGTGAAGGATAACCGCGCGACTCGTGATCCCTCTCCCGCCTGCGGGGGAGGGCTACGGCGCGTCCCGACGAGGTGGAATCGCCTCTGCGTCGTCATGCCCGCGCTTGTCGCGGCCATCACTCTGGAGAAGTGGTTCATTTCGCCGAAAAAGGCTGAAGGAAGGCTGCCCCGGATTGGGCTGCGCTCCATCAGCACTGCGACGGGCAGGCGGCGCGGGCGCTTGACTTCGATTCCGCCGGATCGTATCGAACCACACCCGACATTGGGCGGTTACTACCGGCAGTGCGGGGGCGTAGCTCAGTTGGTCAGAGCGTCGGCCTGTCACGCCGAAGGTCGCGGGTTCGAGCCCCGTCGCTCCCGCCATAGCGAAATCAATCACTTAGCAGGAGTGACGGCCTGCTGCGGCAAGTTTGCCGCTTTTGCGCTTTCGGACTGCGCAGGCGTGGTCGGGGGCGACGCGGTCAGCCCGATAACCTCGCCATCGGCCGGTTCGGGCGGCGTATCGCGAGGGTCGATTGCCCCTTTGGATTTTGCGTTCAGCTTCGTGATCAGCGCAGCTTGTACCTGCAGGAGGGCGGCGATCTCGTTTTGCATGTGACTAAGCTGCGTTTCAATCGCCTGCATTCGTTTCTTGATTCGCATTTTGCTCGACATCAGACCGGCCGCGACCATGCATGCGCCGATCGCCAACGCCGCGGATCCGACGGTCAGTTGGCGCCAATCGGCTTGCATCGCGATTTCCCTAAGTTGGTCGTACAGCATGCGTTTCCCTATCGGCCAGGCGGAGGCTCTTCTTGCAAAGGATGTACTGTGGTCGAGTATCCCCTCATATGACTTGGCTCACACTCAAGCCGGCAGCGCTGGAGCGCGTTCCGCCCCTGTAAAAGAAGCGCCGGAGAGCGCGAAGCCAGCGGACAGGCCGAGGCAGCTTCGGTCGATCCAAATTCGCGTCCAGCGGACTTCGCTCGACGGGATCACGAGTGGAGCGGACACGCTGCTCTCTGAGCTTGTCGAAAAGCGCCCACCCCATGACGCTTCGATACGATCGGATTACGCTCCAGGCGCTCAGGATTGGCCTCTTTGGGATGTCCGATTCAACCCCGCGCATCCCTGCCATAATTACTCTTCAGGTAATCGCTGATGATCTTGGCGTCCGTGGGGCCGATCGGCGCCCCGAAGGCGTTGATCATCTTGCTCACCTCGGCATCCCATCCGGCCGCGTTAAGAAAAGGCGAATTCATGACAATGTAGTCGAGAGTATGGCACACAGCGCAATTGGTCTCGACCTTGTCTCGGCCAGGGGCCTGCTTGAGCAGCACCGGCTTTTCCTCGGCCGCCGCCCCAGCGGCGCCGCAGATGGCGGCGCACAGCACCGCAACAGTGATCGATCGCATGACAGCGCTCCTCAGGCCGCAATGAGGTTGAGGGTTTGAACGACGTTGTGATGATAGCCGGCCGGATTCGCGATCAACGCGGAAACCTGGCTCTGGCCAATCCTGTTGGTGGCGCGCGCCATGATCCTGTAGCTCCCCTTCGTCGGCGTGGCGACGTCGTAGCTGAAGGTCCGGAAGGCGAAACGGCCGAGATCCTCGCCGAGCGCGGCGGCCGTCCAGGTGCCGCCGCCGTCGGTTGACATTTCCACCCTGTCGATGCCGTAGCCTGCATCCCAGGCGACGCCGCCAACCGTGACCTTGCTGCCTGCCCTCACGGTAGCGCCGTCGGTGTGGCTCGTCATCAGCGAATTGACCACCATTTCGGTTATCGGGGTGTTGGCCGCGGTTTCCTGCGACGCAAAGCGCGACACCACCGGGAACTTGCCGAGCGGAATGCGGTAGGCGGATTTCATCCAGAAGCCTTCGAACGGCCTGGTGACGACATCGACTTTGGACACGTGCTTCATCCAATAGGTGGCGGTCCATCCAGGCACGATGATGCGGGCCGGAAAGCCGTTCCAATGCGGCAGCGGCGCGCCGTTCATCTCATAGGCGATAAGCGTCGTGTCCTCGATCGCCTTCCATAGCGGAATGCTCTTGACGAATTGCGGCGTCTTGTCCACGGCGCCGTTGTCGGTCCCAGCGACGACGATTTCAAGGGCTTCGCTCTTGAGCCCCGCGCGATCGAGCACGTCTTTGAGCCGCGCGCCCCTCCAGCGCGCACAGCCCATGGCGCCGTAGCCCCACTCGACGCCCGGGACATGGGGATCGAACAAGCCGCGGCGATTGCCCGAGCATTGACACACCGCGGCGACCTCAACAGCGGGCAGTTGCCGGAGCTCATCAAAGGTAAGGCTCATTTCCCGACCGGCCCCCTCGCCGCCGATCGCCAGCCGCCACGTTTGCGCATTGATCTGCGGAATGTCGGAGAGATGGTAGCGCACGAAGAAGGCGTCGTTGGGCGTGATCGCGGTGCGCAGCAACTCGATAGGGGTCTCATAATTCGGCGGCCGATAGGCGAGCTTGATGAGAGGCTGCTTGCCCGGCAAGGCGTCAAGCACCGCTTCCTGCCTGGTGCCCTCCGGCAACTGCGTCGGCAGACTCAAGGTCGCTGCCTGAGCCTTGGCCTCGCTTACGACAGTCCGCGAGAACTCGTGGCTCCCACCCACCAGTATTGCGCTTGTGCCTGCCGCCTTAAGCAGGCTGCGACGTGTGATCATAGCGTTTCCCATCCAATGAAGCGGTGCCCCCCACCCTTGCCTCCCGGTCCTCATCGTAGGGCGGCGCAATGTAATCCGCCAGCCAGGGAGGCTGCGGACCAGGCCTTCGGCCAACCCTTCCTCAAGGCGCGGGAGGGAGGCTGGGAGCGCCAATCCCCCTCTTGTTTTTGCGCCGGTCGCGCAGAGGTAACGTAAGGCGAAGTGTCGGGAATGTATTGCGGTTTTTTCGCCATTGCGCTGACGTGCCGCATACGGCCCCGCAGCCCGGATGACGGCCGCTCCTTGGGCCCATAGTGCGCATATGCCGATTTAATGTCGTCGCGTCGTACGACTACGGCGCCACGGTCAAACCTCGCAAAAGATGAGTGCGCCTCCGCCGCCCTGCCATGCCGCACCAATTTCGTCAGGACGCGCCGCTAGCTCAGGTCGCTCAATGCAATTTGTTGGGCATTGCAACCATTCCTTAACCAGCCGGCTTCACGATGGCGCGGAGGGTTGGCGATCCTAACAGCTTAATTGAATTCGCCACCGCATTCGCGGGCGAGGACCAAGGCTTCCTGGCGAGCTCCGGGCGGCGGAGGGATTGCCTGTGGAGTGGCCCTTACAGCACCCGGCGATCTGTGGGCGATGCGCGAAACCCACATTTTCTCCGCTACCTGCCTCGCGCCCTTGTCATCTGGAGTAAAACATGAGGAGCAAATGGAATTCTCTCGTGGTTGGCGGCTGCAACGTCTTTGGGCTGGCTCTGCTTGCGTTGTCTGCCACGGGCGGCGGTTCGGCGGTTCGCGCCGGGGACCCTGCGGCGTTGCAGGGTGACGTGCTGGAGAGAATTGTTGCGGGCATCGAGCAGCGGGTCGCGGGCATTGAAGCGTCCATCGCCGCCTTCGCGGATTCCCTCACCGCAAGACGCATCTCGGCGCAGGAGCTTTGCCTCGCTGATGGCAGCGGCGCGCAGACATGCATCACCAAGGCGCAGCTCGACGCCTTGCTCAAGGGTGCGATGCAAACGGGTCAGGCGCCCGCTGCGATCGAGCCGCAGGCCGAGCAGACCGCATCCGCTGATCGATCTGTTGCGGCTGTCGCCACGGCGGAGACGGCGCCGTCTGCAACGCCCGCGATCGACCCGCCAGGCGCCGCGGTCTCCGTCCCGCAAGCAGGGGAGGGCCAGGTAGGGGAGGCCGAAACTCAGCCCGAGGTAGCGGCCGTGCCTGAGGCGGATGCTGCGCGCGAAGTGGCGACTACGCCGCAGGTGGAAAGCGTGCCCCAGGCGGAAACGGCGCCTTCGGCGGAGGCCGCCGTGCCGTCCATGACGCAACCCACAACCGAACAGCCGACGGCCGCATTAAGCGAGGCTGCCGCGTCGCTTCCCGCCGAGGCGACGGTTACGACGCAGGCGAGCGAACCCGGCGAGACCGTGGTCGCGGCGAGCGGCAAACCGGGAGCCATCGGCGCCGGTGAGCGCGCCGTGAAGGATGAGGAGCGGGCGGAGCCCCGCTCCACGGAAACCACTGTGGCAACGCCGGAAGCGAAGGCCGCTCCCACTGAAGCGCCAGCGGCTTCCGAGCGCGTGGAATAGCATCAGTCAACGTATGACCCGCGACGCCCGCCCCAGTCGCGGGCGTCGGCGCTCCAACCTCCCGCAACTCGCGCCGCAACGAGTCGGCCAAACCCGACATGGACTGTGAGGCCAGCAGTTTCAGCCGCCATGCCGTCCAGCGCATGTTCGAGCGTGCGATCAGTCCGGAAGAAGTCCGTGTGGCACTGGTGAACGGCGAGACAATTGCCGAATATCGCGACGACACCCCGTATCCCAGCATGTTGATTCTTGCGCTCGTCGGCAAGCGGCCGCCTTATGTGGTCGTGGCGCCTGACGACATCTCCAGGCGTTGTCATGCGATTACCGTCTATGTTTCCGATCCCGCGCTATGGGGGAGCAATTTCAGGACGAGAAAGCCAACATGAGATGCGTCTCTGCCGAGAAGGAGATACGGCACCCGGAACGGTCACAGTTACCTTGCAGCGGGGCGATACCGTCCTCATTGTCCGCGACGTGCCCGCCGCTGTCTGCGAGAATTGTGGCGAGTATTACTCGGAGGAGGCTGTTGCAAACAAATTGTGCGAGCAGGGGGGAAGAAGCGGTCCGGCGACATGCCGAGTTTGAAATCCTCCGCTGCGCCGCGTGAGGACGCCTCTTGAGCGCCGGCGAGCCCATCAGCGCCTCAACGGCGACGCAGATAGTGGTTCCGTTGCGCTCCCACCTTATAGCTCTCTGGCGCGTTATCCAGCCGCCGCCACTCCCACCTGCGATGCACGAGGCGCGCCTTTTGCCCCCTCCGCCTCGTTCAAGATCGCCGCAAGCTCCGGCACGCAAGATCCGCAATTGGTTCCAGCGCGCAGCGCGGTGCCGATCTCGGCGACGGTCGCAAGCTTTGCCGCCTGGATCGCCTCGATGATGGTCGCGCGGCCAACCGCGAAGCAGGCGCAGACCGTCGGGCCCGGAGAGGCGACGCCTGAAAGCGAGACGCCGGCGAGGACCCGCGCTCGGTTGTGGTCCGGCGGCGGCTCGCCGAACATCATGACGGCGGCGGCGCGATCCGGCAGGCTTCCGGGGTCCCGCGCGACGAAGAGGCAGGCGTCGAGCGCGCCGTCGATGAAACTCGCATAACGAAATACTCCGCGGGCGGGATCGGCATAGACCGCGAGATCGGACGTTGCGTCAGCGCCAAGCCAGACAAGGATGCGCGCCGCATCGGGGGGTTCACCATCGGCCGCAAGCTTGTCCACTCCGGAGAGTGCATAGCCAAAGCCGCCTTCGATGGCGAAGCGGCACCAGTAGTCGGCCGCCAGCAGGCGAACGCAAGCCCGCCGCAGCAGCAGGCCGTGCCAGGCCATGGGCTGCGCCTTAACCCGCACGGCCGTGGCCTTCAATTCGGGCTGCCCGGAAACCGGATCGCAGGCCGCGCCCACCAGCCTGTCAGCCGGGCCGGCGGAGGAATTGTATTCGCTCCAATGCATGGCGGCGAAAACCTCGCCGGAGCTTTGAGTCTCGGTCACGCGCACGCGCATGATGGCAGCGCCGTGGCGGCTTTCGATCCGCGCAAAGCCGCCGTCAGCGAGCCGCAAGCGGGCCGCATCGTCCGGGTGCAGGTCGAGGAAAGGTTCGGGCGTGTGCTGCGCCAGGCTCGGCACATCCCCGGTGCGCGTCATCGTATGCCACTGGTCGCGAACGCGGCCGGTGTTGAGCATCAACCCCCCTCCCCAGTCCTCCCCCGCGAGCGGGGGAGGATAAATCGATATACCCTCCCCCGCTTGCGGCGGAGCGTAGGGAGGGGGAGCGCAGGTCTCGACAGGCGCGCGGAATGGCGTCGGCACGAAGCGGGCGCGGCCGTCCGGATGGGCGAAACGTCCATCGCCGAACAGCCGGGCGCTTGTATCGCCGTCGCCGCGCACCGGCCATTGCACAGGTTCAAGCGCGTCATAGCCGGCATCGTCGAGCGCGGCGAGGCCGCCGATATGGAAGGCGCGTTCGCCAGCGTTCTCAAATGCAGAGAGCGCGGCGTGCTCGCGGAAAATCTCCGCAGGATGGCGATAGGCGAACGCCTCCTCAAAGCCCATGCGGCGCGCAAGTTGCGTCAACATCCACCAATCCGGCCGCGCCGCGCCGGGCGCCGGGCGAAAGGCGCGCTGGCGCGAAATGCACCGCTCGGAATTTGTCACCGTGCCGTCTTTCTCGGACCAGCCCATGGCAGGCAGGCGCAAATGCGCGAATTCGGTCGTGTCGTTGCGCCGTACATCGGCTACAACCACAAACGGGCATCGGCGCAGCGCTTCCCGCACGCGGTTCGATCGCGGCAGGCTCACCGCCGGATTGGTGCCGGCGACCCACAGCGCTTTGATCTTGCCGTCATGCACAGCGTCGAAAAGTTCGACGGCCTTGAGACCTGGCCGCGTCGCCATGTTCGGCGCTTTCCAGAAACGGCGCACGCGCTCGACATGGACGGGCGAATCGAAGCGCATATGAGCGGCGAGCTGATTGGCGAGACCGCCGACCTCGCGTCCGCCCATGGCGTTGGGTTGCCCGGTCAACGAGAAGGGCCCCATGCCGGGACGGCCGATGCGGCCGGTGGCGAGGTGGCAATTGATGATCGCATTCACCTTGTCGGTCCCGGCGGAGGACTGGTTGACGCCCTGCGAATAGAGGGTGACGACGCGCGCGGTGTGCGTGAACAGTGCGTAGAATTCCTCAATCTGCGCCGGGTCGAGCCCGGTCAGTTCCGCGACCGCAGAAATGGAGGGCGCCGAGTCCCGCGCCGCTGCCACCGCGGCGTCGAAACCCGAGGTGTGCTCGGCGATAAATTTGCGGTCGAGCGCTCCGCTCGCGGCGAGATGCGCGAGCAACCCGTCAAACAGCGCGACATCGCTGCCGAGCCGGAGCGGCAGATGCAGGTCCGCATCGTTGCATGTCGCGGTGCGGCGCGGGTCAATGACAACAATGCCGGTTCCGCGCGCGGCGCTCGCCGCGATAAGCCGGCGGTAGAGAACCGGGTGACACCAGGCGGCGTTGCTGCCGACGAGCACGGCGAGATCGGCCTCCTCGATGTCGGCGTAACAGCCCGGCACCACATCTTCGCCGAAGGCGCGGATGTGCCCGGCGACCGATGAGGCCATGCAAAGCCGCGAATTCGTGTCGATATTGGCCGTGCCAAAAAAGCCTTTCATGAGCTTGTTGGCGACGTAGTAATCCTCCGTCAGGAATTGCCCGGAGACATACATCGCGACCGAGTCCGGGCCGTGCTTGGCGATGGCCGCGGAAAATTTCGCCGCGGCGAGATCGAGCGCGTCGTCCCAGCTCGCGCGCTGGCCGTTGATTTCGGGGAACAGCAGGCGCCGTTCGAGGCCCAGCGTCTCGCCAAGCGCCGAGCCTTTCGAGCAAAGACGGCCCGCATTGGCGGGATGCGCCGGATCGCCGCGCACTGCGGCGCCGGGCAAGCCTGTCGCAGAGGGTGCCGCCTTTTGTTCACGTCTCCCCGCTTGCGGGGAGAGGTCGGAGTTTGCGCGTTCTCGCGCAAATTCCGGGTGAGCGGGCGTCTCCGCAGGCTCTGAGTCGCAAGTTTGAGCTTGCGGAAAGGCTCCCTCTCCCCGCAAGCGGGGAGAGGGAGCACCCGCGAGGACCCCGCAGCCCACTCCGCAATAAGGGCATGTGGTGCGGACTTCCGTAGCAATCGGAGCAAGGAACATGCGCAGCTCTTTCCTATGCTGCCATCGCCAAGGCGCGCCCAAAGATCAGGCTGTCGCGAAGCGGCGCGATGTCGCGTTTGGATTGGATGAGTTCGACGAACCAGGGCCCGTCGCCGATCTCGCCGTAGAGAATCGCGCCGGCGAGACGCCCGTCGCGCACGACGAGCTTCTTGTATTGGCCGCTGCCGGCGTCGCGCAGGGTGAGTTCCTCGTCGCCGTCGTCGCGCGCCTCCAGCACGCCGGCGGAGAAGACATCGACGCCGGTGACCTTGAGACTCGTATGGGGAACCGGCGCGACATAAGGCTCAGGAATGCCGCCGCAGAGAACCAGCGCGCAGATGCGCGCCTGCTCCCACAACGGACCGACGAGGCCAAACGTCTGCCCGTGATGCTCGATGCATTCGCCAACGGCGAAAATGTCGGGCTCGCTCGTCGCCATGACATCGTTGACGATGATGCCGCGATTGACGTCGAGCCCCGCATCGCGCGCGAGATCGATGTTGGGCCGCACGCCGACGGCGAAGACGACGAGGTCCGCGGCAAGTTCGCGCCCGTCGGCGAGCTGCACCGCCCCGGCGCGCGTGTCGCCAATGATCGCCTCGGTTTGCGCCTTTGTGAGCACGGTTATGCCGCGTCTTTCGAGATCGCGCTGGAGCAGCAGGCCGGCGGCCTCATCGAGCTGGCGTTCCATCAGGCTTTGCATGAGGTGGAGCACGGTCACAGTCATGCCGCGCTTCATCAGGCCGAAGGCCGCTTCGAGCCCGAGCAGGCCGCCGCCCACCACGACGGCGCGTCCGCCGCGGCGGCTCGCCTCGCGCATGAGTTCGAGATCGGCGATGTTGCGAAAGGCGCAGACGCCGGGGAGGTCGAGCCCCGCGACAGGCGGGACGACCGGCCGCGAACCCGTTGCCAATACGAGCTTATCGTAGCTTGTCACGCGGCCCGACGCAGTCGTCACGGCCTTCGCGCCGGCGTCGAGCTTCACGACGGCTTCGCCGAGCGTGAGCTTGATGTCGTTCGACTGGTACCATTCGCGGGAGTGAAGAACGATGTCATCGATCTCCCTCTCTCCGGCCAATACGGAGGACAGCAAAATACGATTGTAGTTTGGATGCGGCTCCGCGCCGATGACCTCGATCTCGAAGCGCCCGCGGTCGCGCGCGAGAATTTCGTCGATCGTGCGCATCCCGGCCATGCCGTTGCCCACCAGAAGGAGACGCTGTCTTTGACGCGGCGCCAAGCAGCGTCCTCAGATGCGCGCCGAGCCAAGCTCAGGAGAGGCCCCCCACGTGCGCCGCCAGCGGCTCTTGACGCCCGTGAGCGCCAGCAGCGCGGCGGCGGCGAGCAGGCCGAACACCAGGAAGCCCGGGTGATAGGAACCCGTGAGCTGCTTCGAGATGCCCAAGCTGGACGCGAGGTAAAAGCCGCCGACGCCGCCGGCCATGCCGACAAGCCCGGTGATCACGCCGATCTCGCTGCGAAAGCTCTGCGGAATGAGCTGAAACACCGCGCCGTTGCCCATGCCGAGCGCCAGCATGGCGACGATGAAGACAAGGAGCGCCACCGGCGCCGACCACACCCCAAGACTGATGAGCGCGAGCGCGGCTGCCGCGACCGTATACATGATCGACAGCGAGAATACGCCGCCCACCTTGTCGGCGAAGGCGCCGCCGACCGGCCGCATGAAAGACCCTACGAACACGCAGGCCGCCGTGAAGTAACCGGCGACGACGGGGCTTAGTCCATACTCATCGTTGAAGTAGATGGTCAGTGACGACGACAGGCCGACAAAGCCGCCGAAGGTGACGCTGTAGAGAAACATGAACCACCAGGCATCGCCGATCCTGAGCACGCGCAGATAGTCGGCGCGCTTTTGCGGCGCTGGGACTTTGTCGCTGTTGCGCGCGAGCAGGACAAAGACCGCGAGCGCCACGCCAAGCGGAATAGCGGCAAGGCCGAAGACGTTGTTCCAGCCGAAGTGCTGGGCGAGCGTCGGCGCAAACAACGCCGCGAACACGGTGCCGGAATTGCCCGCGCCCGCTATGCCGAGCGCCGTTCCCTGGTAAGCCTGCGGGTACCACTGGGACGCCATCGGCAGGGCGACCGCGAAGGATGCGCCGGCGACGCCGAGCGCGAGTCCCACTCCAAGAGTCGCCGCGAAGGACTTGACGCCGATGAGCCAAGCTGCGAGCAGGCTTAAGATGACGATCGTCTGCAGGATGATGCCGGTGAGCCTGGGCCGCAGCCGGTCGGCCATGATGCCGGCCGGTATGCGCAGCAACGCGCCGGACAGGACCGGCACCGCGACCATGAACCCCTTTTGCGCCGGAGAGAGATCAAGGTCCCTGGCGATCTGCACGCCCAAGGGGCCGAGCAACACCCAGACCATGAAACTCATGTCGAAGTAGAGGAACGATGCAAAAAGCGTGGGCAGGTGACCAACGGAAAGGAACCCCTTTTTCATTCCAGAAATGCTCCCGGCTGCGTTATTCACCCAAGGTGTAGCAACTGGCATGCCAGGGCTCGCACCTGCGAAATGGCTTGATTTTTCGCGGAGGCGCCGTTCGACTGACCACGCACTGCGGGATAAATTTTAGACAGCATGTCGAAATAATGCGCGATTGCAGAATTTCGCGGCAATTGACTGAAAAATAACGGTTAAGATGATAATTTGGTCATGTCGTCTAAAAATTTAGCGCCACTGGTGTTGTGCCGCAATCGTGATCCTGGCTGATTATTTTTTGCGGAAATAATTTATGTGCGATGCAGCACAAGACCGCATCACCCAGGTCCTGAAGGACATCCTTGATAGGGCTTGACCGAAGGGAGAGTGCGCGGTGATTTCTCGATGCCACATAGGCATAAAGGCTCTGGCAAGTGTACGTGATAGGACTTGTTTTCATTGAACCTAAATCCGTGAGTTGGAAAGCATTCACCCCCGCAGAAAGCGCTGATAAATCGACGAATCTTTGAAAATCAGTCAGCTGCGGAGCAGTTACAATTCGGTGCCTCCA
>JAJPKK010000310.1 GCA_021323775.1 Hyphomicrobiales bacterium
AAGCCGGCCGGGTCGGTCATGATTGCAATCGGCTTGCATGCCGACACAGGGCCCTGGTACGTGAGCCGCGGGGCGTCGCGGACCATCCAAATGGCGAATGTCACTCCCTCACGCGATATCGTGCGCCTGATCGAGATCATGGCGGCGCTGCGCACGCCCGGGACAGGCTGCCCATGGGACCTGGCGCAGAATTTCTCCACCATTGCGCCCTACACCATCGAGGAAGCCTACGAGGTCGCGGATGCGATCGAGCGGCGCGATTTCGACGATTTGCGCGACGAGCTTGGCGACCTGTTGCTGCAGGTGGCGTTTCACGCCCGGATGGCCGAGGAAGCACGGCTGTTCGACTTCGGCGATGTGGTTCACGCCATTACCGAAAAGCTGGTGCGGCGTCATCCGCACGTGTTCGGCGACGCGCGAGGCCTCGATGCCGATCAGGTCAATGCGCTATGGGACAAGATCAAGGCGCAGGAGAAGGCCGAGCGGCGCGCTACCCGGGCGATTGACCCGAAGGGCGCCCGCGAGCGCGGCAAGGGCGCGCTGGCGGGCGTTCCGGCCGCCCTCCCCGCCCTGATCCGTGCGCTCAAGCTCCAGGAAAAGGCCGGCAAGGTCGGATTCGACTGGAACGATCCGCAGGCGGTGCTCGCAAAAATCCGCGAAGAGGCCGACGAGATTGCGGCCGAGGTCGCATCGGGCGAGACGGGCGCGGCCCAACGGGAGGTGGGCGATCTTCTGTTCGCCGTTGTCAATCTCGCCCGCCATCTCGGCGCCGACCCGGAAGCCGCGCTGCGCGCGGCCAACGAAAAATTTGAACGCCGCTTCGGTTATATCGAGCAAACTCTGGCGGCGGCCGGAAAAACGCCCGAGCAATCGACGCTCGCCGAAATGGATGAGCTGTGGAATGAGGCGAAGGGGCGGGAAAGTGATTAGGGATCAACTTGCGGGCCGAGGCTTGCCCCCAGCGGCTCCCGCCGCCTGCGTTACACTCGTTTTATTCCATCGACGAAATTGGCCAGGCAAAACGACTAGCCAAAACGCATGCTGCCGGCTTTGCCCGGGTGCTCAGCGCCTGCCTTGTTGCGCCAGATGAACGAAACCTCGACCGAAGCCTTAAGGTTTTGGGCGATGAATATAATGCTGCGCCATGCGCCGTTCGCGTCCTGCCCCTGCACGGACAGGTTAACGTCTTCCAGAAAGTGGTATCCCTCATCGGTTTTCTGGCCGGATTCGATGTTGATGCCCACGATCCTGCGGAGCTTGTTGAGATCGCCGATCTGAGTAGCGGCATAGGTTATGGCCGTGTCGAGTAATCGATTCCAATTCGCCGGCTTGACGGGCTGCCCGTTCCACAGTGCGCTCACGACCTTCGCAAAAGTCAAGTTTGGCGGGTGCATTGCCTCGAACTCAGGCAGCGTGCCCGCAGCAACCGCTAATTTGGGCGGCGCGCGCCCGTTGGGTCGTTCCAACGCTTCGAGGGCCCTTAGAATCACCGTTTCCGGTGTATCCACGAACGGTGTGGCGTACTTTTGTAAGCGCACAAACAGGTCGTCAGAGATGTCAATAGAAGGCATGGCGACTCTCTCTGGTTATGACTCCAGGATACCAGTTTACGGATCTACTGTATGATAAGATACGATACGGCAGTATAAGGCACGGAGTCAAGACGCGTGCCGGAGTCAAGACGCCTGCCTTGTGGTAGGCGACATCATTGCCGCGATCGAAGTCGGGCGTTGGCCGATGACAGCTCAAGTCGACTGCACACAAAACTGATGCAGCAGTGGCAAGGCCGCTGTGGGTTTCGCTTGCGCTCAACCCACGCCGCTGTCCCGGATATTCTCCGCCCCGAACTTCTCCCGCACCAGACGGGCGCGGTCGGGCGCGACCCGCACCGTCATATGCATGCGCCCGTCCGCGCCCGCGTCGCGCGCCAGCACTTCGGCATGACGGTGCAGCCAGCTCATGCCGGCCCCGTCGGCAAGGTCGAGGGCCACATCGAGCGTGAGCCGGGAGCGGGCAAGTTCGGCTTCGATGGTCGAGATCAGGCCGTCAAGCCCCTCCCCTGTCAGCGCCGAGACCAGCACGGGTTGCCGCCCGCTGCCCCAGCGGCGCCCGATGTTGCCGAGCCGCTCTCGCGCGGCCGGGTCGAGACGGTCAATCTTGTTCCATATCTCGATCAGCCGGGGATCGCCCGGCTCGATGCCGAGATCGCGGAGCACCGTGATAACATCCGCTGATTGCGCAGCGGCGTCGCCGTGAGAGACGTCGCGCACATGCAGGATCATATCGGCTTCGATCACTTCTTCCAGGGTCGCGCGGAACGCCGCCACCAGCATGGTCGGCAGGTCCGAAATGAAGCCAACCGTGTCGGACATGATGATCCGGGCGCCGTGCGGCAGGTCGATGGCCCGCAAGGTCGGATCAAGCGTTGCGAACAGCATGTCGGCCGAGACGACCGTCGCCCGGGTCAATCGATTGAACAAGGTCGACTTGCCGGCATTCGTATAGCCGACCAGCGCCACGATCGGATAGGGCACACGCTTGCGGCTTTCGCGATGGAGCTTTCGCGTGCTCTTTACGCCTTCAAGTTCGCGCTCGATCCTGGCGATGCGCTCGGCGATCAGGCGGCGGTCGGTCTCGATCTGGGTTTCGCCGGGTCCGCCGAGAAACCCGAAACCGCCGCGCTGACGTTCGAGGTGGGTCCAGGATCGCACCAAACGGCTGCGTTGATAGTTGAGATGGGCAAGCTCCACCTGAAGCGCGCCTTCGCGGGTGCGGGCGCGAGCGCCGAATATTTCCAGGATCAGGCCGGTGCGGTCGAGCACCTTGGCGTTCCAGGCCCTTTCAAGATTGCGCTGCTGCACCGGCGACAACGCGCAATCCATGACCACGAGCCCGGCCTCGTGGGTCTTCACCAGGCCCGCCAGTTCCTCGACTTTGCCCTTGCCCAGGTAGGTCGACGGCCGGATCGCCGCCAGGCTGACGACGCCCTTTTCGACCACTTCGAGATCAATTGCCAAAGCCAGGCCAACCGCCTCGTCAAGGCGGGCCGGCTCTGCCCTCCCCTCCCCTGCCTGTGGGGCGCGCAGCCCGGACGCTGCCGCGGGGTCCGGCCGGAGCC
>JAJPKK010000274.1 GCA_021323775.1 Hyphomicrobiales bacterium
CCCAGCGGCGTCACGCCGGAATTGGCCGGCCTGGTGACGCCGATGGCGAACGGGGTCGAATGGTCGCTGTTCGACGGCGGCGTCGGCTACAATTCAACGGTGCTGATCCAGGGGCCGGGCCAGCAGGGCCTGTCGCAGACCGTGATCTGCAAGCAGGCAGGGGCCTCGCTCATCATCGTCACCGGCACCTCGAAAGACGCCGCCCGCCTGGAGGTCGCAAAGAAGCTTGGCGCTGATCACGTGATCGACGTCCAGAAGGAAGATCCGCTCGCCCGCATCATGGAGATCACCGGCCGCAAGGGCGTCGATGTCGTGCTCGACTGCACGGCCGGCGCCGGCGCCGTCCCGGTGCTGCTCGGCGTCGAGGCGCTCAAGCGCAAGGGCGGAACGATCGTGGTTCAGGGCGAAATGACCGATTTCCCGAACTTTCCGATTGGCCGGGTCACGGTGAAGTTCATCACCATCAAGAGCGCACGCGGGCACAGCTTCAAGGCATGCGAACTCGCGCTCCAGCAGCTCGCCTCGAAGCGATTTCCGCTGGAACTGATCACCACCCACAGATTCGGCCTGAAGGACGTGGACCTTGCCATCCGTTCGGTCGGCGGGCAGGGCGTCAAGGACGTGATTCACGCATCGCTGATGCCGTGGGAGTGATGCGCCGCGCGACTTGCGGCCGCGTAGGATGGGTTGAGCACAGCGAAACCCATCATCGGCCGAGTCGCGCGCAACAGCCCGTGATGGGTTTCGCTGCGCTCAACCCATCCTACTTACTCCTCGCCTGTCGAGGCAGGCCTGGCGGCGCGGGAGGCGTCCGGCGCCGCCAGCACGGCGCGGCAGGCGGGCGGCATTTTCGCCACGGTCATCGGCGGCTTTGGCCTTATCGGGATCGGCGGCGGCTTGGGGTGAAGCACCGCGTCGGTAAACCACCAATCGAGGTCCTTGCCGCAGCCGTCGCCGGGCGGCGGCGGCTGTTGCGGCTTGCAGTCCGGGCTATCGGCCGGGCAATACAGGCGGACGTGGAAATGATAGTCATGCCCCCAGTAGGGCCGCACCTTGTTCAGCCAGTCCCGATCGGGGTCGGTATCGCGACATAACGCTTTCTTGATCGCCGCATTGACGAAGATGCGCTCCACCTGCGGGTCGCGCGCAGCCGATTTGATGACCGCGAGATGACCGGGCGTCCACACTGACGGATCGACGTCGAGCCGGTTCTCAGCCACCACCATGGTGGCGGACATTTCTTCGCGTTCGGCGCGGGACAATTGGCGATCAGGCATCGGCGTCAGCCAGATATCCGCGTCAAGGCCGACCTGATGGCTGGCGTGCCCGGTCAACATCGGTCCGCCGCGCGGCTGCGACATATCGCCTACCAAAAGGCCGTTCCACTCGCCCGCCTTGCGCACCTTGGCGGCGAGTCTTTCCAGGAACCGGATGAGCGTGGGGTGGCCCCAATTGCGATTGCGGGAGAGCCGCATCACCTGCCACGCCGGACCATCGACGGGAAGCGGACTCGCGCCGGCGAGACAGCCATTGGCATAGAACCCGACCACATGGGCGCGCCCGGGCGTCGGCGTGGAGATCCGTCCGAACAGCTGTTTTGCGGGCGTCTTTGGGTCATCGGGGTGTTGAAGGGGCGGCAGTACGGCCGGCTCGACCGAGCCCTTTTCCTGCGCCGCAACGCCGCTCGCAGCGGCGATCAGCATCAGACTTATGGCATGGCGTGTGAGACAAGTCCGCATCGAATCGATCTCTAACGTTCTCCAACTCGTAACATGAGTCGGAGGCACCCTGTCATTGCGACGAAATTGTGTCGCGGGCAGAAGTTATACTGTCGCGTGCTGTTCCGAGCGAATCAGCACATTATGTGCCGGTGAAGGTGGCCGGGAACAAGGACGCCGACAGTTGCCTATTTTCTCGGAATTGCGGTTCGCATGTTCTTCAATGATCATGAACCACCGCATTTCCACGCACGATACCAGGGTTTCAGTGCACGCATCCGCATTGCAGACGGCACTTTGATCGACGGAAGACTACCCCCCACAGTTGCGCGACTCTTGAAAGAATGGACGATGCTGCGTCGAGATGCCCTGATGCGGAATTGGAATGCGGCAAGAACCGATAATCCTCTGGAAAGATTGGAGGCATTGATGAGGATTGAACGGTGGGGGCGGCTGTTGCTATTCGGCGGCGTGCGACTGCCGCAGTAATCCTGCCGCCTTAATCTCGTCATGTAGCGCGATCGGGTCCCAGTCGTATCCGTTTGGCCACGTCAAAGCGCCGTCTTCTATGAAGACGCGCGCGAAATAGGCCGGGTCTTTCAAAGGTTCAACCATCGGTCCGGATTTCTGCAGGATGGCCCCAAAATCTCGCACGCCGACGGTCCCGTCGGAAAATTCGAGCTCAAGCTTGAAGCCGCCAAGCCGGCGGACGCCGATTACATCGATCATCTTGATCCACACGATTATGTTCGCAGCGGCGCCGGGCAGATCACGCCGGTCCGAGCGGCAGCTCTACCTCGCGCTTTCCAGCTTCATCGACCAGCACGAGCTTGCCGCCGTCGGCGGAACGCAACTGCTCATTGGCGTTAAGCAACTCGATACCGTAGACCGATCCATCCGGTGCGATATCTATGTTCATTTCATCGCTGATGCGGATCGTATCTACCTCCGCGCCTCGCGGCCGCAGACGAAGGTAAGCGATATTCTTGTCCCGGTCGTAAGTCAGTTTCATTGAATGCTTCAATGAGGCCGCGGCGATGATGCCGCGAAAAACTGATTACACCATGTACGACTTGTACGTACAAACTTCAATGAGGCCGCGGGTTGCGATCAGGGCAGCGAGGTCAGGTTAACGCATTTTTCTCATTGACGGTACGAAAGGTTCTGGTCAGCCGCATGCTGGACTGATTCTCTGCGACCCAACCGATTCGGGAGGGC
>JAJPKK010000092.1 GCA_021323775.1 Hyphomicrobiales bacterium
ATCAACCGGAGCGTGCTCTGATAACTTCCCGGCGAACCCGAGACTCGAGGACAAACCCGATGAACACGATGGTCCAGACCGACAAGATGCTGTCCCGCAAGGAGGGGCATGTCGGCTACGTGATCTTTAACAACCCGGAACGGCGCAACGCCGTATCGCTGGAAATGTGGGAGGCAACGGCGCGAATTCTCGATGACTTCGGCAAGGACGATGACATCCGCGTCGTGGTGCTGACAGGGGCCGGCGACAAGGCGTTCGTATCGGGCGCCGATATATCGAGATTCGAGAATGAGCGCGCCAATGAGGAGGCGATCGCGCGCTACAATCAGACCGTGGAACGCGCCAATACGGCGATCTATGACTATCCGAAGCCGACCATCGCGATGATCCGCGGCTTTTGCATCGGCGGCGGCGTCGGTCTGGCGCTGAGCTGTGATCTGCGCATCTGCTCGGATGATTCGCGCTTTGCGGTTCCGGCAGCGAGGCTCGGCCTCGGCTACCCGTATCACGGGCTGAAGAAGCTCGTTGACGTGGTCGGCCCCTCCTTCGCCAAAGAGATCTTCTATACGGCGCGCCAGTTCGACGCCGAGGAGGCGCGCGCCATGGGGCTCGTCAACCGTGTCGTGAAAGCCGCCGAACTTGAAGCTTACGTAAAGAAATATGCCGACGCGATCGGCGCAAACGCCCCGATGACCATCGCCACCACCAAGTTCATCATCGGCGAAGCTTTGAAGGACGAATCCAAGCGAGACCTCGCCAAATGCGCCGCAATGGTCAAGAAATGCTTCGAGAGCGACGACTATGTCGAAGGCCGCCGCGCATTCATGGAGAAGCGCCCGCCCGTGTTCACTGGCAGGTGACGCATTCTGAGGAGGTGCGAGCGTCCTCCGCTGCCCTGGCAGCCGGGGTCGAGCGTCAGCGAAACCCGGGGACGGCGGGGCCGCCGGCGAGGCCGCTCCCGGATTTCGCTTCGGTCAATCCGGGCTACGGAAGGCGGGGATGGCGGATGCAGCAAGGAGGCTCCGCGTGGCGTCGGTCGAGCTGCGGAATCTGACCAAGCGATACGACAAGTTGGCGGCAGTCGACGACGTGTCGCTGCGCATCGAGCATGGTTCGCTGGTCTGCCTGCTCGGACCATCCGGCTGCGGCAAGACCACCACGTTGCGCCTGATCGCGGGTTTCGTTGAACCGACGGCAGGCGAAATCGTGGTCGGCGATCGCGTCGTCTCATCGCCTGCTCGTACGGTGCCGCCCGAAGCGCGCAAGATGTCGATGATCTTTCAAAGCTACGCCCTGTGGCCGCATATGACCATCGCGGAGAACGTCGCCTATGGGCTCACCCTGCGCCGGCTGCCGCGCGAGGAGATTGCCAAGAAAGTTTCCGGAATTCTCGCCACCACCAGGCTCGCCGATCTTGCCGCGCGCTATCCGGGGGAATTGTCGGGCGGCCAGCAGCAGCGCGTCGCGCTTGCGCGCGCGCTCATCGTCGAGCCCGAAACCCTGCTGCTCGATGAGCCGCTATCCAACCTCGACGCCAATCTGCGCGAGGAGATGCGATTTGAGGTGAGGCGGCTGCATGACGAATATCGCTACACCACCGTTTATGTGACGCATGATCAGTCCGAGGCGATGACGACGGCCGATCTCATCGCCGTTATGAATGCCGGCAAGATCGAGCAGTTTGGCCCGCCTGAAGAGATCTACGCGCGACCGCGCTCCGAATTCGTCGCCCGCTTCATCGGCTCCAGCAACATCGTCAGGGGCAAAGCGCTGGATAGCGCTCACATCATGGTGGCCGGCGTTGCCGTGTCGTGCACAGGCGCCGCGCTCCTGGCCGGATGTGACGCCGCCATTTCGATCCGCCAGCATGAAATCTGCATCGAACGTGCAGAACCGGCGGGCGACCGGCATAATGTCCTCCCGGCGATCGTGGCGCGCAACGTATTTCTCGGCCACAGCCGCGATTACATGGTCGAAATCGCCGACGGCGCCCAGCTTCGGATCGTGACATCGCCGGAAGAAAACATCGCACCAGGCGCCAAGGTGTGGCTAAGATTGCCGGCGGAACGATGCCGGGTGCTTGAATGCTAGTGCTGCTGCGTCATAAGATTTCCAGAACGTCATTCCGGGGCGCGTGTGCAGCACGCGAGCCCGGAATCCATGCCTGAGGGCCGCGGTTATGGGTTCCGGGCTCGCCGCTTCGCGGCCCGGAACGGCTTCTGACGCCGTAGGACCAGGGCGGATTGCGGTCGAATGAAGTCATTCGCAGGGTGGGGTGGGCGCGCTTCGCTCTGAGACTCGCCGAAGAGTGCCCGCTCGGCGACGCGAAAACAAGGCGCGGGTTCCAACGCGGCCAGCCTGCCAGGGAGGGAAAAATCGCAATGCCGGACGGAAATATCTCAAGGCGCACGCTCCTCAAGGCTTCCGGGGTTGCTGCGATCAGCGCCTTCACGTCTCCGATCCGGGCTGCGGCGCCTGAGCCGGCCGCGGTTACGCCGGCGCTGATCCAGGCGGCGCGCAAGGAGGGCAAGGTTGCGTACTATACGCCGATCGACCTGCCGGTCGCCGAACTGATCGCCAAAGCGTTCGAGGCGAAGTACCCCGGCATTACGGTGCGGGTCGAGCGCACCGGCGCCGAGAGGGTTTTCCAGCGCATCAGCCAGGAATATGCGAGCGGCATTCACGCGGTCGACGTGGTCACGTCGTCCGACGCGGCCCATTTCATCGTGTGGAAGCGCGACGGCTTGCTGGCGCCCTTCGTACCGGAAGACGTGGCCAGACATTACGCGGCCGAACACAAGGATCCGGACGGCATGTTCGCGGCGTTCCGCGCGAGCCTCAGCGTGATCGGGTATAATACGCGGCTCGTGAAGTCAGAGGATGCGCCGAAGAGTTTCGCGGATCTGCTTGCTCCGAAATGGACCGGGAAGATCGTCAAGGGCCATCCAGCCTTCAGCGGCACGATCATGACCGCGACCTACGAGATCGCGCGCGATATCGGCTGGGACTATTTCGAAAAACTTGCGAAGCAGCGGGTCATGCAGGTGCAGTCGGCGGCTGATCCCCCCAAGAAACTTGGGCTGGGCGAACGCGCCGTGATGGCGGATGGCAACGAATATGTGCTGTTTCAGGTCAAGGAGTCCGGCGCCCCGGTCGAGCCCGTCTATCCGGCCGAAGGCACGCCCTTAGTCGTCTCGCCAAACGGCATCTTCAAGGCCGCGCCCAATCCTAATGCCGCGCGGCTGTTTCAGTGCTTCTGCTTCAGCCCCGAATGCCAGGAACTCATCGTCAACAGGGGCGCCATGCGTTCGGTTCACGCGCTTGTCAAGGAGAAGCCGGGCCGGCGGCCGCTGGGCGAAATCAAGCTGATGAAGGAGGACCCGGCCGCGGTGGAGCGGCTCAGCGAAGAAATCAAGGCGCACTACACCAGGATTTTCCGGGTTTGATCTTGACGCTCGCAGTTCCCACATCGGCGGCGCGCCCAACGTTTCGGTTCGACTTATCGCGACCTCTGTTGCTCGCATTCTCGGCGGCGTTGTGCCTGCTGATTCTGTTGCCGCTGTCCTGGCTCGTCTATTACAGCATTCATGACCGCGCCGGCGGCTTCACCGCCGCGAATTTCGTCGAGCTCGCCACCGATCCGGCTTTCCTCGATCCGTTGGCCACCACTCTCATCCTGGCATCGAGCTCGGCGGCGATCTGCTGCGCCGTGGCGGCGCCCATAGGGTGGCTGGTGGCGCGCAGCGATATGCCGCTGCGCCGCACCGTGCGGGCGCTGGTGACAGCGTCGTTCGTTACCCCGCCATTCCTCGGCGCCATCGCCTGGGAATTGCTTGCGGCGCCAAACAGCGGCCTCCTCAACAAGCTCTTTCGCGCCCTCACGGGCGCCGAGCCGGACGAGTATCTGTTCAACATCTACACGCTGCCCGGTCTGATCTTCGTCATCTCCTGTTACACATTTCCTTATGTCTTCGTGCTCATCGCCAACGCGCTCGACCGGATGCCCGGCGATCTTGAGGATGCTTCCGCGATCCTTGGCGGCAGCGCTTGGACCACGGCGCGCCGGATCACCGTTCCGCTGGCAATGCCGGCGCTCCTGGCCGGTGCGCTGATTGCATTTCTCCAGGCGATGACGCTGTTCGGCTCGCCTGCGATTCTCGCGCTGCCGGCGGGCTTTCATACCATGACGACCAAGATCTGGAGCCTGTTCCAATACCCGCCGAAGCTGGAGCTTGCGGCGGCGGCTTCGCTGCCGCTCCTGGGCCTCACCGTCGCGCTGTTGCGGGCGGAAGCCATGATCCTGGGCCGCCGCGGCTACTCGGTCGTGGGCGGCCGGGGGGGCGAGCCGCGTCGAATAGCGCTCGGCCGGTGGAAATGGGCGGCGCTTGCCGCGGTCTTGCTGGCGCTCGCCAACCCGGTGTTCCTGCCCTATGGGGCGCTCCTCAACGCGGCGTTTTCGCGCATACCGTCGGAGTTCGTCTCGTTTGAAAACCTTACCCTCCGCAATTTCGCTTTCGTGTTCTTCGAACTGTCGTCAACCGGCGTCGCGGCCCGGAACACGCTGATCCTCTGCACCAGCGCCGCCACCATCGGCACCGTGCTGGCGGTGGCGATCGCTTACATCACCTCTCGCAAGGTCATCGCCTGGCACAGGGTCCTGGGCTTTCTCGCCACCGCTCCGGCAGCGGTGCCCGGCATCGTGCTCGGCGTGGGCCTGTTTCTCGCCTACACGCGTCCGCCCTTCGTGCTCTATGGCACCCTGTGGATCCTGCTCATTGCCTTCGTGACCATTGCGCTGCCTGCCGCCTATCAGCAGCTCCAATCGGCTTTCCGGGTGGTTAACCCGGACCTTGAAGAGGCGAGCCGCATTCTTGGCGCAACGCGCCTCGGCACGCTCGGCCGCATCACGGCGCCGCTGTTGCGCACCAGCGTGATCGCAACCTGGTGCTTCATATTCATCGGCGTCATTCGCGAGCTGTCAGCCGCCGTCATGCTGTTCACGTCCGACACCAAGGTGATCTCGGTCCTGATCTTCGATCTCAACGAGAGCGGCGACCTCGGCGCCATCGCCGTCCTGGGCATCATCATGCTCGTTTTTACATTCGCGGTGATCGCGCTCATCAATCGCATTCCGGGTTTCGGCGCCTCGCGCCTGCGCAACAATTGAAGCGGCGAAGATGAACCAATCCCTCCCTTCAGTCGCGATTGCGGAGCGCCTCGCCGAACGCATCGCCGCCGTCGACCCGGCGCGCCTTCCGGCCCCGATGCGGGCCAAGTGCGAAGATCTGGCAGTCGACGTGGTGGGGCTTTGCCTCACGGCGCGGCGCCTCGATTATGTAAAAAGCATGCTTGCAGCCTGCGACGATGACGGCTCGTGCACTGCGATCGGCCATGCCCGCGCGTTGAGCGCCGCCGGCGCCGCCCTGGTCAACGGGACCGCGGCCCATGGCGAGGACTTCGACGATACGTTCGAGGGGGGCCCGGTCCATGCAGGCGCCGTCATTGTGCCCGCGGTGCTGGCCGCGTGCGAGCGTCACCGCCCGGACGGCGCTGCGGCGCTGGCGGGCATTGCGGTCGGCATCGAGACCATGTGCCGGCTCGGCCTCGTCACGCCGAAGCTCGTTCACAAGGCCGGCTTTCATCCAACCGCGGTGTTCGGCGCAGTGGCGGCAGCGGCCGGCGTGGCGGCGGCCCTGGGCCTCGACCGCCGCGGCATCGTCAACGCGCTCGGCATCGCCGGCAGCATGGCGTCCGGCATCATCGAGTATCTGGCGGAGGGCGCCTGGACCAAGCGCATGCATGCCGGTTGGGCCGCGCAATCGGGACTGCGCGCCGCCCTGCTGGCGAAACATGGCTTCGTCGGCCCGCGCACGGTGTTCGAAGGTACGCACGGTCTTTTTCACGGTTTCGCCCACACCGCCAAGGGCAATTACGATGCGCTCATCGCCGATTTCGGCGAGCGTTGGCTGAGCAAGGCGCTTGCTTTCAAACCCTATCCGTGCGGAACGATGACGCATCCCTATATCGATTGCGCCCGCAGGCTTTCGGCGCGACGCATCGATTCAGACGCCATCAGGGAGCTGATATGCGAAGTGGGCGAAGGGACCGTGCACCGCCTGTGGGAGCCGCTCGCCGATAAGCAGCGTCCCTCCAACGGATACGGCGGTAAATTCTCCACCCCCTACTGCATCGCGGCTGCCTTCGTGCGCGGCAATGTGGGGCTCGGGGATTTCACCGACATGGCCGTGAAAGATCCCGCCGTGCTCGCCGTCGCCGCCAAGGTCCGCTACGTCGTTGATCCCGACAATCCTTATCCGGCAGAGTTCACGGGCCATATCCGCGCTGTCATGCGCGACGGCAGCGTCATCGAGGAGCGGCAGCCCCATCTGCGCGGCGGCGCCCACGAGCCGCTGACGCGGGACGACATCGAAGCGAAGTTCATTCTCAATGCACGCCACGGCGGCTGGCCGGAGGCGCGCATCGCGCCGGCGCTGACGCGGGCGAAGACGCTTTACGATGGAGCGTTGGATTTGACGGAACTGCGGGAGTGAGGACTTAACGTTTATGCGGCTGAGGCTCACGCTCCGTCGGGATTTGCCTTCGGCAATGACGCAGCCAGTTCCCCGATCGCATGCATTGGCGGCGATTGTCTAAAACGGGCCGCCGCGTCACGGCCGCACGGCCGGCGATTCCATCGGCATGCCGCGGGCGCGTTGCATCAGGAAAAGTTCGAGGTCGACGTATTCGGGCGCGCCGTACTCGGGAACTTCCGCGCGCATGCCTGAGATGCAGTTGCGCAGGCGCCGCTGCAACGAACCGAGGCTTTGCCACTCCAGCCGATAGAGCGGATAGCCGGTCGGATGCCCCTGCGGCACGATGTTGCCGGCGAGCCGCTTGCCCCAATTGTCGTCATGGCAGAGCGCGCAGGAGAGGTTGAGCTGTCCTTGCCGTTTGTTGAAGAAGGCGCGCCCGTCGGCCGTAAAGGGCGCAAGCCGTTCATCCTCTGGGGGCGCTATCGGCTCTCCTCGGGATTGGCGCGCCACATAAGCCGACAGCGCCAGCAGCTCATCGCTTTCGTAGCGCAGCGGCGGCGCTTTCTGGCGCCCGGTCCGTTCGAGATTGATGCGCTCTTCGAGGTCGACCGGCTTGCCGCTTGGGGCGTCGAACGCCGGATAGCGGGCAGCGACTCCCTTCATGCTCGCCGTCGCATCGCCGTGGCAGTCCGCACAGGATCGGTTGGCGGCGCCGGCCTTGCGGTTCCACAGCGCCTCGCCGTCGAGCACCGCCAGCATTCCGGGATTGGCCGTATCGTCGTCCTGCATGGCCTTGCTTTCGCGACTCATGTCGGCATAACCGGAGCGGCGATCCTGAGGAGCGATTTCCGTCGCGAGGGAGGGCAAAATGGACAACACGGAAAGCAGCACGGCGCAGATGATGGTGAGAGAGCACATTCCGGCGCATCCCGCTTCTGCTTCGTCACATGCGGCGGTCACGAGAGAGCGGCCGCCCGGGCGAGCGCCAAACGAGACAACCGCCCTTCCGAGGATTTTGATGGAACGTCGGACGCTCTTCAAGTTGTGCAGGACAGGTTGAGCGCAAGCGGACCGTCGTCGGGCTCGCCCCTTCCCTGCCGTCCCCGCATGCGGGGGCGGCAGGGAAGGGGAAACAGGTTTCGCCATTCGCTCAACCCGCGCTGCCGCCAGCGGAGACATATGCTTCGAAATCGCCAAACGCCACCCAAGCCTGACGTCGCGAGCCCCGCATCGGCCCGCGGGGGCAATCCGTCATGACTCACCATATCCTGATTGCCGGCGGCGGCATCGGCGGCATGGCGGCGGCGCTCGCTCTGATCAACCGCGGCCACAAAGTCGACGTCTATGAACAGGCGGCCGAGCTCAAGGAATTCGGCGCCGGCGTCCAGATCAGCCCGAACGGCACGCGCGCCCTGCACGCGCTCGGCGTGCTGGACAAGCTGCGGCGCCTCTCCTGCGATACCGCCGGCAAGGAGGTCCGCCTGTGGAACACCGGCCAGACCTGGAAATTGTTTGATCTCGGCGCCGAGGCAATCGAGCGCTATGGATTTCCGTACATCACGGTGTTTCGCCCCGATCTTCTGCAGGTGCTGGTCGACGCAATCCTTGCGAGGAGGCCGGACGCAATCCATCTCGGCCGGCGCGCGGTCGGGGTCATGCAGAGCGGCGGCGGGGTGACGCTGCGGTTCGAAGATGGCGGCGCCGCCACGGGCGACGCCCTGATCGGCGCGGACGGGATCCACTCGGTGATCCGCCGGGAGCTGTTCGGCGGCGACAACCCGCGGTTTTTCGGCATGATCGCCTGGCGCGGCGTGATTCCGATCGAGCGCGTGCCGCCGCATATCAGCCGCGACAAGGCGACCAACTGGATCGGGGTCGGCGGCCATGTGGTCCATTATCCGCTGCGCGCCGGCAGGCTGATGAATTTCGTCGGCATCCAGGAACGCGCCGACTGGCAGGTCGAGTCGTGGACCGTGCAGGGCACTGCACAGGAGTGCGCCAATGACCACGCAGGATGGCACAAGGACGTGCAGGCGTTGATTGCGGCGTCGCCGAGCCTATTTAAATGGGCCCTGATGGGGCGCGATCCGCTGCCGCAATGGACAGTCGGCCGGGTCACGTTGCTTGGCGACGCCTGCCATCCGACCCTGCCGATGCTCGCTCAGGGCGCCGTCATGGCGATCGAGGACGCCGTGATTCTCGGCCGCTGCTTCGATAAATATCACGACGTCGCCGCCGCACTGGCGCGCTATCAGGATGCTCGCATCGCCGTTACAGCCCGCAAGGTGGACGGCGCCAACGACAACGCCAAACGTTTCCACAATCCGGCGCTCGCCACCGAGCAGGAAGCCGCCGCATACGTGGAGCGCGAATGGAGCAGAGACGCCATCATCCGACGCTACGAGTGGATTTTTACCTACAACGTCGATGCCGTCGAGATATGAGCGTGACGGGAATCAGTCCTCAGTGGTCAGAGCTCTGGAACAGAGATTTTGGAGTTGGAACGTGCTACGAATGACCGATCGCTGAGGCCTCGCTCCTGGTGATGACTGATACTGCCGATATTATACTGCGCCTTGTCGGCGCCACGCTGATCGGCGCCGCCATCGGGCTCAATCGCGATCTGCACGGCAAGCCGATAGGTGTACGCACCCTCGGCCTGGTGGGGCTTGCCAGCGCCATCGCCACTCTTGCGGTCGCGCCGACTGGCGACGAAGGCGCCAATGCCAGCCGCGTCATTCAAGGCGTGCTGACCGGCATTGGCTTTCTTGGCGCCGGCGTGATCGTACGCCGAAATATCGAAAACCGGGTGCACGGATTGACCAGCGCCGCCTGCGCATGGACGACCGCTTGTCTCGGGCTGGTCTGCGGCCTCGCGGCATGGCCGATCGTGGCGACCGGTGTGCTGCTTGTCTTCGGGCTGCTGATATTCGGCGGACCGTTTGAGCGCATGTGCCACCGCTGGCTCGCGCCTTTCAGTAAGTCGGCAGATCGTGAGGGCGCGGAGAAGGACGAGCCGTAGACGTCTCTCGAAAGAATCGATTCGCCATGAGACAGCCTGCTTGAAACGATCGCCTGCACCTGCTCTCATCGCACGAGAGATGGCCATCGCGACAGAAAGGGGATTTTTGAGAATGCCATCCGTGAGCGATTGGAAGGTGCCGCCGAACGAGCAGCCGCAACCCGCAGATTATGCCTTCGACCTTAATGTCGCCATGGGGGCTGTGGTTGGGCTGCGCGCGACGATCCCGGAGGATGCCTTTACGGCGCAGGTCCTCGGAACCGAGCGCGCCGGGAACGGGGTCGTGATCCGTGAAAGCGGACTCGTACTCACGATCGGATATCTCATTACGGAAGCGGAAACGATCTGGCTCAGCCCGCACGCCGGCCCTCCGGTGCCCGGTCATGCTCTTGCGTATGACCAGGAGACGGGCTTCGGCCTGGTGCAGGCGCTTGCGCGCCTTGACGCCCCCGCGCTGCCGATCGGCAGTTCCGACAAATCGAGGATCGGCGATCGCGTGGTCGTGGCGGGCGCGGGAGGACGCCAACATTCGGTCGCGGCGCGCATCGTCGCCAAGCAGGAGTTTGCCGGCTATTGGGAGTACGTGCTGGACGAAGCAATCTTTACTGCGCCGGCACACCCGAATTGGGGCGGCACCGCAATGATAGGAGCATCGGGGGAGTTGCTCGGCATCGGCTCGCTCAAGCTGGAGCAGGGGCGAGAGAGCGGGCTTGAACGGCGGCGGCAACCTTCCGGCGGTCATCTCAACATGATCGTGCCGATCGATCTCCTCAAGCCGATCCTGGACGACCTGTTGCGGTATGGCCGGCCCAACCGGCCGCCCCGCCCTTGGCTTGGTCTCTACGCAGCCGAGATCGAGGACCGGATCGTGGTGATCGGCGTTGCAGACCGCGGTCCCGCGCAACGCGCGGGCCTGCATACCGGCGACGTGGTCAGGGCCATTGGGGGCGAGCAGGTTAACGATCTTGCCGGGATGTTCCGGCGTATTTGGTCGCTCGGCCGGGCGGGCGTGGAAATTCCGATCCTGCTGGATCGCGACGGACGCGTCATCGAGCAGAAGATCGCTTCCGCCGATCGCAGCAGCTTACTCAA
>JAJPKK010000262.1 GCA_021323775.1 Hyphomicrobiales bacterium
CCATTCCGCAGCTCTACGTCAAGGGCGAATTTGTCGGCGGCTGCGACATCGTGCGTGAAATGTTCCAGGCCGGTGAGCTGCAGGACCTGCTGAAGGAGAAGGGCTTGGCCGTCAGGGAAAGGGCGTAGGCGGCACGCATCGTGCGGGACGAAGCGGGGGTGCGTTTCGGTGCATGACACAAGCGGGATTTTGTCGAAAAAGCGCGGTGCCTACTACACGCCTGAAGCGGTTGCGCGCGCCTTGGTGGCGTGGGCGGCGCCTAGTCAATCGGATCGCCTAATTGATCCCGCTTGTGGTGACGGGGTTTTCATCGCTGTTCATCCGAACAGCGTCGGCGTGGAACGATTCTCGCCCGCAGCCGCGGTGGCGAGGCAAAAAGCCCCCGGCGCAATCGTTCACGAAGCAGATTTTTTCTCTTGGGCGGCCGAGACACATGAGCGGTTTGACGCGGCGGTGGGCAACCCGCCATTCATTAGATATCAACTATTCTCTGGCGAGCAGAGACGCAAAGCGTTAGCTTGGTGCAAAACGCAAGGGGCAAATTTTTCGGGTCTCACCTCCAGTTGGGCGCCATTCATAGTTGCGGCATCTGCTCTGCTTCATAGAGGAGGACGGATCGCGTTCGTTGTCCCGGCTGAAATCGGCCATGCACCTTACGCGCGGCCCCTTCTGGACTATCTGGTCGGGCATTTCACGTGGGTCCAGGTCATTTCGATTCGGGAAAAGTTGTTTCCCGATCTCTCTGAGGATTGCTGGCTGCTCTACTGTGAGGGATTCGGCGGGATCTCTCGTGGGATCGCGTTCACCAAGCTTCAGCAATTCGAATTCACCTCAATTCCTCCAACCGACGGTGAATGGATTTCGATACGAGATTGGAAGTTGGCGTTTGGCGGAAGATTGCGGCCATTCCTGCTCAACCGCACCATTCGAGGATTCTATTCCGACATTGCCGCAGACAGGAAAACAGTCCTATTATCGCAACTTGCGAAGGTCGGAATCGGTTACGTGAGCGGTGATAACGATTTTTTCCATCTGCGTCCGTCGCAGGCGCTTGAACTCGGAATCCAGCGACAGTTTCTCGTGCCGACGGTGCGGAACGTGAAAGCTGTAACGGGTGGAGAGGTCACCAAGAAAAGCGTTCAGCTGTGGGAAAAGGAAGATCAGCAATACTTACTGCTTCGGATCCGAAAGGATGCCTCTCTCAGTCACGAAGTGAAGCGTTATCTTGAAAGCGAGAAGGGGCACGTCGTTCGCCAGGGTTACAAATGTAGAACGAGAGAGCCTTGGTATTCGGTGCCCGACGTGCAGATCCCAGACTTTTTCTTGTCCTATATGTCCGGAGATCGTGCCTCGCTCATTCGAAACAACGCGGCGTGCACCGCACCGAACACGCTCCACGTGGTGCAGGCGAAGAACAAGCAATCCGCGGTAGCCATTAGGCATGGCTGGCATGCTCCTCTAACTCAATTGAGTTGTGAGATTGAGGGCCATCCTCTCGGCGGAGGCATGTTGAAACTTGAAGTGAAAGAAGCCGAAAGGGTACTGCTCACCGGCCGCGTTTTCTCGAAAGCGGATGAACGGCTGCTGGCCGAAGGTGCCTTCGAAATGAAGCGTTGGAGGCACTATGCCTCCTAACGCCACGCGCGTATGTGAGTGGCTCACGGAAAGTCAGGCATTCGCGGAATTTGCGCGCGCCTCTGGAACGATTATCCAATCGCAAGGTCATATCAAACCCTTGCATTGGTACGTCGCTTGCCGTCTGGTGGTTGAAGGGGGATTCCTTCCCAACGACATCACACCGAGACCGCCCTTCGAGGCGACCAAAGCCGGCAACCACTATCGGCTCCTGTCTCGTCCCGATTTGGCGACAGGCACGGAAGCAACCGTCTTCGGCGGCATGAAATCGAAAAATATCGATGTGGTCATCTCGATGCGTGGTATCGGTCCAGTGCTAGCGATCTCGTGCAAGGGCACCGTGGGAGCGTATCGCAACCTTACAAATCGGATGGAGGAAGCGATCGGCGACTGCACGAATATTCACACTGCTTATCCGGCGCTGGTGTATGGCTTTATTTCATTGATCAAAGCCAATACGGGTCCGCTTGCAACTGGCAATGACATTGCCATTGATTCGAGTGGAGCCGTCGTCACCGCAATCCGGCGATATCATTTGGCCCTCGCCAATTTGAGCGGACGAAAATGGTTGCGGGATGACCCGAGCGCATACGAAGCGGCCGCGTTGGTAATGGTTGATATGGCGGATCCGACGCTGGGCATAGTCTACGACAAGTTTCCCGATACCGGCGGCACCGCGCATTTCAGCTCTTTCTTTCGCACCCTCTATACCCGTTATGATGAGCGATTCGTGTACAACGCGCCGGACATGCTGAGTGTAACGGCTCGGCGGCAATGGGCCAGTGACAGTCCCGCACTCAAAGACTTCAATTCGACTTCGTATGGATATGAAGCGCGTGAAGCAGACTGAAGGTGAGGACGACGTGGCCCGCCGTATCAGCCGCGACCCCAGCCCCTCTATCAGAGGCCGGTGTGAAAAATCGCCGTTACCGCGAATAATACTCCACCACCAGATGCGGCTCCATCTGCACGGGATATGGCACCTCGGTCAGCGTCGGAACCCGCGCGAGCTTCGCGGTCATCTTGCTGTGGTCGACCTCGATGTAGTCGGGAACGTCGCGCTCGGCGAGGCCGGTGGCCTCTAGCACCAGCGCGAGCTGCTTCGACTTGTCCTTGACCTCCACCACATCGCCGACCTTCAATTGAAAGCTCGGGATGTTCACCCGGCGGCCGTTCACCTTGACGTGGCCGTGGTTGATGAACTGGCGCGCCGCGAACACGGTCGGCACGAACTTGGCGCGGTAGATCACAGCGTCGAGCCGACGTTCGAGAAGACCGATCAGGTTGGCGCCGGAATCGCCCCGCATGCGGATCGCCTCGCCATAGATGCTGCGAAACTGCTTCTCGGAAATGTTGGCGTAGTAGCCCTTGAGCTTCTGCTTGGCGCGCAGCTGCACGCCGAAATCGGAAAGCTTGCCCTTGCGGCGCTGGCCGTGCTGGCCGGGCCCGTATTCGCGGCGATTGACGGGGCTCTTGGGGCGGCCCCAGATGTTCTGGCCCATGCGGCGATCAATCTTATGCTTCGCCTCAACTCGCTTTGTCATTCGCGTCCTCATTGCGGGCTTGCGCTCGACGGCGCAGCCGATTGGTTATGTTTGATTTTGAGGATCGCGCCCTCCTCTGCGCCCCTCCCCTGCCTTTCCACGCAAGCGGGAGCAGGGACGGTTAGCCGACAGGTTTACGCCTCAAGCGAAGGCTTAAAACCGCGGGTCGCGAAACGCAGCGCGGGCCCACGAGGCCCGCATAGCGCGGTGGTTTTAGGGGATGCGGAGCCGGGTGTCAAACCGCCAATTTCGCCAGTAGCCGCGCGCTTGAGCCAATCTGTCGAGACCAAGCGAAGCGATGAAGGCGCGAACGCACGGCAGCCGTGCCCTCGCCCCGCACACGGCACAGAACTCAGGTTGACGCCGCGTTGCCAAACATGAGCGGTCGTTGCGATTGCGGCGATACCATGCCTTCGAACGAGGATTGCCGAACCAAAGTTACTCGGCATCCGCGTCCTGTTGCGACCCGCTGCAATCAGGGGGATATACATTCTGTTCGCCCGAAACGCCTTGTTAACCTGGATTCCATGCCGGGCGCCCAGCACCGCCCAGCACCATTGGACTTTACAAAAATTGGAATGATGGTATTGGTATTGTAGGTTGTATTTTATCTCAGGCGCACGCCAATCTCACGGGCCGAACGATGCTTGTGCGGGAAAGACAAATGATATCAACAACTAGATTTATTGAATTCCGCGCACT
This sequence comes from Hyphomicrobiales bacterium, assembly GCA_021323775.1. Lineage (GTDB taxonomy): Bacteria > Pseudomonadota > Alphaproteobacteria > Rhizobiales > Xanthobacteraceae > JAJPKK01. Next base: position 3,882 of record JAJPKK010000262.1, read on the forward strand.
CTGAACTGCCTGTTCGGGCGAGAAAAATACCTGTTCCGGGCCAGCGGGGAACCCGTGTCCAACGTATTGGAATCGCATTGTGAACCGAGGTTGAACCGAGGTCAGCGCCAAAAAGTCTGAAATTCCCTGTTATTTTCCCTGTTCTGAGGGAATCTCGGACGCCAACCCGGCCCGGCCAACCCGGCCCGTCGGCAAATGGCTGGCATTGGGCCCGTCATTGGCGCAAATTTAACGCGTGGTGCTGAGACTGAACCGGAGGAAGATGCGGGACGCATCGATCGCCTGGATGCCGAGACCGGGCCGGACGCACGCTTCTGGCCTTCTCCTCCAATCCTTCCCAGAGTCTGGCCGCGCCCAGTGAGCCCCGATCGCCGCTCCTCGCCCCTTCCGCTCCACCGCCGGTGGATGAGCGACATCGTTCACTTTGGCAAGAAGGCCCACGTCGTCGGCGGAAACTGGACCATTAACGTTGGTCAGGTCGCAGCCGCCCGCAAGATGAGGCGCCCGCCGATCGCGTGGGGGGCAATATGGGTGAAGGCAGTCGCCTTAGCCTCCCGGAGATGGCCGGAATTGCGAACCGCCTACCTGCCGTTTCCATGGCCGCGCCTCTACCTGCATCCCCATGCGGTCGCCACACTGGTGGTGGAGCGCGAGTGGAACGGCCGCCCTGCCGTATTTTTCGACCAGGTCAAGCGCCCGGAAATGCTCAGCCTCGCCGAAATCGATCTCATTCTGCGCGGCCTGAAGCGGCGGCCGGTCGAAAGCGTCGGCGGCTATCGGCGCCTCATCCGGTTTTCCCGCCTGCCGAGGATCGTCAGGCGGCCTGTGTGGAGTTTCGCGCTGCAGTGGTCCGGGTGGCTGCGATCCCGGTATTTCGGGACGTACTCGGTCCATTCATTTCCCGTGCGCCGGGCACAGGTGATGCAATCGACGACCCCTGTCTCGTTCAGCCTGATTTACGGTAACGTCAATCCCAATGGCGACGCGCTGGTCCAGCTTATGATGGATCATCGCATCCTCGACGGGCTGACCTCGCATCGCATCATGCTTGCGATCGAGGCGGCCATGAAGGAGGAGATCGTTGCGGAACTCACCGAGGCAGCGCCTCAACCTCGCGCTTGAACCCTCAGTCCGGCTGCGGAACGCATACAGCCTGTTTTCGAACAAGCGCGCAGGCGTTACGATGATCGACCCGGGTTCACGGAAGGAGATGGCAAGATGAGAAGCCAAATCGCGGCGGCCTTGTGCGCGGCGGCCCTGGGGGTCATCGCGGTATCCTCGCTCGCCATCGCTCAGCAAAAGACCGCAAAGTCTTGCGTGGAGGAACGGCAGACCGGCAAAGCCGCAAAGCGGGCCAATGGAAACGCTCGATGTGGCGCTTCCGCTGACAGAGCCGCCGGCGACCGCCCGGTCTACTCCACCATCAAAGATCTCATGGAATCTATCATCGATCCGTCCGCCGACGCACTTTGGGGCGCGGCAGGGACGGTTATCGATAAGCAAGGCGCTCAGGATCTGTCTCCTAAAACGCCGGAGCAGTGGCTCGATGTGCGTCGCGCCGCCGTGCGAATAGTCGAAGGCGCTAATCTTCTGATGATGCCTGGTCGCGAAGCAGCTCCGGCCGGCGCCAGATCGGAGGCGCCGGGGGTGGAATTGGAGCCCCCGGAGATAAGCGCGCTTATCAAGAAGAAGCGAAAGAGCTTTGATGCGTTCGCCAGGGCATTACAGGCTCTCGGTGTGGAAGCGCTGCGGGCGAGTGATGCCAAGGACGTCCCGTTGCTGGATGACATCGGCGCCCGGATGGAAGGCGTCTGCGAGAGCTGCCATCAGACATTCTGGTATCCGCTGGATCAGCAAGCCTCGACCCGCAATTAGCGGGCATCCGGCTGAACTGTCCCTTCAGCGTGAGGGCCAGGCTTGTGCGGGCCACGACAGGCGCGGGCATGTCGGAAGGGTAATGCGATCTGAAGGGCGTCTCCCACACTGGAGAAACCCGATTGACTCGGTGAAGCGGGCTGACAAGCTGAAGCGCCGGCGAAGAATAACTGCGCCGCTTGTAATCCCCCCGCTTGCAACGCTTGCAAAGGGAGGGGAAGCTCGCTGCGGCGCCACGCAATGATTGAAGCGATTATCTCGCGGAGAAGCCTAAGTAACCGTAGGGATAGCAACCGGATAGCGGCGGCGCCCGCCGGACATCCAGGGCAGGGAGAGGAGACGCAGATGCGAGACCGGTTCAGAGACATAACATTTGCGAGTGCGGCGGCCGCAGTCATAATCACGCTACAGCTCGGCGTGATGCCGAGCGCGAGCGGGGCCGAGGTTTATAAGGCGCCACGGACGGCGGATGGGAAGGCGGACTTGAACGGCATCTGGCAGGCGCTCAACACGGCAAACTGGGACATCCAGGAGCACGCGGCGCAATCGGGACCGGTGGTGGCTCTTGGTGCGGCCGGCGCAGTTCCGGCCGGGCTCGGCGTCGTCGAAGGCAATGAGATCCCCTACCTGCCCGCGGCGGCGGCGAAAAAGAAAGAGAACTTCGAACACCGTCTGACCGCCGATCCGGAGATCAAGTGCTATTTGCCGGGCGTGCCGCGGGCGACTTATATGCCGTTTCCGTTTCAAATCGTTCAGACTCCGAAATATATCCTGATCGCCTATGAGTATGCGGGCGCTGCTCGCACGATCTACATGGATCAGGCGCCCCCAAACCCGGTCGACAGCTGGATGGGGCACTCGGTCGGCCACTGGGAAGGTGATACTCTGGTCGTCGACGTGACGCGTTTGAACGATCAGACTTGGTTTGACAGGGCCGGGAATTTCCACAGCGACGCCCTGCATGTGGTCGAACGCTACACGCCCTTGAGCCCGGACGCCCTGACTTATGAGGCCACCATCGAGGATCCGAAGGTGTTTTCGCGGCCCTGGAAAATGAGCATGCCGCTCTATCGCCGGCTGGAGAAGAACGCCCAACTGATGGAGTTCAAGTGCGTGGAATTCGTGGAAGAGCTCATGTACGGGCATCTTCGCAAGCAACCAGGCAAGTGAAAAGGAGGTTTCCTATGAACCATCGACTTCTCACTTCAATTGGTGGCGTGTCAGCCGTGGTCGCGGCGGCGCTTCTGACGCCGGCGCTGGCGGCGGGAGAGACGTGGACCGTGCCGCGAACGGCAGATGGCCAGCCGGACCTGCAGGGCGTGTGGGACTACCGCACGATCACGCCGATGGAGCGGCCCGCAGCGCTGGGAACGAAGGCGTTTTTCGCCAGTGACGAGGAAGCCGCGGCCTTCGAGAGGGAAGAAAATCAACGCCAGAATCGCGATCTGATCGATCCCGAGGCTGGCGGCTTGATGTACCCCCCGGGCGGCGTCGTCCCTTACAACAAGTTCTGGTATGACCGCGGCGACAAGGTGGTGGGAACAAAGCGCACCTCGTTGATCGTGGATCCGCCCAACGGCCGCCTTCCCGAGATGACGCCTGAGGGCAAGAAGCGCGCGGAAGCGCGCGCCGCGGAACAGCGCGCGACGCAGCTCGGGCATCCCCACGCCGATTCATGGGAAGACCGGCCGCTGCAGGAGCGCTGCCTTATGGGGCTGAACGCCGGACCGCCGATGCATCCCGGCGCCTACAATAATAACTTTCAACTCTTTCAGACGCCGCAATACGTGGTGATCCTCAACGAAATGGTCCACGACGCCCGCATCATCCCGTTGGATGGGCGTCCCCACGGACAGATCCGTCAATGGAAGGGCGACTCGCGCGGCCACTTCGAGGGCGATACGCTGGTTGTCGACACGATCAATTTCAAACGCGAGACCAGCCTGCCAAACTCCAGTGCGAACACGCACCTTGTCGAGCGCTTCACGCGCACCGACGCCAACACGCTCCTCTACGAATTCACGGTCGAAGATCCGACGATGTGGACGAGGCCGTGGACAGCCGTCATTCCGATGCGCAAGAGTGATGATCCCATCTACGAATACGCATGTCATGAGGGCAATTACGCCATGGCCAGCATCCTCGCGGGAGCGCGCGCTGCCGAGAAGGCAGCGCAAGAGGCGGCAAAGAAGGCGGCGAACTGAGCCGGCGAAGCGGGAAAGAGAAAGAGGCTACGCAGGGAGTAGCATGGGTAAAGGCGCGCCTCTGAGATTGTCGAAGGATGCGCGCCGTGCCCGCCCCCTCCCCTTCCCCTTCCCCGCAAGCGGGGGAGGCTAGGGAGGGGCTGCGGGGGCGCGCTTCGCTCTGAGCTTGTCGAAGAGCGCCCACCCTGCCGGTCGATTTACTTCGTGCGCGCCGCTTCCTTCACGCAGCGTTCGAGGTCGCGGAAATTGCGCCGCAACTGTTCGAGCACGAATCCCAATGCGAAGATGCGCTCCACCGTATCCACGGGCAGCCCGACCGTGAGGCCCTCGCGCCTGATCGCCGCAAAGGCATCGGCGCAGCCGTCGAGCGCTGCTTCGGCTTCAGGGAGCGGCGACCGAGCGTGCCGGGCAACCAGCGCTTCTCCGCTTTGGCGGAGATAGGCGGCGGCAGTTTCCGCGACGCGTGCCAGCGGCGGTCCGAGCCGCTGCCGGATTTTTTCAGGCAGGGGCTCGGCGGCAGCCCGTCCAATCATCACGAGGTCGTGGCGCAGCCGCAGCAGCGTGCGCAGCAGCGGCCCCAGTTCGGGCTCCCCTTCAAGGAAGCTTATCCGTTCATGCCTCGCCTCCGCGCCGATCGCCTGCAACCGCGTAACAGCCTGGCCGATGCTGTCCTGGATGCTTCCGATCGCCGAGCTATTGCAGGCTTTCGCGAAGCCTGCGAACAGCTCAGGAATGGACCGCGCGGCGAGATCCAGCGCCTGAGCCGCAGCCTCGATCGCGAGGGAATGGGCGCGCGCCGGCAGAACGAAGAGCGATACCGCCAATGCCGTGAGGCCTCCGACCGCCACCTCGACCACGCGATAGAACGCGGATTCGATCGGGCCATAGGTAATCCCCGGAAGCAAAAGCACCATCACGCCTGTGAACGTCGCGACGTTGAAGCGCGGGTTGACCGCCCCAAGCAGCGCCAATGGCGCGACTGCCAGGATGAGGACGCCAGCCAGGGCGATCTCACTGCTGTGGGGTAGCAGCGCCGCAAGCGCGCCGGTGTAAATGGCGCCTCCAACCGTGCCGATCAAATAGTCGATCGTCGCCTTCAGCGACCGGCCGAAGCTCGCCTGCGTCAAGATCACTGCCGTCAGCACAGCCCACAACGGCACGGGAAGATGCAGCAAGTGCGAAAGGATGAGGCTCGATACCGCCGCGGCCGTTACCCGAACGGAAAGGCTCAGTTGGGCCCTGTGTTCCAATACCTGCGTACGGAGCGATCTCCACCCAGTTGCGATGAGGCTCATGATGGGTTTCCGGTGTCTCGAACCGTGTCGGGTGGATAAGGCGCGCTCAATTGAAATCGGCTGTCGCCGATTTCAACACATTTTGAGCGCCAAAGCCGGGCAAGCCCGACTTCGGTGCGCCGTGCCCGCCACACGCGGTTCGTGGGCGCGCTTCGCTTTGCCCACCCTGCAACATCGCCATTAGCGCCCTAAGCTGGCCGGATCACGCACGAGGCGAGCCTGCGCAGCGAGGCGGATCGCAGCGTTGGCGGCGCCGAAGCCTGCATAGGCGCGCCGCTCCACGATCTCAAAGAAAAATCCGCCGTCGAAGGTCTTGGTGTAGAGCTGGAAATATTCGCCTGCGCCTTGACGGTCATAGAGGATATTGTCGGCGCGCAGCCGGTCGAGCGCGCCCGGCGGAAAATCGAAGCGGACCTCGAGATCGTCATAGTAGTTTTCCGGAATCGCCAGCAGCTCGACCCCCCTCGCGCGCAGGCGCTTGGCGGTCGCAAACACATCGCTTGTCGCAAAAGCGATATGCTGCACGCCGGAGCCGAACAGCTCGGTCAGAAAGCGCGACGACAGGGTCTGGCGGCTCTGCGAGGCATTGAGCACGAGTCGAAATGCGCCGTCCGCGGTTTCAACGACCTGGCTATGCACGATCCCGCCCGGGTCGAGCACGTCCTGAACCGGTGTCTTCTGCACGGCGAGGAGCGACGTGTAGAACAGGAGCCAGGTGAGCATCTCCTCGTGCTGCATCGACTGCGAGACATGGTCGAAAGCGATGAGCCCTGCATCCCCGGCTTCACAGCCGCCGTCGGATGATGGCGGCGCGTCAAAGTCGATCTCCCAGTGGCGGCCGAGGTCGGTCTTGTCGTCGACGAAATAGACGAGGCTGCCGCCGAGCCCGCGCACGGCCGGAATATCGATCTCGCCGGTCCGCACGACCTGCCGGAACGGCAGGTCGAGCAGTTCCACGGCGCGGCTGAGCGTCGCGGCCGCATCGTCAACCTTCAGCGCCATCGCGCAGACCGCCGAGCCGTGGGTGATGTTGAAGGAGTGAGCGAAACCCTCGTTGTCGCAGTTGACGACGAGATTGATGTCGCCCTGCCGCCAGCGTGTCACGGCCTTTGATTTGTGGACGCCGGCCTTGACGAAGCCGAGCGCGCCAAGCGCCGTCTCGAACGTCGCGGCGGCAGCTTCGTCCAAGGCGAACTCGATGAAGTCGATGCCGCGGCAATGCGCACGCGGCGGCAGCCGCGGCAGTCCCTTGACCGGCATTCCGGTCCTCTGCCGCAGCTCGTCAAGCATCACGAGGAGCGAACGCTGGCCGTCGATGGCAACATAATGCGCCGATCCCGCCCTGAAGCTGTCGTTGAAGATTTCCAGCGAAATGAGCCCGTCAAAGCCGGTGGCGTGCAGAGCATCCATGAAGGCGCCGATGGCAAGCTCGCCTTGCCCGGGAAAGCAGCGGTAATGGCGGCTCCAGGACAGATAGTCCATGTTGAGCTTCGGCGCGTCGGCGACCTGGACCAGGAAGATGCGCTCCTTCGGGATGGCGCGTATCGCATTGAGATCGGTGCCGCGTGCGAGCACATGGAAGCTGTCGAGCACCAGACCAACGGCGGGATGATCGGCGCGGCGCACCACCTCCCAGGCGTCGCGATAGTCGCTGATGTGCCTTCCCCAGGCCAGGGCCTCGAAGGCAACGCGAAGGCCCCGTCTCGCCGCGCGCTCGCCAAGCTCGCGGAAGTCGGCCGCCGCACGGTCGATGCCGCCAAGCGAGTCGGGCGACACATTGCTGCAGATCATCAGGAGATCGCAGCCCAGTTCGGCCATCAGGTCGAACTTGCGCTCGGCGCGGGCGAAGGCTTTCGCGCGCAGCGGTTCCGGCATCCCCTCAAAGTCGCGAAAGGGCTGGAACGTGACCGCCGCAAGGCCGAGGTCCTTGATCCTGCGTCCGACCTGCGCCGGGGCGCCATCGAAGGACAACAGGTCGTTCTCGAAGATCTCGACCCCCTTGAAGCGGGCGGCGGCAATCGCTTCGAGCTTTTCATTGAGCGTGCCGCTCAGGCAAACGGTGGCGATGGCAGTCTGCAACGATGTCGTTCCTCTTCGGGCGTTCAGCTCCCAGAACCTTAGCGCAATACCTACATGCACCCCAAGTGCTCGATCAGTCGCTGCACATCGGGTGAGCCCGGACCGTTCCTTGCGGAACGGGCCTCACCATACTGATTCGCGCTAATACAAGGGTGGGCAAAGCGCCCTCTGGACGGCCGCCTTTCGCACTGCCTGCGCTTCGCCTTGCTCACGCGGTGACCGTCGTTCGCCTGATCTGGGTGCAGGACCTGACCGCAGCGGCATCGGCGATGGCGGCGCAGTACACACGTCCTCGAATTGCACGGAACGCCACAAAAAATGCGATACGCGCCGTCTAATTGCAGGATACTGCAAAGGGGCGCCGCATGCTGTCGAATCTACCTCCGCCCCCCTTCGAGATAGGCCGCGCGAACCTCGGGCCGCGCCAGCAGTTCGTGCCCCGTGCCCGAAATGGTGATGGCGCCGTTGACGATCACATAGCCGCGGTGGGCGAGCCGCAGCGCATGGTAGGCGTTCTGCTCCACCAGCAGTACCGAGAGGCCGTCGCGTTCGTTGAGGATGCGGATGATATCGAAAATCTGCCGCGCAATGATCGGCGCGAGGCCAAGGGAGGGTTCATCGAGCAAGAGCAGGCGCGGCCGGCCCATCAGGGCGCGGGCAATCGCCAGCATCTGCTGCTCGCCCCCCGAGAGCGTGCCGCCGCGCTGGCTGAGCCGGTCAGCGAGGCGCGGAAACAACGAGAGGACACGCTTAAGGTCGGCGGCGGTGCCGCCGTCGCGTACTGCCGCGCCCATCTGGAGGTTTTCCATGACGGTCATGCGCGGGAAGATGCGCCGGCCCTCGGGCGACTGCGCGATGCGAAGTCGGGCAATCTCATGGGTCGGCAGGCCAGTGATGTCGCGGCCGGCGAACCTGATCGAGCCCTCGCGCGCGCGCGGATTGCCAAAGATCGTCATCATCAGCGTCGATTTGCCGGCGCCGTTGGCGCCGATGAGGGTGACGATCTCGCCCTCCCTAACGTCGACGTCGATGCCGCGAAGCGCAATGATATTGCCGTAGTAGGTCTTGACGCCGCGCAGGCAGAGGAGCGAGGTCATCGGACGCCGTCTTCACTTGCCGCAACGCGTTCCCCCTCCCCCGCTTGCGTGGGAGGGCCAGGGAGGGGGGCCTGCCACAGAATCTTAGTCTGTCGGGGGGCGCCCTCCCCAACCCTGCCCCGCGAGCGGGTGAGGGGGAACGCCCTTCGCGGGGAAAGCGAGTTCTTCCTCGCGCCTTCGGTCACAGCCCGACCTCCGCCTCAACGCGGCCCACCTCCTTATCCTCGACGCCCAGATAGGCGGCGATCACCTTCGGATCATCGCGGACGGCGGCCGGAACGTTGTCTGCAATCTTGACGCCGTAGTCGAGCACGACGACGTGGTCCGAAATCTCCATCACCACGCTCATGTCATGCTCGATCAGCAATACTGAAACGTTGTGGTCGCTGCGGATACGCAGGATGAGCTCGTTGAGCTCTGCGGTTTCACGCGGATTGAGGCCGGCGGCCGGCTCGTCGAGGCAGAGGAGCACAGGTTCGGTGCACATCGCGCGCGCGATTTCGAGGCGGCGCTGCGCCCCGTAGGGCAGGTCGCCCGCCGGGTCGTCGGCGCGATCGGTGAGGCCAGTGAGGTCGAGCCAGTGGCGTGCGGCGGCGATGGCGGCGCGTTCGGCCCGGCCATAGTTGCCGATGCCGAAGATTCCGAGCGCCGTGTAGCCGGACGCCGCCATCAGCGGGTTATGCTGAGCGACCAGCAGGTTTTCCAGCACCGACATGCCGGAAAACAGCCGGATGTTCTGGAACGTGCGGGCGACCTTGGCGCGGTGCGCCACCAGGTAATCGGGCATGCGTTCGAGCAGGAACAGCGCGCCGTCTCCGCGCGCGACGCTGCGGGCATCGCGTTGCGTCAGCGCCGCCAGTTCCTCCCATATCTCCGGCGCGCCATGGGCGAGCGCAATGCGGCCTTCGCTCGGCTTGTAGAAGCCGGTGATGCAGTTGAACACCGTCGTCTTGCCGGCGCCGTTCGGTCCGATCAGCGCGGTGATGTCGCCGCGATTGGTCGTAAAGCTGAGATCGTTAACGGCGACGAGGCCGCCGAACCGCATGGTGAGGTGCTCGACCCGCAGCAGGGCAGTCATCCGCGTCCCTCCCGCACGAGAGCGCCGGAAATCTTCTTGCGCGCGGCAAGATGCACCGAGGCCTCCCGGGCCGCGATCAGCCCGCGCGGACGCACGACCATGATCAGCACCATGGCGAATCCGAACAGCAGCATGCGGTACTGGGTCGGATCGAAATCGTTGCCAAAAACCTCCTTGAGCACGTCGAGCTCGCGCAGCGCCTCGGTGCCGCCGATCATCGCGATGGCCGCAATCGCGACCCCGATCTGGCTCCCCATGCCGCCCAGCACCACGATAGAGAGGATCGTGGCCGATTCCATAAAGGTAAAAGACTCCGGCGAGATGAAGCCTTGCCGCGCCGCGAAGAAGGCTCCGGCGAATCCGCCGAAACCGGCGCCGATCGCAAATGCGGTCAGTTTCGTGTTGGTCGTGTTGATGCCGAGGGAGCGGCACGCAATCTCGTCCTCGCGCAGCGCCTCCCAGGCGCGCCCCACCGGCAGCCGGCGCAGCCGCACGGTCACGAACGAATTGAGCAGGGCGAGGGCGAGAATGATGTAGTAGAGAAAGACCAGCCGATAGATCGGCGAGAGCGGCAGGCCGAATACGGCTGCAAAGCCTTCATCCGAGGCGTTGAACGGAATGCCGAAAAAGGTGGGCCGCGGAATGCTGGCAATGCCCGCATAGCCGTTGGTCACCGGCACCCAGTTGATGAGCACGAGGCGAATGATTTCTCCGAACGCAAGGGTCACGATGGCAAGATAGTCGCCGCGCAGGCGCAGCACGGGAAACCCGAGCATCATCCCCCAAAACGCCGCCAGGATCCCGGCGACAGGAAGCAGCATGAAGAACGAGAACCCGAAGGTCTGCGCCAACAGCGCATACGAATAGGCGCCGACCGCGTAGAACGCCACGTAACCGAGATCGAGCAATCCGGCTAATCCGACCACGATGTTGAGGCCGAAGCCGAGCATCACGTAGATCAGGATCTGGATGCCGAAATTGTCGATCCATTTCACCGCGCCGCCGGCGCCTGCAAGCCACACCGCAATCGCCGGATAGGCCAGCGCAAAGCCGATGAACAAAGGCGCGAGCACGCTGCCCAACCGGGCGCTCCAGTGCGGCGCGCCGACTGCGGCCCGGGCAGCGACACGCCGCCGCTCCCGCCACGGTGCAATGAGAAGATTGTGGAGGAGCCGCCCGGCCGCGACGATCGCCACGAAAGCGAACAGCAGCGGCCACCGCGTTTCGAGCGTCAGCTCGTTGTGGATGTCCTGGACCGCCCGAAACCCGATCAGCGGCAGGAACAGCCCCAACGCCACGAGCGCCCAGAATCCGGCATCCTTGAAGGCGCCGGCGATGTCGTTCTTGGCTGGCGCGGTCGCCACGGAACTACACCTTCTCCACTTCCGGGCGGCCGAGCAGGCCCTGGGGCAGGAAGATCAGCGTAATGGCGAGGATCGAGAAGGCCGCGACGTCTTTGTAGTCGATGGAAAAATAGGCTGACCACATGGTTTCGACGAGACCTATCAGGATGCCGCCGACCACGGCCCCGGGCAGCGACCCGATCCCCCCCAGGACCGCAGCCGTGAAAGCCTTCACGCCGGGGGTAAAGCCGTCACTGAAATTCACCACGCCATAATACATGAGGTACATGGTCCCGGCGACGGCGGCCAGCGCCGCCCCGATCACGAAGGTGATCGAGATCGTTCGATCAACGTCGACGCCGAGCAGCGCCGCCATCTTCTGGTCCTGCTCGCAGGCGCGTTGTGCGCGGCCGAGAGCGGTGCGGCTCACCAGATACCAAAACACCACGAGCAGGACTGCGGTCACGATCCAGATCAGCAATTGGCGGTGCGACAGCGTGACCTGATAGCTCTCGCGCCCCATCAGCACGAACTCGCCTTGCAGCAGCGGCGGGATCGACTTGTTGCGCGGGCCCTGGGCGACCTGGACGAAATTCGACAGCAGGATCGACATGCCGATCGCGGAGATCAGCGGCGCGAGGCGGAATGAGCCGCGCAACGGCCGATAGGCGATGCGTTCGATCGTCCAATTGACAAGCGAGGTCAACGCCATGGCGACGATAAGCACAATGAGGAGCGCGCCAACCGCCGAGGCGATGCCGAGCCAGGCGGTGACGATCAGGTAGGCGATGAGCCCGATGAACGCCGATACCATGAACACATCGCCATGGGCGAAATTCACCATGCCGATGATGCCGAACACCATCGTGTAGCCAATGGCGATCAGGCCATAGATCGAGCCCAGCGTAATTCCGTTGATAAGCTGCTGGACGAATACTTCCATGCGTCAGGAGCCAGGAATCGGGAGTGAGGGCCAGAAACTAGGAATCATGGGACCAGGAATCCGGGATCAGGCGTCAGGAAGGTCTCATGCCCTTGCTACTCCTGATCGCCGATTTTCCCACTGCCTGATTCCTACCCTCTCCCTCTTAACAGGGCCGTTTTGGCGCGGCAACGCGGCGTGGCGTCTGCATAACCCGGAGAAGAGGCATCAGGAGCTTCCCCCCGGCGCGGTCCTGATTCCTGCGGCGCGGCAACGCAGGAGAGGAATTGTTCCAGCAATCCCCGGTTTCGTATCTTTTGCGGACCGCCGCGCCGCGCCCATGATCGCCGCAACACCGCGGAGGATACTTATGAGCCCAACGACAGGCCGGACCAGGGCCGAAGATTCCATCGGCGCCCCCAACCGGCCGTTCACCGGCAAGGAATATCTCGAAAGCCTGCGCGACGGCCGCGAGGTCTACGTCTATGGCGAGCGCGTTCGCGATGTCACCGCCCATCCGGCGTTCCGCAACGCTGCGCGCACCATTGCGAAGCTCTATGACGCGCTGCACGACCCAGCCACCAAGGATGTGCTGACCTGCCCGACCGATACGGGCAATGGCGGCTACACGCATAAGTTCTTCCGCGTCGCCCATTCGCGCGAGGACCTGATCGGCCAGCGCGAGGCCATCGCGACCTGGGCGCGCATGTCATATGGCTGGATGGGGCGCACCCCGGACTACAAGGCCTCCCTGATGAACACACTCGGGGCGAACCATGCCTTCTACGACAAGTTCGCCGGCAACGCGCAGAACTGGCATCGGCGCGCCCAGAATCACGTTCTGTTCATGAACCACGCCATCGTCAATCCGCCGGTCGACCGCGCCAAGGCGGCCGACCAGGTCAAGGATGTGTTCATTACCATCCAGAAAGAGACCGATGCCGGCATCTACGTCTCGGGCGCCAAGGTGGTGGCGACCTCATCGGCCCTGACCCACTACAACTTCCTCGGGCAGAACGCCGCGATGCCGATTAACGATTCCGATCTGGCAGTGATGTTCATCGCCCCGATGGACGCGCCTGGAGTCAAACTGTTCTGCCGCCCATCCTACGAGATGACGGCAAGCGTGATGGGAACCCCGTTCGACTATCCGCTGTCGTCGCGCTTCGACGAGAACGACGCCATCTTCGTGTTCGACAATGTGCTCATCCCGTGGGAGGACGTGCTGCTTCACCGCGACATCGAGAAGATCAAGGTTTTCTATCCGCGTTCGGGCTTTCTCAACGGCTACCAGTTTCAGGGCTGCACCAGGCTCGCGGTCAAACTCGATTTCATGGTCGGCATTATCGCCAAGGCCCTGCGGGCGACCGGCTCAGAGGAATTCCGCGGCAACCAGGCGATGCTCGGCGAGATTATCGCCTGGCGTAACCTGTTCTGGGCGATCTCGGACGCCATGGCGATGAATCCGGTGCCATGGGTCGGCGACACCGTGCTTCCCAATGCGCAATCGGGCGCGAGCTACCGGGTGTTCGCCGGCGACGCATATGGTCGGGTCAAGGAGATTGTTCAAAAGATCGTCGCGTCGGCGCTGATTTATCTGCCGTCCTCGGCGCGCGATTTCCAGAACCCCGAGATCGACAGATATCTTGCGAAATATGTCCGCGGCTCCTACGGCATCGATTACCGCGAACGCATCAAAATCATGAAGCTGTTGTGGGATGCGGTCGGCAGCGAGTTCGGCGGCCGCCACGAACTCTACGAGATGAACTATGCCGGCAACCACGAGGATATCCGCATCCAGGCAATGTGGAATGCGCGCAGCTCCGGCGCGCTCGACCGCATGATCGCGCTCGCGGAAGACTGCATGGCCGACTACGACGAGCGCGGCTGGACGGATCCGACATGGATCAATCCGGACGATGTATCCAACTTTGCCTCGCACGCGGCGCGGGCGGCGCGGGCGGCGGAGTAGAGCGGGTGAGTGCTGCTGAGTCACCGAAGGCATAACCCGCCGCCCGCGGATGGCAGATTACGCTGCGCCAATCCGCCCCGCGTGCTATCATTTGTTTGATGAGCTGGATCGACGATCAGCGGCCGGACGACGCCATGGCGGGCGCTTTCGAGGCGATCGGGCCTGAGCCGGTCGTCACCGTGGGGGCGGCTGCGTTTCGCGACGCCATGTGCCGCCTGGGCGCCGCCGTCCATGTGGTGACCACGGCCGGGCCCGGCGGCAAGACCGGCTTCACTGCAACTGCGGTCTGCTCGGTGTCGGACGCCCCGCCGACGCTGCTCGTGTGCCTCAACCGCAGGAGCCAGGGCGGGCCGATTCTGCGCGAGAACAAAGTGTTCTGCGTCAACACCCTGGGCGCCGATTGCGAAGCCATTGCCGACGTGTTTGCCGGACGCACCGGCGTCTTCAACGCGCAACGTTTCGCGACGGGATCGTGGTTCGCTCTTAAGACAGGCGCGCCGGTGCTGGCGGAGTCCGTTGTCGCCTTCGATTGCCGGGTGGTGGAAATCCGCGCGGTGGCGAGCCACAACGTCATCTTCGGCGCCGTGGTGGACATCAGATTGGGCCCGGCCGGCCCGGCGCTGGTTTACCACGATCGTGCCTATAAGCGTGTGTAGGCGGACTTCGAGGGGTTAGAGCGGGGCGCTATAGCAGATTCGGGTCATATGGAAGCGTCGCATGGCAGGCAAAGCGAAGCGTGCTCGCTGACCCCCAAAGGCCGTGCGGTGGTGGGCACGGCGCACCGAAGTCGGGCTTGCCAGACTGCGGCAACGACCGCATCACTTTGGCGTCGGCCCGCCGAAATGCGCTACACTGCTCCCATGCCGCGCAGCTCCCCCCTGCCTTTGTTCCATCTCTACGGCGATCCGCCGGACGATCAGGCGTTCGACTTCGTTCACATCGAGACCATCTCTTCGCGCTCTTCCATCCATGACTGGACGATCCGGGCGCATCGCCACCGCAATCTGTTTCAGATCCTGTTGATCGCCCGCGGCGGCGGCGAGATGACGTTCGAGACCCAGGTGATCCCTTTCGAGGCGCCGGTCGCGGTCATCATACCGGCCACCATCGCGCATGGCTTCCGCTTCCGCCCGGAGGCGACCGAGGGCTGGGTGCTGACTTTCACTGAGGATGTCGCGCGGGGACTTGGCGAACGCTCGGGCGAGGCGATCTCGGCTCTGCGCGCGCTTGCCGCCGATCCGGTGGTGCCGCTGTCAGGCGAGGACGAAGGGGATCGGATCGGACGGCTTTGCGCCGACCTCCACGAGGAGCGTTTTCTCGCCCGCCCGGGCTACCGCCTCGCCATGCGCGGCTACCTTGCGCTGATCGCCATCGCGGTGGCGCGGCTCGCGGCGAGCCGCGCCAGGACCGGCGCGGCGACGCTGATGCCGGCCGACCCGACGGTTGACGCCTTGCGCTACCTCGTCGAGGAGCACTTCCGCCGCGAGCGCCAGCTTTCCTTCTACGCCGGCAAGCTCTCCATGACGCCAGACCGGCTGAACGATCATGTCAAGCGGGCGGCCGGCGTCACGGCGGGCCACCTCATCCGCCAGCGCGTGCTGACCGAGGCGAAACGCCAGTTGGTCTTCACCAATCAGCCAATCCACGAGATCGCCTACGACCTCACCTTTGCCGACCCATCGCACTTCACCCGCTTCTTCCGCAAGCAGACCGGCCTCACCCCGCAGGCGTTTCGCGAGCAGGGAGGCGGATGATACGGGCATTAACGGATATTTTCGTGAACATTATGCGCGATTATGGCTGCAAAAATCGCCATTACAGCTTGCACAACTCACGACGTTCTCCGACCACCGCGTCGACCATGAGGCACTCGCGCGCCTCATCCCCCGCCGAAGGTCTGCGGAGTGAACGAAAGGTCGAATACCTTCCACTCCTCGTACTTGTCCGCCGGCAGCATGTTGAAGGGTTGGCATTTGCGCAGCGCGGCGACGACGCTCTGATAAAGCTCCCCGCCTCCTCTCGACACGCCTTCAATTCGGATCGGCTGGGGCGGCGCCGCCAATGTGCCGTCCGGTTTGAGGAAGACCCGCAATACCGCTCTGACGTTGTCTGTCACGCTTACTCCGGCGGGCAGCTTCGAACAGGTCCTCAGATGCTGGTGGAATGCGGTGATGTCGCCGTTCGGGACGTTGGCCTTGTCGATCGCCGGCGCATCGAAGCTGCCGCCAAGCTTTCCGTCAGGCATCGCCAGCGGCATCCCGAACATGTCGGCCGGGTTGAGTTCGCGCATCTCGGCGGACGGGGGCGGCTCGGGCGGCGGCTGAAACCATGGCGTGAGGGATGAAGGGGACGGCGAAGCCTGCGTCGGCGCCGAGGCCTGACGCGTCGTACGCCGATCGGGTGGCGACGTTGCTTGAGGTGGCGGCGTTGCTTGAGGCGTTGACGGCGGCGTTGGCTGGGGCTGTGATGCCGACGCGGCAGAGTCGGTGGCGGGCTCCGATGACGGAGCAGTCTCTGGGCCGCCCGTCGGCGCAGTCCCAGGATTGTCGGCGCCGGCCCCAACCTCATTTGCCGAGACGATTTCAACGGTGATGGCGTCCGCCGGCACAGTGTCGAACGGATTCGCGCCCGCAAAGATGAGGCCAATTGTCAGGATCACCATATGGCCGAAGCATGATATGGCGAAGCCTGAGCGCAGGAACAGCTTTGGCTCAATCCGCGTGGCCAATGTTGTCGACGCCCCTTTTTTGCCGCCCGTCTAACAGCGCATTCCACGCCCCTGTCAATCGCCCCGCAACGTCTACCTTTTACGGTCGCGCGAGCAGACAGTCCATCGCCATGAGGATGAGGTACGCGCCCCGCGGACGGCCCTGACGACGAAGACCGCAAACGGCAACGTCTCGCGCTGGCGGGCGAGGGGCCTGGAATGTGTTCAAGCCATGCATTACGGGAGCCACTGCTACGGGACTGTTGGGCAGTCGCCGCAAAGGGCAACCGCTTGATCCCGCTAGCCGATTAGGTTAATGGCGTTTTCTGCCGCGCTTGCAGGAACCCTTCCTACCCTGCTCTCGCGGAGGCAGGAAGGAGCGCTTCGCACCATGAGCGCTTCGCGCCACAAGGAGGTCGCCAATGCCTGCCGTTTCGCTGACGGTGAACGGCAAACCCGTCAAGGCCACCGTCGAGGCCCGCACTTTGCTGGTGCAGCTCTTGCGCGAGCAGCTGCGGTTGACCGGCACGCATGTCGGCTGCGACACCTCCCAATGCGGGTGCTGCGTCGTCCATGTCGACGGCAAGGCGGTCAAATCCTGCACGATGCTCGCGCTGCAAGCGGACGGCGCGAACGTGCTCACGATCGAAGGGCTTGCGACCGGCGACAAGCTGCATCCCATGCAGGAGGCGTTCCGCGAGAACCACGGCCTGCAATGCGGCTTCTGCACGCCGGGCATGATCATGACGGCAGTCGACATGGTGCATCGCCTCGGCCATGAACTTGACGAGCGCACCATCCGGGAAGAGCTTGAAGGCAATATCTGCCGCTGCACCGGCTACCACAATATTGTGAAATCCATCGCGGCCGGCGCCAGGGCCATGAAGGGCGACGCTGCTCCGCATCAGGCAGCCGAGTAGACGAGGCATGTACAATTTCACCTATCATCGCGCCAGCGGTCTGCGGCAGGCGGCCAACCTGCTCGCCAAATTCGAGGATGCCAAGCTCTTGGCGGGCGGGCAGACCCTTTTGCCCACCATGAAGCAGCGTCTTGCCTCGCCCTCCGACATCATCGACCTCAACAAGATAGACGGGATGGCGGGCATCGAGCTCAAGGGCCGCAATCTCGTGATCGGCGCAATGGCGCGCCATGCGGACGTAGCCGCTTCGCCGGTGGTGCAGCAGGCGATTCCGGCACTGGCGGCGCTTGCCCACATGATCGGCGATCCGGCGGTGCGTCACCGCGGCACGCTCGGAGGTTCGATCGCCAACAACGACCCGAATGCCGATTATCCGGCCGCCTGCCTTGGCCTTGCTGCCACCATTATCACCACCAAGCGCAAGATCGTGGCCGACGAATTCTTCAAGGGCCTGTTTGAGACGGCGCTCGCGTCCGACGAGATCATCACCAAGGTGAGCTTCCCAGTCCCGAAGAAGGCAGCATATCAGAAATTCCGCAATCCGGCGTCGCGCTTTGCGCTGGTCGGCGTATTCGTCGCCAAGCGGCCTTCCGAAGTGCGGGTCGCGGTGACCGGCGCCGGCGCCTCCGGCGTGTTCCGCGTGGGAGAATTCGAGGCCGCGCTCAAGCGTCGATTTTCGCCAAAGTCGCTCGAGGGGCTGACAATCCCGGCGGACGGTCTTGCCGGCGATATCCACGGCAGCGCTGAATACCGGGCGCACCTGGTCGGCGTCCTAGCGCGCCGTGCGGTTGCAGCCGCCGGCTGAGCACCGCTTCCTAAGGAGGAGAAAGAATGCGAGCTTTCCCATTTGCTGGCAGCGCGGCAGCGCTTGCCCTTGCTACCGCACTGGCCGGCGCTGTCGCGGTTGTTGCGCCCACTGCTGCGATGGCCCAGGCCGCCGGCGCCACCATCACCACGCCATCGGGTCTGAAGATCACGGACACCAAGGTGGGCGTCGGCGCCACGCCGAAACCCGGTCAGATTTGCGTCATGCACTACACCGGCTGGCTCTATGAAGGCGGCGCCAAGGGCAGGAAGTTCGACAGCTCGGTCGATCGCGGCCAGCCGTTCGAATTTCCGCTCGGCCGGCGTCAGGTCATTGCGGGCTGGGACGAGGGCGTTGCGACCATGAAGGTTGGCGGCAAGCGCACCCTCATCATCCCGCCCGAGCTCGGCTATGGGGCCCGCGGCGCCGGCGGCGTCATCCCGCCCAACGCCACGCTGATCTTCGACGTCGAATTGCTCGACGTGAAGGGGTGATGGCGGCGCGCGTTGCGATCATATCCGTGCGCCTGGGCAAAATCGCCCCCCGCGGCGGTTCCAACTGGGCAATTGCGCTGAGCGATTTTGCCACGCGGTAGAACCAGGAGAGTTCGGATCGCGTGGGCAGCCCAGCGGCAGCCTCTGTGTAGGGTCGGCGTCACGCACAGCCGCGTTGCCCACCCTGCAAGACGCCAGGGCCGGCGTTGCGTTCACTCCGCGGCAGCCGCGGCTTATTCACTCCGCACGAATGCCGGCGAACTTGACCACCCTGCCCCACTTCTCGATTTCACCGGCGATGAGCTTTGCGAAGTCGGCCGGCGACCCCGGCAGCGGGGCGCCGCCGACATCGGCGAAGCGCGACTTCATCCTTGGATCGACAAGCGCAGCGTTGACCTCCCGGTTGAGCTTGTCGACGATCTCGGCCGGCATGCCCTTGGGCGCGCCGATGCCGTACCACTGGCTCGATTCATAGCCGGGGACGAACTCCGCCACGGTGGGAACATCAGGCAGCGCGTCGGCCCGCTCCCTCGTGGTCACAGCGAGCGCACGCAGCTTGCCGGTCCGCACATACTCGGTGGTGCCGGGGGTGGTGGCGAATATCACCTGCAGCTGCCCGCCGAGCAGATCGGTCATCGCCGGCCCTTGGCCGCGATAAGGCACGTGGACCAGATTGACGCCGGCCATCATCTTGAACAGTTCGCCGGCCATGTGGGACGAACTGCCGTTGCCCGCCGAGCCCATATTGATCTTGCCCGGATTGGCCTTGGCGTAGGCGATGAATTGGGGGAGCGTCTTGGCCGGCACTGATGGATGGACTTCAATGACGTTCGACACGCCGATGATGCTCGCCACGGGCTCAATGTCGCGGGCGAAATTGTAGTTCAGCTTCTCGTAAAGCGTCACATTGATCGCGTGAGTCAAGTTGACGAGCAGGAGCGTGTAGCCATCGGCTGGCGCGTGCGCCGCCGCTTCGGTGCCGATATTGGTGCCGCCGCCGGGCCGGTTCTCGACGATGAACTGCTGGCCGAGGCGTTCCGACAGCCACTGCCCGATCAGGCGCGCCGTGATGTCGGCGCCTCCGCCAGCCGCTACCGGAACGATCAGGCGCACCGGACGCGTCGGATAATCGAGCGCAAACGCGGCGTATGAAAAGAATGACGCGGCAACGGTTGCCAATATCAGTTGCAGACATCGACGGCGCGGAAATTTCATGGCGTTCCCCTCGGATAGGCGCCAAGCTATCGCAATTCAGGCCTCTCCGAAAGGAGCGCGAATTACCGCATGTTGCGATGCCCAGGATGGATGAGCTAGGATGAGGCGCGGCCGCGAGATCGACGATCCGGAAGGATCAAGCTTTTTGTTGTAAAGCATCCTACGATCAGGCTGGTTCTCGCGCCTTGCTCCTCCCGGCGTCATTGCACGGCTTGAGCGGGCAATCCAGTCTCCACGGCCAGCCGTTACTGTTGGATCGCCCGGTCAAGCCGGGCGATGGCGGCACAGAGCCAGGTCGAGGTAATCGGAAAAACGCGCTTGCTCCAGCGACGCGCGCCGCCCTCATCAGGGATTGCCAAACTTGTACGACACCACCGTGCGCCAGATATGTTCGTGCAGATTGCTGGTGAGAGTTTGGGCAGCGCCGCCCGCGACCGCGGGGTTGGCAAACGTATCGCTGACGCTGCCGAGGTCGACATAGAGATATTCAGTCCGCGTCGTCCAGTTCGGGCCGAGCAGGCCGAAAAGATCGAGCTTGTTCTCGATGCCGCCGCCGACCACAAACCCGGATTGACTATGGGAGAACGAGGCGTTGCCGCCTGCAAACGGCTGCGCGATGTTCTCTTTCACTTCGCCAAAGGCGCCGCCGGCGGTCGCATAGAACAGGGCCGGGCCGACCGCATAGCCCAAACGGCCGCGCACGGTGCTGAACCAGGAGAGCTTCTGATCGATCGTAGTCGCGCCGGCGCCGGCGC
>JAJPKK010000053.1 GCA_021323775.1 Hyphomicrobiales bacterium
CCTTGACCGGCTGCCGCCGCCCGCGACAAAGAGCATCCAAGCGATCAAGGCCGCGAGTGATCGCGGGTTGGCCGCTTTTCACGTCCTGCCCCACTCGAAATTCAAAAAGAGCCAAAGAGCTACCATATTCAGAAGATGCAGGACCGCATTGATCGCTTGCAGTGCGAGCAGCCTGCGCGCTACGGCCACTTCACCATTGGCGGCATTGACGACAAGATCGACTCCACATTGCCGCCGGTCTTCAGTCCGAACAGCGTGCCGCGGTCGTAGAGCAGATTGAACTCTGCGTAGCGGCCGCGGCGCACGAGCTGTTCCTCGCGTTCCGCCTCGGTCCACGGCGTCGCAAAATTGCGCTTCACAAGCTCCGGATAGATTCTCAAGAAGGCGCGGCCGACATCCTGCGTGAACGCGAATGCGGCGTCCCAGTCCGCCTCCAGGTAATCGTAGAAGATGCCGCCGATGCCGCGCATCTCGTTGCGGTGCGGCAGGAAGAAGTATTCGTCGCACCAGCTTTTGTATTTGTCATAGGGCGCGACCGCCGCATGGGCTTCACAGGCGCCCATCATCGCGGCGTGGAACGCGATCGTATCGGGATCATCCTGGGTCCGGCGGCGGTCGAGCACCGGCGTCAGATCGGCGCCGCCGCCGAACCACGCCTTGGTGGTGACGACGAAACGGGTGTTCATGTGCACGGCCGGCACATGCGGGTTCCACATGTGGGCGATGAGCGAAATGCCCGAGGCCCAGAACCGCGGGTCGGCCTCGGCGCCGGGAATGGCCGCGGAATTCCGGCGCGAATTCGCCAAACACAGTGGAGACATGGACGCCCACCTTCTCGAACAGGCGCCCCCTCATCATCGACATCACGCCGCCGCCGCCGGGGGCGCCGGTATGATCGGTTCGCGCCCATGGCGTCTGCATGAAGCGGCCGGCGCTCTCGCCATAAAGCGAGGCTGGCGCCTCGGCTTCGAGCCCCTCGAATGCCGCGCAGATGTCATCGCGCAATGCCTCGAACCAGGCTTTGGCGCGCGCCTTGCGTCCTTCCGTCTGGCCTGCGTCCATATCGGTTAACCTTCTGACACGCCTCGACTTGCTTTTGGCAGGTACGTGCAGACGGTATCCGCAGTCAAGTGGAGGGGTATGGGAGTCTTCGTATTTTAGCGGAGGCAAGCCCAATTTCGTCACATCCGTGAAACAGATTTGGCCCGATGGTGATGACTCCGATTTTCTTTCGGTAAAGGGCAAATCCGATGTCTTTTCGCGTGCCTGAGGGCAAAAACGCTCCAATCAATCGCCGCCGCCTGATCGGCGGGCTTGGCGCTGGCTGTCTCGGCCTGATGACGGGGCCGGCGATAATCTGCCGCGCCGCAGCCCAAGCCCGGCGCTGGACGGCCGACCCGTTCAGCCTCGGCGTCGCGGCGGGCGCGCCGCGTCCGGACGGCTTCGTGTTATGGACGCGGCTCGCGCCTGACCCGCTCTCCGCCAATCCGGCGACCCCGGGCGGCATGACCGGCGGCGACGTGCCGGTCGCCTACGAAATCGCCGGCGACGAGGCGATGCGCGACATCGTCCGCCGCGGCGTCGCGGAGGCCGAAGCGGCCTACGCATGGTCGGTGCACGCTGATGTTTCGGGCTTACAGCCTGGGCGGCCTTACTGGTACCGGTTCCTGTGCGGGGATGCGGCGAGCCGCGTCGGGCGGGTGATGACGGCGCCAGCGGCCGGTGCGCCGGTCGAACGCATACGGTTCGGTTTCGTATCGTGCGCCAACTACGAACACGGTTATTTCGCCGCCTATCGCCATCTTGCGGACGAAAACCCCGATTTGGTGCTGTTCCTCGGCGACTACCTCTACGAATACGTCGAGGAGAACCGGCCGACCGTTCGCCGTCACAGCGACGGCATTGAGGCGGCGACTCTGCCGACCTACCGCAACCGCTATGCCCAGTATCGGCTGGATGCCGACCTCCAGCGCCTGCACGCGCAGGCAACCGCTCTCGTCACCTGGGACGATCACGAGGTCGCCAACGACTATGCGGACAGATGGTCGCAGTTCAACGATGATCCGGATCTGTTCCTTCGCCGGCGCGCGGCCGCCTATCAGGCTTTCTACGAACATATGCCCGTGCGCCCGATCCTGTCGCGGCCTGACGGACCCGTAATGCGCATCTACGACCGCTTCACGTTCGGCGACCTGCTCGAAATCTCGATGATTGACGGCCGGCAATATCGCTCCCGCCCGGCCTGCTATGCGCCGCCGGACCGGCTGCGCGGCCACCTGGAGAGCGACGCAGGATGCGCGGAGCGGCGCGACGAGGGCCGCTCGATGCTTGGACTTGCCCAGGAAAGCTGGCTCGGCCTCGGGCTCGCTCATTCCAAGGCGAAGTGGAACGTGATCGCCCAGGACGTGCTGATGGCGCAGTTGCGGCAGAAGATGCCGAGCGGCGATTTTGGCTTCTGGACCGACGATTGGGACGGCTTTCCGGCGAACCGCCGGCGGCTGCTGCAGCGCATCGTCCAGACCAGGGTGTCGAATCCGGTGGTCATCGGCGGCGACATCCACGCCTTTTTTGCAAACGACCTGCGGGTCGATTTTGACGATCCGAAATCGCCTGTGGTCGCGACGGAGTTGGTCGGCACGTCGATATCGTCGGCAGGGCCGCCCTACGATCTCGTTGCGGCGGTGCTGCCCGATAATCCGCACGTGCGGTTCTTCGAAAGCCGCAAGCGCGGATACGTCAGCGTCGATGTCGACGCTGAGCAGATGACGGCGCGGCTTCGCGCTCTTTCCGATGTCGCCGACCCGAAGGCGAGCGTGTCTACGCTGAAAACCTTCGTGGTCGAGAACGGGAGACCGGGGGTGGCGGACGCGTAAAGAACGGGCAAGGCGCGGCCTGGATGGAGCGAAGCGACATCCGGGAACGGTTGGACCGATTTTGCTTTGCTTGGCTCAATGGGGGCTACAATCCCCTGCCTGACTCACGCAGCGCGGAGCAGGCTCGCAATCGAAACGTCCTCGTCGATGTCGGTCCAATGGATGCCTTTTCCACGCCCGATAAATCGCCAGTTCCGCCGCTGCGCATCCGTGGCCTCCAGGACGCGCGGGAACCACGCCAGAGGCGCCGACAACTCGCGGCCATCAGCGAGAATGACGATCAGCCGTTCGTCCGTCACCGTCACGTCGACGGCGGTGGCATCAAACCTGATGGCCGAAATGGGCATTCCAGGCCTCAATGAAAGTTGAGCGATACTTGATCAGGAGCGCCCGCAGGCGGTTGATCTCATGCGCACGAAAGCCATGAGACTGCGCGAGACTGACCGGCTCCAGCCAAAACTTCGCGACGTTGTCGCCGTGTTCGACATATACGTGCGCAGGGTCGGATCCCTCGAGGCCATAAAAGAAGAACCGGAAGCCAGATACTCGCAAGACAGTCGGCATGGGTTGCCTCAAAACATACGATTTCGGTCCACGCGCATCAACTTCGGCCCCCTCGAATAATCTTGGGAGGTCACCCCCGGCCTCAATGCTTCACCACGCCCATAGCGCAAGTCGCCGTCACGTTGAACAGCGAAGCGCGTCCCGAGTCCGCAAAGCCGCAGATAACAGTTGGCAAGGCAACTGAGGCGATATAGTTTCCTAGGAAGCTAATTGGCTCGAACATGAACAAGCCACCCAAAGTCAGTCCGCTCGACGCGCATCTCGGCTATTGGCTGCGGTTTGTGTCGAACCACGTTTCCCATGCGCTCAGCGCCAAGCTGCAAGCGCGCAACGTAACGGCGGCTGAGTGGGTGATGCTGCGGCAACTCTATGATGCGGACGGCGTCGCGCCCAGCGAGCTTGCGGACCAAATGGGCATGACCCGGGGGGCCATCTCCAAGCTGGCAGATCGGCTGGTGGCCAAATCCCTGATCACGCGCCGCACCAACAAAAGTGACCGCCGCTGCCAGGAACTGGCGCTGGCGCCCGCGGGCCGCGTCCTCGTGCCCAGGCTAGCAGCCTTGGCGGATCAGAACGAGGCGGAATTCTTCGGCGATCTCGAACCCGCCGTCCGGTCGCTGATCGAGAACGCGATGCGAACCATTGTGCGCCGGCGCGGATTGCGGGCCGTGCCCGTCGACTGATCACCGAGCATAAGGATGAACACTATTTCAATTGGGAGAGGTGCACAAACATGTCTCGTAGCGGGTCATCTTGAAATTTAGGCCGCCCTCTTTTTGTACGGGCCGCGCTTGCCGGGCTTCGCGTCGGCCGCCTCGACAAGCGCCACGATATCACCAATCTCCCAAAGGCGATCAGTCACACCCGCGGCCATCGCCGGTGACGTGCGAAGCGTCTTGTGGATGCGGACGAAGTTGTAATAGGCCGTGAACAGGGCGACTGACCAAGCATGGTTTTCGACCTTCTTTGAGAAAGCATTCGTGAGC
>JAJPKK010000334.1 GCA_021323775.1 Hyphomicrobiales bacterium
GCCTCGATCTGGCGGATGCGCTCGCGCGTCACCGAGAACTGCTGGCCGACCTCCTCCAGCGTGTGGTCGGTGTTCATGCCGATGCCGAAGCGCATGCGCAGCACGCGTTCCTCGCGGGGGGTGAGCGAGGCCAGCACCCGCGTCGTGGTCTCGCGCAGGTTCGATTGGATGGCGGCGTCGATCGGCAGCACCGCGTTCTTGTCCTCGATGAAATCGCCGAGGTGGGAGTCCTCCTCGTCGCCGATCGGGGTCTCAAGCGAGATCGGCTCCTTGGCGATCTTTAAGACCTTGCGCACCTTCTCAAGCGGCATGCCAAGCTTCTCGGCCAGCTCCTCCGGGGTCGGCTCGCGGCCGATCTCGTGGAGCATCTGGCGCGACGTCCGCACGATCTTGTTGATGGTCTCAATCATGTGCACCGGGATGCGGATGGTGCGCGCCTGATCGGCGATCGAACGCGTGATGGCCTGGCGGATCCACCAGGTCGCATAGGTCGAGAACTTGTAGCCGCGGCGGTATTCGAACTTGTCGACCGCCTTCATCAGACCGATGTTGCCTTCCTGGATCAGATCGAGGAACTGCAGGCCGCGGTTCGTGTATTTCTTCGCGATCGAAATGACGAGGCGCAGATTGGCCTCCACCATCTCCTTCTTGGCCTGGCGCGCCTCGCGCTCACCCTTCTGCACCATGTGAACGATCTTGCGGAACTCCTGGATCTCGAGGCCGGTCTCGCCGGCAAGCTCGTGGATGCTGGCGCGCAGCTCCTTGATGCGGTCCTTGTCGCGCGCAACGAGGCTCTTCCAGCCCTTCGCGGAGAGTTTGGAGACGCGGTTGAGCCAGCGCGGGTCGAGCTCCGAGCCGAAGTAGTTCTTGAGGAAGTCTTCGCGCGAGACGCCGTGGCTCTCGGCAAGCCGCATCATGCGGCCCTCATAACCGACCAGCCGCTTGTTGATGTCATAGAGCTGCTCTACCAGCGAATCGATGCGCGCCTGATTGAGCCGCAACGATTTCACCTCGGCGATGATCTCGTCCTTGAGTTTCTTGTACTTGCGTTCCTGGGCAGGCGACAGAGACTGGTTTCTGAGCCTGTTCTCGATGTCCTGGTCCTGCAAGCGGCGCAGGCGCTTGTAGCTGTCGGCGACCTTGTCGAAGGTTTCAAGCACCTTGGGCTTGAGTTCGGCCTCAATGGCCGCAAGCGACATGGAGTTTTCGAGATCGTCCTCGTCGAGTTCGCCTTCCGGCGGATCGACCGGCTCCGGTTCGCCGGGCAAAGCCTCGGGCTTGGCGCGAAACGGCGTAGCCGTGGCAGGCGCCGTCGCCGGAGCGGCCGTCTGGGGCGGCTGCGAGGCTGCGCCGCCGGAAGCCGCGTCGTCGCCGGCCGCGATGGCAGGCACGCTCTTTGCGTCCGGGCCCGCATAGGTCGCCTCGAGGTCGATGATATCGCGCAGGAACACCTTGCCCTCGTTGAGCTCGTCCCGCCAGATGATGATCGCCTGAAAGGTGAGCGGGCTCTCGCACAGGCCGGCGATCATG
Source organism: Hyphomicrobiales bacterium (assembly GCA_021323775.1). Lineage (GTDB taxonomy): Bacteria > Pseudomonadota > Alphaproteobacteria > Rhizobiales > Xanthobacteraceae > JAJPKK01. The sequence goes on from JAJPKK010000334.1 coordinate 1,531, forward strand.
GCCTCGCGGCCGGCCTCAATGCGTTTTGCAATCGCGATTTCGCCCTCGCGGGACAACAGCTCCACGGAGCCCATTTCGCGCAGATACATGCGTACGGGATCGTCGGTCCGCTCGCCGGGCTCGGATTTCCTGGTTTCCGCCGGCGCCGCGCGGTTGCTGACGTCGATCAGCTCGCCATCGGCATCGTCGTCCTCGGCCTCTTCCCGCCCCTCTTCGGGGGCCTCCTCGGTCTCGGCCTCCTCGTTTTCAATCACGTTGATGCCCATTTCGCTGAGCATGGCAAAAACGTCCTCGATCTGATCCGAAGTGACCTCCTCGGACGGGAGGACGGCGTTGACCTGGTCGTGGGTGACATAACCCCGCTTTTTCGCCGCCTTGATCATCTTGCGGACGGCGGCATCAGAAAGGTCGAGCAACGGCAGCGGCGTATCGGGCGTATCCGGAGCGTCCTTTTCGGGGGTCGTCTCTTCCTTCTTCTCCTTGACCGCTACCTTGACTTTGCTCGCCATACTTTCCTCTCCAGCCGGGATAACGCCCTGCGGCGGTTGAACGGGCAACTGATGGCGGGACGGGCGCCCGACGTCGTGGCCAAACCGTGCGCTTCGAACCGCAAGCGTCAGGTGACGCTTGGGCGACTCAGGCCGCGATTAGCCATGGTTCCCGTCACCAAACATCTCATGCACTCTTAGGCCATGCACCTCAAAAGGCCATGCACCTCAAAAAGGCCGGTGTTTCCGTTTCGACGGAACCATCCAGCCGCACCAACCCATCTTATGGCCCGCCTCCCGGCCGGCCCGAAAGAGCCCCAAAACCTTCAATCGATGCTTCGGTCCCCTCAAGGGACGAAAGTTGCGCCCGCACATCCTGGAGCCAAGCGAAATTCTGCTCGCTCAACTCCTCCCCGAAGGCCCGCTCGGCCTCTTTCAGCTCCTTATTTAACGTGCGGCTTCTGCGATGCAAGGTTAGAACATGAGCCCACCATTGGCGGACATCTTCCGGCGCCGCGCCCTCTCGGGCCGGCCAATCCGCCCCGTGGGTCACTGCGCCCTCTATCCGCTGCAGAGCCGCGCCGCAGCCCTTCGCCAGGACGGCCTCCCGGAGGCTGGTGCGATCCGCATCGCGGTGCGGCTGGCGGGATGCTGTTATGTCCAGCAATACCCGGCGTAACACGTCAGCGTCGCCGTTTAGGAACTCCACGTCGGCCAGTTGTTCAGCCTGGGTTTCCAGCAACCAGGGGTGATTGAACGCGGCAAGCAGAATCAGGGCCTCTCGCGGCGGCAGCGCGCTGCGGGAACCCCGGATGATGGAACTTGTCTGGAGCTGCGGGCTCAATGGAGCGAGAGGAGCTTCATGGCTGCGCCCGCGCGCGTGGGATCGAGACCGCTCATTGCGCTCCCGCCACCGCACCATGGCGCCTCGCCCAAAGCCGCCCTGCGCCGGGCGATCGGTGGACACCGGCATCAACAGGTTGCGCAGTCGCTGCCGGAGATCCTGTCGGTAGTAGCGCCGCACCGTTTCGTTCACGATGGCATTCGCCAGCTCGTCGATGCGGGCCTCCAGGCCGGCGCGGCGTTCGGGCGTCTCGAAGCGGCCGCCTTCCGTCTCTCGCATCCACAGCATGTCGGCGAGCGGAAGGGCCGTTGTCAGCACGTCTGTCATGGCGTCGGCCCCTCCGGAGCGGACGAGGTCGTCCGGATCTTGCCCCTGCGGCAGAGAGGCGAAGCGCAGGCTTTTGCCTGGCGTGATGTGGGGCAGCGCGAGGTCGATGGCCCGATACGCGGCTCGGCGCCCCGCGGCGTCCCCATCGAAGCACAAGATCGGCTCGTCTGCCATCTTCCACAGCAGCGCGAGCTGATCCTCGGTGAGGGCTGTGCCGAGGGGCGCGACGGTGGCCTCAAAGCCGGCGGTCACCATCGCGATCACGTCGACATAGCCCTCAACAGCAATCACCGGAGCGCCCTGATGGGCGGCTTTGCGCGCTCCGGCGGCGTTGTAAAGCAATCTGCCCTTGTGAAAGAGCGGCGTTTCCGGCGAGTTGAGGTATTTGGCGGGAGCATCCTTGTCGAGGGCGCGACCGCCAAATGCCACGATCCGCCCCGAGAAATCGCCGATCGGGAACATCACCCGGTCGCGAAAACGATCATACGGCAACGGAATATTGTCGCCGGCAACCAGCAGCCCGGCCTCGACCATGTCTTCGACCGAAACGCCGAGGCCGCCCAGGTGCTCCTTGAGAGCGAAGCGATCGGGAGGAGCGTAGCCGATGCGGAATTTGAGCTGAGTTGCTGCATTAAGGCCGCGGTCAGCCAGATAGCCCCGCGCCTTCGCGCCAGCGCGCGACGCCAGGCTTTCCTCAAAAAATCTGGCCGCAAGCGCAACCACCTCGTGCAGCGTGCGGCGACGGCCTTCCTCGGCCTCCGCCTCGCGCGACATCCGCGGCATTGCCAGACCGGCGAGCGCGGCCAGCCGCTCCACCGCCTCCGGAAAGGTTACGCCTTCCATCTCCATCGTGAAGGTAAAGATGTCGCCGTGCTTCCCGGACGAAAAGTCGTGGTAGAACCCCTTATGGTCATTGACAAAAAACGACGGCGTCCGCTCCTTGTTGAAGGGCGACAGCCCTTTCCATTCCCGCCCCGCTTTCTTGAGCCGCACGCGTTTGCCGACCACTTCCGACACTGGAAGCCGGGCACGCAACTCGTCGAGAAATTGTGGCGGAAAGCGCATGGCTATTTGCCGGTTCCGCTTGGATGAGGACGAATCGACCCCCTATTATAGGGCGACGCCGCATCCTGATCGAAGGAACGGGGCTTGTCCCGGTTATCCACAGACATCTCGGTGCTCGGGCGCTTGAGATTGGTGCGATTGTATATACGTATGTATGTGTAATCAAAAGTAATGTATGACTGATAGTTCGCGCATTACGCGATATACTGGAGGGATGCTAAAGTCAAGGAAAATTGAAACCGAAGAGACTTCGGGATGTCCGGAGGATCACGCACGGGGCCTTGAGCGCGCTCGCCCATTCGAATGGGATGAAAAGAAACGAACCAGCAATTGCAAGAACACGGAATCGACTTTTTTTCACGTTGCACGCATTTTTGGCCACGAAATTACGGTCATCAAGTCGGACCACCGCAGTGAAAAGAGGTATATAACTTCTGGTCCGGTGGCGGGCGAAGTTGTCACCGCCGTGTGCACGATCCGAGAAGACCGCTGCCGATGGATATCGGCGCGGCGAGCGAGCAGAAATGAGAGGCAAGAATATCACGGTCGTTTCCAGACACGATCCGCGAAAAGGTAAGACGGATTGGGCGCGCATCGCATCGATGACTGACGATGAAATCGGCGCTGCCGTGGCTGGCGGTCCTGATGCGGCGCCCGATATCGACTGGTCCCAGGCGGTCCTCGCCGTGCCACCCAGGAAAAAGGCAATCTCGATCCGGGTCGATCCTGACGTGCTCGACTATTTCAAAAATGAAGGGCCCGGCTATCAACGCCGCATCAACGCGGTACTTCGCTCTTACGTTGAACAGAGGCAGAAACGCGGCAAGTCTGCTTGATGACCAAGCCTCACGTCGGCGCGCCCATTGACGCCATCCTCGCGCGGTTGCTGGCGCTGCATCCCAAGCGCATCGATCTTTCGCTCGATCGCATGTGGCGTGTGCTCGACCGGCTGGGCCATCCGGAAAAGAGCTTGCCGCCCGTCATCCATGTGGCCGGCACCAACGGCAAAGGATCGACCATCGCGTTCATGCGCGCAATGCTGGAAGCGGCCGGGGCTCGCGTGCATGTCTACACCTCGCCCAATCTGGTCCACTTGAACGAGCGCTTCCGGCTGGGTCGAGTGGGCGGCGGCGTACTCGTGTCGGATCACGACCTCGCCAGTGCGCTGGAAACCTGCGAGCGGGCCAACGGCGATGCGCCGATCACCATCTTTGAGATCGAAACCGCTGCGGCGTTCGTGTTGTTCGCCAACCATCCGGCCGACGTCCTGCTGCTCGAGGTCGGGCTCGGCGGCCGGCTCGACGCAACCAACGTGGTGCCGCAGCCTCTCGCCAGCGTCATCACGCCGATATCCCTCGACCATGTGGACTTCCTCGGCGACACGTTGGAGCAAATCGCCGGCGAGAAGGCTGCAATCATGCGGCGCGGAACGCCTGCCGTGATCGGCCGGCAAACCGAGGGGCCGCAATCGGTGCTTATCCAGTACGCCGAGGAGATCGGTGCGGCGCTCCACGTCGCAGGCCAGGACTGGATGGCGGGCGAGGAGCGCGGTCGCCTTGTCTATCAGGACCGGCAGGGCCTCCTGGACCTGCCGAGCCCGCGCCTGGTCGGACGCCATCAGATCGACAATGCGGGTCTCGCCGTTGCGACGTTGCGCGCCGTTGGGTTTGGGCTGCCCACGAGCGCTTTCGAGCAAGGGCTGCTGAAGGTCGACTGGCCGGCGCGCATGCAGCGCCTTGCCGCCGGCCCTCTTGTGGCCCTGGCGCCCGCCGGCAGCGAAATCTGGCTCGACGGCGGCCACAACCCCGAAGGCGGACGGATCATCGCCGCCGCGCTGGGCGATCTCGAAGAGCGGGTATCGCGCCCTGTGGTGTTGATTGTCGGGATGCTCGCGACCAAGGATCTGGAGGGATTCTTGCGCAACTTCGCCGGCCTCACGCGGCGTCTCATCGCGGTGCCGATGGCGTCCGACAGGAGTCTGCCGCCGGAGGCCATTGCGCAAACCGCGCAGGCGATCGGCATTGAGGCCGAAGCGGCTGCGGACCTCACGACGGCGTTAGCGGCGATTGCGACGCTCGACCTCAATCCGCCGCCGCGCATTCTCATCACCGGCTCACTTTATCTTGCCGGTGAAGTGCTGGCCGCCAATGGGATGGCGCCGAGTTGAGGCGGTACGATTTGATGCGATCGCCTGGTTTCAGACGATCTCGGGCAAGTAAAGCAGGTGGGCAAAGCGACGCGCGCCCATCCCTTTTCCTCAATCCTGTTGCGTGAATGGTGGGCGCGGCGCTCCTGAGCTTGTCGAAGGGGCGCCTTTGCCCCACCCAGCGACTCAACCCAACCTGCCGACGTTCACACGGCGGCGGTGATCCATTGCTCAAGCTTCGCCTTGGGGGCGGCGCCGACCTGACGCGAGGCCATTTCGCCGTTCTTGAAGACCATCAGAGTCGGGATCGACATCACGTTGTACTTTGCCGCGGTCTTCGGATTCTCGTCGACATTGAGCTTGACGATCTTCACTTTACCGCCCAGCGAACCCGCGGCTATCTCCTCGAGCGCCGGCGCAATCATCCGGCATGGACCGCACCATTCCGCCCAGAAATCGACCACCACCGGCTCGGCAGATTTGAGGACCTGGGCCTCAAAATCCGCATCGGAGACCTTCCCAACACCCATGGGACACCTCATCGTCCTTTCGAAAATTTCGGGCGCGTCCGGCGCCCCCGGGTTTTGTATGCCCGAACGTAGGCAGGCGACCGAACCGCGTCAAGGCGCGCTCACCCGGAGGTGATGCGCACGAGCGCCTGATCGAGCACGTCGCCTGGAAGCTCCATCAGATCAGGCAGCTCGGTCCACACGAGCGCAGCTCTGATCGGCCGGTCCGGATAGATCCTGCTCAAGACCGTGCGATAAAGCGCCAGCTGTCCGACATAGGCCGGCGGCGCCGCCTCGATGCGTGTTGGCGGATCGCGATTGGTTTTGTAGTCGGCGATCAAGACGGCGCGCGGCGTGATCGCGAGGCGGTCGATCTGGCCCGACACGTGAATTTCGGGACCGCGAATGCGCCCGAGCCGGCCGACGATCGGCACCTCGGCGCGGCTGCCCGGCGCGAACAGCTCCGCGAATCGCGGATCCGCGAAGATTGCGAGCACCTGATCGACGAGCAGATTGCGCTCGTCCACGCTGAACGCGTCGCCGGAGCGCGCCAGGAAGCTCTCGGCAGCGGCCTGACGGCGAGCCGGGTCGATATCGGGCAACGACTGCAGCAAGCGATGGATGAGCGTCCCGCGCGCCAACGCCCGCGCTTGCGCCTGCTCCTGTGCGGCGCTGCGTCGCCGTCGCGAAGCCTCGGGCGCGACGGTCTCATCGTAGGCGGATGACGGCGACACAAGGATGGAGCGAGCGGCCTCAGCGGACGCCGGCGTGGTCAGCCATGCCGGGAGGTCCTCCTTCCCCTCCCCGATCGAACTCGGCCGTTGCCGACTTTGATCGGCGGCGGGAGAAGCGGCCTTCCGATAGCGCCACCTGGTCGCCTCGCCGTCGCGGATCTCCTCGAATCCCGGCTGGCCGTCGAGGCCTCTGCGAACGAGATTGTACCAGCAGTCAGCGTCTGGATTCTTCTTGCCGCGGAAGCCGCATACGATCAGACGCTCGGCTGCGCGCGTCATCGCCACGTACAACAGTCGGCGGTACTCGTGCTCGTTTTCGTCGAGCGCCGCCAGACGCGCCGTCGTGACCGCGGGCACGTCGAACTCGCGGCGCGAGGCCCAAACCATGCACGATGAGACAGAAGCGCCCTCCTCGCCGGGAGCGCGGGCGTCCCGCCCGCTTTCCCGCTCCCTACCATCCGGCGCACGCGGCGGAGGGCGGAGGCGGGCGGGACGCCCGCGCTCCGAGGAGGAAGGGAGCCCGATTTCGAGGAGCGCCGGCTGATAAGAGCCTTTGGGCGGCGTCGTGGTGTCTGCGAGAATCACCACAGGGGCTTCCAGACCCTTGGCGCCGTGCACCGTCATGACCCGCACCTCGTCGGGGGTGGTCTCCATGTCGCGCTTGACGATGGCGGTCGCGCTTCTCAGCCACGCGAGGAACCCCTGCAGCGACGGGACTTCGTGCGTCTCATATTCGAGCGCCAGCTCCAGAAATTCATCGAGCGCGTCCGCGGCTTCGAGCCCCAGTCGGGCAAAGAATTTCCGCCGTCCCTGTTCCGGCCCGAGCAGCCAGGCGAAAAAGGCAAACGGGCTGTCGTGACGCGCCCGCGCCTCACAACGGCGCAACAGCGCGTCGGCCGCCGCGAACTCCGTCCTCTCGGCAGCGCGCACCGCAAGCGCTGCGCGCAGGCTCAAGCGCCGCTCCCAGGCCAGCTCGAACAAGAGATCGTCGTCAAAGCCGAACAGCGGGCTCTTGAGCGCAATCGCCAGCGCCAGGTCGTCTTTCGGCAGCAGCAACGCATCGGCGAGCGCCATGAGATCGATGATCGCGATATGCTCCGTCAGCACGAGGCGGTCGGCGCCCGCAACCGCAACGCCGTTATTCTTCAAGGCCCGGATGATTGCGCCGAACAGCAGGCCACGCTGGCGCACCAGGATCAGTACATCCCCGTAACGCATCGCTCGCCGCTCGGCTCCGACCGGCGCCCCGCTATCGATAAAGCCTCGCACAGTTGCGGCAATTTTGTTTGCGAGCTTGACCTGCGGGCTCGTCTCCGAAACGGCGTCGAACGGCGCGTCCCATGCCGCCATGTCGGGCGATGAGTCGGGTCCGATCAGGGGCCAGATTTCCACTTCGCCGGGCGCAGCGCCGGGCAGCGGGAGGTGGACGAGTTCGCCGTCGAGGCCCGACGAAATGCTGCGGTAGAGGTCGGGAAACCTGAACACCTCATCGACTGCGCCGAGCACGTTCTCGCCCGAACGGAACGAATGGTCGAACCGTACACAGCGCCACGCGAGATCGCAGCCCCGGAAGCGCTCCTCGAAATGGCGCCGCGCGGCGTCGTATTCGCGCGGCGCGGCGCCTTGGAACGAGAAAATCGATTGCTTTTCGTCGCCCACCGCGAAAACCGTGCGTCGCCGAGGCGCGCGCGCGTCGGCGACAGCCCCGAATTCCGATGCCAGTTGCTTGATGATGTCCCACTGCGTTTCGCTGGTGTCCTGCGCTTCGTCGACCAGTATGTGATCGAGGCCGAGATCGAGCTTGTAGTGCACCCAGCTCGGGCTGCATCGAATCAGCAGCCGACAGGTCTTGTCGATCAGGTCATCGTAGTCGAGGAGGCCACGGCGCTCCTTTTCTTGCGCGTAACGCCTGATCACCTCGGCCGCGATGGTCATGAGCGCCGCCGTCCGCTCGCGGCAGATGACGCCATTGCGACGGGTGACGAGTTGGGCCACACGTTCCTGTTCGGCGTTGAGCGCCTCCGCCAGATCCGGCCACTTTTTGGCGAGCCCGGAAGTCATCAGCCGGTCTCGGGGCTCCTTGTCCTGCTTCAGGAAGATCCCGAAATAATGCTCGATCCGTTCTTCACCGGAGGCCGTAATCGCCGCCGACAAACGCCCCGCCTGATCGCGATCGTTCTTGGATCCCTGTTCAAATATCGTGACCACGTCCGCCCAACGGGACAGCGGCAGATATGGCCCGTCGACGATGTCCTTTTCGACGCGGGTGAGATCGTCGCCGGCATCGATCTCCAGCGCTGCCGAGAGTTGCTCAACGGCGCGTTCAAAGCCGCCCTCGATCCAGCCGATGAGCTTCGCACGCTTGGCGGTCGCCTCGTTTATCACTTCGACAAGCCTGGTGTCGGCGGCAGCCGCAACCGCGACTTTAAGGGCGCGGCCAAGGGGCGTCTCCGGGGCGGCAGCGGCCTCAAGCAGGACCGCCATCCTGGCGCGCTCCAGCATCTCGCTCTGTGCGCGCTCCTCCAATACGGTGAAATGCGCCGCCACATCGGCCTCGAACGGAAACTGTTGTAACAGGCGCGTACAGAACGCGTGAATGGTCTCAACCTTGAGCCCGCCGGGCGTCTCCAGCGCCGCTGCGAACAGGCGACGGGCGCGTCTGCGTTTGGCGGCGTCGATATCCGTAACGCCGATCTCGCGCATGGCCTTATCGAGCGCATCATCGTCGAGCGCGATCCAGCCCTTGAGCTGATCGTAAACCCGCGCCGCCATGTTGGCGGCGGCCGCCTTGGTGTACGTGATGCAGAGGATCTTCGCCGGATCGACGCCCTCGGGCGCGCCGTCGAGCATGAGCCGGATGACGCGCTGCGCGAGCACATGGGTCTTGCCCGACCCGGCATTGGCGGAAACGAAGACGGCCGCCGACGGATCGGAGGCTTCGGCCTGACGGCTGCGCACCGACTCGGGAATGATGCGGGCGGCGGTCATTCCTCCTCCCCTTCGGCCCCGCCGGACAGCGACCACTCCTTGACGCGCGAAAGGTCATCGTAGGCGCCGTAGCGGTGCGACCACATCGACAGAACGAGGCCGCGATACGGGGTGTTTTCATCCTCAAAGCGGGCGACCAGCGCCTTGAGCTGGTTGAGCGCCTCGTCAGCCGCTGCGTCCAGGCTCCGGCCTTTCAGATGGATGATGCGCTCCTCGCCGGCGGGGCTGCCGCCGCTGAGCTTGACATAGATCAGCTCGGCAATGGAGCCGGGGGCGAGCCCGGGAAAAGCCCCGTTGCGCAGCATCGCAGCTTCCAGCGTCAATTGGGGCGCGACGCCGCTCTCCACTTGCGGACTGGTTGGCAGCGTACCGGTCTTGAAGTCTAAAATGGCGTAGCCGCCGCCAGTGAGGCGTTCGATGCGGTCGGCGCGGCCGACGAGCCGGAAAACCCTTTCGCCCGCGTCGAGCGTGAGTTCGCCGCGAATTTCCGCATGCGCCGCAGCCATCTTGGCGCGGCGCGCGGCCTCGAAATCCGCAAACCAGCGCGCGATGCGTTGATAGCGTGGCCACCAGAATGCCCGCGCCTCCGGATAATCCTGAAAGTGCGCGAAATGCCGCTCGCCGAAACCCAACAATTCGCCATAAGGATCATCCGGCAACGCGCCGGCATAGGCCTTGGCAAAGTCGCCGATGGCGCGGTGGATGATGCTGCCGCGCTCTGCTGATCCCGGCTTGTCATCAACCGGGTCGAGGCGCGGCAGCTTGAGAATGTGCTTGGCGTAGATCGTGTAGGGATCGCGCAGCCAATGCTCGATCTCGGTCACCGACAGTGAGGTCGGGCGGGCGGCGCGCGGCGGGCGCGGCGATGGCCGCGCAATCGGCCGTGGCGGCGCGGTTGGCGCGTCGAGGCGGCGGCAGAGCTCGCGATAGCGTTCGCCGCGCTTGAGCGCCTCGCCCCAGAGCGTCGCGCCGGCGACCGCCGCAAGCCGCTGCACGAAGCGCGACACCACTGTCGGAGCGCCGCCGCGCTTGGCCGGATAGGTCAGGAAGACCTCGCGCGCGCCGAGGAGCTGCGCGAAGTCGTGCGCCGCAAGGCCGACGCGGCGCTCCGGCAGATCAAGGCCCAGCGCATGACGCATCGGCCGGCTCAGCCACGGATCGGCGCGGGCGCCGGGCGGCCACACCCCTTCCACAAGGGACCCGACAACGACGCGATCGACGCTGGTCAGCCGCGCTTCAAGCTGTCCATAAATGCGGATGCGATGCGCCCCCTCCCTCCCCTCCCCCGCAAGCGGGGGAGGGGAGGGAGGGGGCCGCCGAACCACGCGGTCCGCGATCGCGGCGGCGAACAGCTCCGGGTAATCCGCGAGCGATAGCGCGAAAGGTCCGACCTTCTCGGCAATCTCCTCAAATACCGCATTAAGCGCTGCGCCATCCGGGCCCGCAAACACTTCTCCAGATCGATCAGTGCCTGCGCGCCTCACCGCTTCCCAATGGCGCGCCGCAAGGTCGGAGAAATCCTGCGGTGCGGCTGCAACAGATTCAAGCGGTTCGAGCGACGCGGCGACGCGTCGAGCGAGCGCCTCGGCTTCGTCAAGTTCCGCCTCCTTAAGCGACGCGCGCGGCTCGCTGTAGTGAATCTCCGACTCCTCGCCGCGCTTGAGCCTGGCAAGCTCGCGCCGAAAGGCAGCCAGCGCCGCAATGAGACCAGATGAACCAGCACGCGGCCGCGGGCCGCGAAGAATGGCCAGTTCCAGCGCCGCCACCCCGCGTGCGTGGCGCGGCTCGTCGACGCCGAACCGCGCCAGCGGATGCTTGAGCAGCGCCAACAGCCGCGGCGGCGCAAGGCCGCAAACGGCTGTTTCGGCGACAAGCCGGCAGAAGACGCCGGCTGGCGTATCGGCAAGCGGCTCGCCGCTCGAATCATCGGCCACGATGTTCCAGCGCTGCAGCATCACCCCGACCCGTCGCGCCAGCGCGCGGTCCGGCGTCACCAGGGCCGCCGTGCGCTCCGGTTCCGAGTGGGCCTCGCGCAACGCCGCCGCAATCGAGAGCGCCTCTTCTTCCGCATTGGCAGCCTCGATCACGGTGATGCCGGCAAGCGCCGGCGCGACCGCAGCGCCGATCTCGTCGAGCCGGGTGCGCCACTTGTCGGTCGTGACTGCCGGACGCAGCGCTTCGCTCAGGAGGGCCTCGCGGCCGTGGGGCGCTGGTTGCGCGAGACTCCCGACATCCTGGCGCTTAACGCCCATGCGGGCGAGAAGCGCATGCATGGCGAATTGGGGATGTCCGGGAGCCGGGGGAAGTGGGGCACATCCCGGCTGCACGATGCCGCCGATGGCGTCCCACGAATCCTCGTCAAGCTCGGTGTCGAGGCCCGGGAGCACGACGGCCCCGCGGGGCAGGCGCGCAATGGTGGCCAGCAGCTTGGCCGTTGCCGGCATGGAGCCGGTCGAACCTGCCGCTATGACGGGCTTGTCCGGGCGCGACGCCAGCCGTTGGGCCTCGGCGGCGATCAAGCAGTCGCGCCGCATCGCCGGCTCGATCGCGCCGCGTTCGGCGAGAATGCCGGGCCACATGTCGCGCGCTATCCGCAGGAACCGCAGCGTCAGCTTCCAGTACTCATCGAGCTCGTCAGGCGCCAGGCCGTCAAGGCGCTCCCACGCCACCTCGCGGGTCGTCATATCGTCCATCAGCCTTGCGAGGTCATCGGCGAGCGCCAGCGCGGCAGCAGGATGGCGCATCACGAGCGGCGTCTCCCCGGCCGGCGGCGCGATCCGCTCGGTCCATTTGCGCACGAGCTGCGTCAACAGAAAACGTCGCTCCAGTCCGCCGATGGCCGGCGGCAGAGCGAGGGCATCGGCCGCGACATTGCCCGTCGCCATCCCGGCGAAGACAAGCTCGTCCTCATCAATGTCGCCGATGGGCGCGATGCGCGGCAGCACCGCTGCATCAACCCCCAGAACCTGCAAAAACGCATCGCGCGCAAGCCGGCAGGCGCGACGCGTCGGCAGAAATATCGTCACGTCGGCAAAATCGAGCGGGCCCGGCGCGAAACCGTCAACCAGCCGCCCCTCGCGCAGGGCGCGGATAAGCGTCGGCAGAAACGGCGCCGACGGCGGAATGGTGAACACGCGCGAGGCGGTGGGCGTGACTTTCTTCCCTCCCCCTTGTGGGGAGGGGTCGGGGATGGGGGTGGCGCCGAGGCGCAATGTCGTACCAACATCGCTCGCCCCCCCATCTCGACCCTCCGGCACGAGGTGGGAGGGAGTAGGGACGGGCGCGTCAGGTGCGCTTGCTCTGCTCACGGGGGAGGGAGGGCGCGAGCGGAGACCCTCCTCCGCCTGCGGGCCTTCCGCGGCAGGGAAGGGCAAGGTCAATTGCATCGTGGTCCGCGCATGCGGCGGTTGACCTGTCGGACGCTTCATTGGTTGGTGACGCAGGCCCCGGCTGATTCCCCGATCCGTACTCTATCACGCGACGCTGGCGCAAATCGCGGCTTCTGCAGCGGCGATCGCCTCCGGGGTTCCGATATGCATCCACACGCCTTCCAGCCGCAAGCCGTACAGCCGGCCAGACTCAATCGCGCGATCAAACAGCAGATTGAGCGAAAAGGCGCCACGGGGGGCTGTGGAAAACAACGCGCTGCTGAGGATCGCAGCGCCCGCAAAGACGAAAGGCACAACTTCAGGATCGCGGCGCCGGCTGATCCGCCCATCCGGCGCCATCGTGAAATCGCCGCGGCCCGCATAGCCCACGCTCGTTGACGTCGCCGCGAGCAGCAACAGCGCGTCCATGCGGGCGGGATCGAAAATCTCGGCAAGACGCAGGAGATTGGGCCTTACCCCGTCAATCCAGATGGCGTCGGAGTTGAGATGAAAGAACGGCGCCGCTCCAAGAACGGGGAGCGCCTTGACGACGCCGCCACCCGTGTCGAGCAGCGCGTCGCGCTCGTCCGAGATCACGATCTCGGGCGCCCGCCGGCAAGCGAGATGCCGTTCGATCTGATCGGCAAGATGATGAACATTGACCACGGCCGTCTCGACACCGACCTCCGCCAGACGGTCAAGCACATGGTCGATCAGCGCCTTTCCGGCGACCGCGACCAGCGGCTTAGGTCTTACGTCGGAAAGGGGGCGCATGCGCACGCCCAATCCGGCCGCAAGCACCATGGCGCGGCGGGGAGCCGGGGAAGCGGAAGGTTTCGTCATGCTCGATCAAGTGTCGTCAGCAAACCAAACAAGAATGTGACGCCTGCTCATAAGGTGTCTCTATCGGTCAAGTGGATTATTGGTGGGGCGACCAAAAGGTCGCCCCTACAGCGGCGGCGGCAAGTGCGCGCGATACCAATCGCGGAGCGCGGCAAGCGCCGGGTGGCGCAGCGCGCGACGCGTGTAGCCGTAGATGCGGGGCAAATGGCGCAGATATTGAGGCTTGCCGTCGCGGCGGTCGAGCCGTGCGAAAATGCCGAGGATTTTCGTCGCCCGCTGGGCGGCAAGCGTCGCGTAGAGCCTCCCGAACGCATCGGCGTCGAAGTCGGGCTCGTGCGCCCGGCGCCCCTCCACATAACGGCGGAACAGCATAGTCTCGAGCTCTTCCGCCACATCGACGCGCGCATCCTGGGCGAGCGAGGCTAAGTCAAAAGCCGCCGGCCCCATCACGGCATCCTGGAAATCCAGCAAGCCGACCTGCGCCACGCCTGACCGATCGGCAAGCCACAACAGATTTGGCGAATGAAAGTCGCGCAAAACCCATGTCTTCGACGCCGCGAGCGCCGGGCGCAGCGCCTCCTGCCAGAGCGAGAGGAATTCCGTACGCGCCTCGGCCGTCGCCGGGGCGCCGCGCACGGGCAAGTACCAATCGAGCAGCAATTCCACCTCGATCAGGAACGCGTCAAGGTCGTAGGGTGGGATCCGGTGCTCGACCTGCGGGGCCACCGGGAGCGCCTCCGGCAGGTCGTGCCGGTGCAGCTCGATCAGCACGTCAACGGCCCGCTCATAGCGCTCCGGGATCGGCGCCGGCGGATCGCCGGCAATGATAAGCTCGGCGCCGAGATCCTCAAGCAGCACAAAGCCCGCGTCATAGTCGGCAAGGAAAATCTTCGGCGCCGAGAAGCCGCGTTCGCGAAGGCCGTTGGCGACCGCAACGAAGGGTTTCACGTCCTCGGCGAGATGCGCGATTGCGCTATAGGGCAAACCGCGCTTGATCGGCGGACCATCCGCCTTGCGCGGGGCGTTCATCAGGATGAACCTTCTGCCGCCGTTTATCAGCCGCTCATAGGAGCGGCTTGACGCATCTCCGGCGACGTGGGCGCGTGCGGCCCCGGCGAGGCCGGCCTTGTCGAGGAATCCCAGCATCGCGTCGAGGCGCGCGACCCGCGCGGCCGCAGCGCCGCGCCCATCCATATGGACGATGCGATGTTCGGCACCGTCATGGGGGGCAAGCGCGAATGCGATATCGATCCGGTCTTGCGGCAGCGCACCGCCGGCGCGGTCCGGCCATTCCATCATCACGACCGCGTCCGCCGTCTCATCGAGGCCGAGCTCAGCGAGTTCGTCCGCGCCGGCCACGCGGTAGAGGTCCGCATGCACGACGCGAAACCGCGGCAAATCGTAGTTTTGAACCAGCGTAAAAGTCGGGCTCGGCACCTCGATGTCAGCGTCGTTGGCGAGATGCGCGATGATGGCGCGCACGAAAGTCGTCTTGCCGGCGCCGAGATCGCCCGAAAGCGCTACGAAGTCGCCGGGCTCGAGCATATTGGCGACGTCGGCCGCGAACCGCCGGGTCGCCTCCTCGTTCGCCAGCATCAGCGTCGATCCTGGAGGGTCGGAAGAGGTGGTCTGCATCATCATCCGCCACGCTAACCATGCCTGTTGGGCCGCATCGTGCGCCGTTTCGGCCGCGTGCGGGTGCATACCACGCGGTGCCTTGTCCTGGAATCACCGCTTTTGCAGTTTCCTCTCCGAACCTATATTTGTCGCAGACAGCCAACGAGGTTCCCATGCTGCGCGAGGACATTAACAATGCCTTAAAGGACGCCATGAAGGCGAAGGACGAGCGGCGGGTGTCGACATTGCGTTTGGTCAACTCTTCTCTCAAGAACGCCGATATCGAGGCGCGCGGCCAAGGCAAGGGGCCGCTCGGCGACGACGCAGTGCTCGGCCTGTTGCAGAAGATGATCAAGCAGCGCCAGGAATCGGTTGAACTTTACGAGAAGGGCGGCCGCGCCGAGCTGGCGCAGCAGGAACGCGACGAAATTGCCATCATCGCGGCCTATCTGCCGAAGCAGATGTCGGAGGAGGAGGTCAGGGCGGCCATCGCTCAGGCAGTGCAGGACCTGGGCGCGGCCGGCATGAAAGACATGGGCAAGGTGGTGGGCGCGCTGAAGGCAAAATATGCCGGCAGGATGGATTTCGCCAAGGCGTCGGCGCTGGTGAAAGCTCAGTTGTCGGGATGACCGTTGGAGCGCATTTCCGACGAGACGGAATCGCCTCCATGGACTCATGCCCGCGCCTGTTGCGGGGATCCACGTCCTTCTTGCCTAGCGTTCAGCGGAAAGGCGCGGATGGCCGAAACAAACAAGCCCGGCCATGACGAGAAATAACGGTTCAATACGACTGGAACGCGCTTCTGACTCTGATGTCGCGCTATTACACTGGTCCCGTTTCCGATCATTTCGACGGCGTACGCTTCTTCGACCCGCGCGGCGCGCCGCCGAAAAGCCGAAGCGATCTGTTGCGCTGGATGGTTGATCGCCACTGGCGCGGCGCCAAATCGGCTTGGCCGGCCTGGGCGCCGTCGCCTCATGCCGACCGTCCGCCGGCGCGCGTGGACGGCGCGGCGTGGCGCATCGTCTATATCGGCCATGCCAGCCTGCTGATCCAGACTGCGGGTTTGAATCTTCTGCTCGATCCCGTATGGTCGGAGCGCGCGTCGCCGTTCCGCTTTATCGGACCGAAGCGGGTCAACGATCCGGGCATCGCATTCGCCGACTTGCCGCCGATCGACGCCGTGCTGGTCTCGCACGGTCACTATGATCATCTTGATGTCGTGACGTTGTCGCGGTTGGCGGCCGCCCATCGCGTACGCGTCATCACGCCGCTCGGCAATGATAGGGTCATGCGCAATCACGACACGGCCAACAAAGCCGAGGCCTACGACTGGGACCATCGCGTGGATCTTGGCGCGGGAGTTGCGGTGACGCTCGTTCCGACGCGGCATTGGACCGCACGCAACCTGTCTGACCGCAACATGGCGCTGTGGGCGTCCTTCGTCATCGAAACGCCGGGCGGCAACATTTATTTCGTCGCCGACTCGGGCTACGGCGACGGCTGGCATTTTCGCCGCGCGCGCGAGCGCTGCGGACCGCTCCGGCTGGCCATTCTACCGATCGGGGCCTATGAGCCGCGCTGGTTCATGCGCGACCAGCATATGAACCCGGCCGAGTCGGTGCAGGCCTTGATCGATTGCGGCGCAGAACTGGGGCTCGGCCACCATTACGGCACGTTCCAGCTTACCGACGAGCCTTTCGATGCTCCGCTCATTGCGCTCGCAGAAGCCCTGCACGCCGCCAAAATTCCACCGGAGCGCTTCCGCGCGCTGCGGCCGGGAGAGGTGTGGGAGCTTTAACGGCGCCCTTCTCTTCCCCTCCCTGGCTTGCTGTGGCTTGCCGGGGAGGAGGCGCTCGCGGCCGCCCGTCAGAGCCGTGGAGACAGCCCCCTGCTGATCCTGCCCGCGGCGGGGGAACGGAAAGTTGCGTGGGGTCCCCAAGCGGACCTTAAGCCGGTGGCACAACGCAACTTGCGTCGCGCGTCCGACTGCGGCATGTGTTAGCCTGTCCCCAGCGCGATGATCGCGTCGGGGGAACTGCTGCACCTGAACAAAATGGCAGGGGGAAACATGCTCAACCATCGCCTTCCAACAGTCTTCGGCACTCTTGCCATCATGGCCGCGCTGAGCGCGCCTGCAGGTGCCGCCGAGGCCCTCGAGACGAAATTACAAATCTGCAACACATGCCACGGCGAGAACGGCCAGCCGATCGATGCAACCATTCCGATCATCTGGGGGCAGACGGAATATTTCATTGTCAAGCAATTGCACGACTTCAAGAGCGGGGACCGCGAGAACACCGTGATGGCGTCATTTGCCAAGCGCCTCACGCAGCAGGAGCTGCGCCCGGCCGCGCAGTATTTCTCCAAGAAGCCTTGGCCGGCCCGCACTTCCCCGGTCGCTGCTGTCCCGGCGCCCGACGGAATAGCCGTGTGTCAGATCTGTCATCAGCCGGGTTTCGTCGGCGGCCTGCCCGCGCCGCGGCTGGCCGGGCAAAGCTACGAATATCTGGTGGAGGCAATGCGCACCTTCGCGGACGGCGAGCGGACCAACAACATGGACATGGTCAAGATAATGCAGGAGCTTTCGCCCGCGCAGCGGGAGGCGATTGCGCGGTATATATCGAGCCTCTAAGGATGTCAGAGCGGCAAGTATGACGGACGCGACTGCCACACGGGAATACCTTCGCGCACTGGGTACCGGCCTTCAAGACGCCTCATGAAGGCGCCTGCCGCGCGTTCGGTTTTTTGCGTCGAGCGCAGGTTTTACCGGCTGTCCTATCCGGATGGTCGGCATCCCTGACTCTATGGCAGCAAAGCCAACTGCTTCCCGGTTGGCGCTCAGCCCTCGCCGCCTGCTCACGCGCTTCTCTGCTGCCGCTTCATCGCCTCGAACCACGGACAGACGCCGGCCATCACCTCGTGATTGCCCGGCAGCACCTGGACCGGGCGGCGCAGTCCGCGCTCGGCGTTGGCGAGCCGCATCTCGCGCGCCTCCGCCCGCAGTTCGGGCGACAGCCACATGCGGTCGTGGCCCCAGATGCTGGGGCCCTCCCTGCGTTCCGAGGGCTGCCAGGTTGCCGGATCAATGTCGCGCGCGCCCCAGCCATATTCGATCATGAAGCCCGACGGGTTCCACGTATAGAACGAGGTGACGAAATCGCCGCAATGGCGGCCGAGCGTGACCGCGATGCGGCCCTCTTCGCCCGCGGCGAGGTCGTAGCCCTGCCCTACGTCGTCGAGGCTGTAAAGCTCGAGCATCATGTGATGAACCGCGTTCTTGCCGGTGGCCGCAAAAGCAATGCTGTGGTGCCGTGAATTCACGTGCAGGAAATAGAGCTGGTACGGACGCAGGAAATAGTCGGTCAGCCGGAACCCCAGTAGGTCGCGGTAGAACGCCATCATCTCATCAATGCGCTCCACATGCAGCACCACATGGCCGAGCCCGAGCGGCCCGGTGCGGAAACCCGAAATATTGCGGCCCGGCACGAAGGGCTCGGTCGCGGCCGCAGCGCCGTGGAAGAATTCCAGCCGGTTGCCCAGCGGATCATGGAGGACAATCAGGTCGGCGACGCGGCGTTCGTCGGCGAGCGCGCGCGATCCCGGCGCCACCTCGATGCCATGCGATTCCAGATGGGCGCCGAGCCGGTCGAGCGCCGCGGCATCCGCCATCTCCCAGCCGAAAAAGCCGATGCCTTCGCCGCCATCCTGGTTCACGATCAGGCGCTGCTTGCGGTCGTCCATCCGCAGCGCCAACGTCGCCCGGCTGCGGTCGACCGCCTGCAGTCCGAGCAACCGGGTGCCGTAGGAGGACCAGTCGTCGATGTCCTTGGCGCGAAGGCCGACATAGCCCAACGACTGCACAGGGCGCAGGTATGGTGTCGACATGACTTCACCTCGCAACAAAAGGGTGTGTCGGGTAGCGTACCAGAACGGCAAATTCGATCGACTGTATCAGCATTTTCATCAGACCAAAGGACGTACGTTTCTGTCCCCTTGTTCACGGTCTGGACTCTTATGGAGAAGCCGGAGTTGAGGCTACATTGAAGTGATTCGCAGATTGATTGCCCCCTCCCGGCCCCTCCCCGCCTGTGGGCGAGGACAGGGAAGGGGAGGCAGTCCTTCCGTGATCGCGGGATTGCGCCCCTATCCTCCCGACAAGGGGCAGGGCAGGCGGGGAGAAGCCCGGCGGGTGTTGAGTTGTATCCTTAGTCATCGATCTGACCGACCGCGCGTTCGTCCCGGCTCACGGGCAACGGCGAGTCGGCGGATTCGAGATGTGCCACCCCTGGGAGGGGGTGTTGCGGGCGAGGCGCCCGCGCTCTCAGGAGGGTAAGGTTGGGGCTCTGAGGCAGACGAGGGGCAGCGCATGCCGGACGTGATCCGGACAGCCGGGACAGATGGCTTGTTCGACGAGCGGAAGCGTTCTGTATTGCCGATGGCCGTGCTTGCCGCCCTGACGATTCTCGCCGCCCCGGCGCGGGCGCAGAGCGGTGACGCGCTTGCGCGCGGCCTTCCCCTCATGGAGGCGATACGCGGGCTCGATGCGCAGGGGCTTGCGGGTGTCACGCTGGCGTTCGGCGCGCTCATTTTCGCGGTGGTGACGGCCGTCTTGCTGGTGCGCACTCGCGAAAGGCTCAGGATCGAACGAGCCCGCGGGCGGGCCGAGGTGGCGGCGCGTGATGGCGAAATCGATCGGCTTTACGGCCTCCTGCTCACGGAACCTCAGGTCGTCGTCGCGTGGAGCCGCGGCGCTGCGCCCGAGATCATCGGCGATCCGGCGATCATCGCGCCCGAGATCCCCCCGGAGCGCCTCCTGAGCTTCGGGGCTTGGTTACGGCCCGAGCACGCTTCGCTCCTCAACTCTTCGGTCAAGCGGCTGCTCAGGCGGGGCGAAGGCTTTTCGATCTTAATGACCACGGCAGCCGGGCGCCATGTATCGGCGGAGGGCCGCGCGATTGGCGGGAGCGCCACGCTGCGACTTAAGGATGTGAGCGGGCTCAGAAAAGAGATTGCTGAACTGACCCGCCGTTTACAGCGGCAACAGGCGGACGCGGACGCGCTGCGCGGCCTCCTTGATGCGCTTCCGTCTCCGGTGTGGACGCGGGATGCCGGCGGACGGCTTACTTTCGTGAACCCGGCCTTTGCCCGCACTGTCGGGGCGGCCGACTCAACGCGTGCGATGGCGGACGGACATGAGCTTCTCGACTTAAGCGCCGGCGCCGACGTTGAGCGCCGGCGGGTCCGCGGCGGCGCCTTTTCGGGCCGCGTCGTCATTGACGTAGCGGGCGCACGCCGCGTCTTCGATGTGTTCGAGACGCCGACCCCGCATGGCAGCGCCGGCATATGTCAGGACGTGACCGAACTGGAAGCGCTGCGGTCCGAGTTCACCTCCACCGTCGAGGCCCATCGCCGCACTCTCGACCAGCTCTCGACGGCCGTCGCCATATTCGATCCCAATCACAACCTGGCCTTCTACAACTCCGCCTATCGGACATTGTGGGAAATCGACGCCGCATTCCTCGACCGGCATCCGGCCGATTCCGCCATCATCGACCGCTTGAGAGCGGCGCGGCGGCTGCCCGAGCAACAGGATTTCCGGGCCTGGAAGGCCCAGCTTCATCGCGCCTACCGCGCCCGCGAACCGGCGACTTACGAATGGCATCTGCCGGACCAGCGCACGCTGCGTGTCGTGACGACGCCCAATCCGGATGGCGGCGTCACTTACCTCTTCGACGACGTCACGGAGCGCCTCAACCTGGAACGCCGGTTTGACGCACTGATCCGCGTCCAGGGCGAAACGCTTGACAATCTCTCCGAGGCCGTCGCGCTGTTCGGCAGCGACGGGCGCGTGCGGCTATACAATCCGGTGTTCGAGAGGATGTGGCAATTCTCGCCCGCCATGCTCGACGAGCACCCCCATATCGAAGCCGTGATCGAGCAATGCCGCAAGTTCCATCGCGATCACGAGACCTGGCAATCGCTGCGTTCGGCCGTGACGGCGATCGACAGCCGCGAACCGATCTTGCGCCGCATCGAGCGGATCGACGGCAGCGTTATCGACTGCCGCACCGTGCGCCTGCCGGACGGCGCGACCCTCATGACGTTCCAGGACGTCACCGATTCGGTGAACGTGGAGCGCGCGCTGATCGAGAAAAACATCGCACTCGAAGAGGCGAACAGGATCAAGATCGATTTCGTCCACCACGTCTCCTACGAGCTGCGATCGCCGCTGACCAATATCATCGGATTTGCCCATCTGCTCGGCGACCGGTCGACCGGATCGCTGACCGCCAAGCAGGCGGAATATCTAGGTTACATTACGGGCTCCAGCAATGCGCTGCTCGCCATCATCGACAACATTCTCGATCTTGCCTCGATCGGCGCTGGCGCGATGACGCTCGATCTCGATCGCGTCGACATCCGCGCCGCCATGGCGGCGGCGGTTGAGGGCGTGCAGGACCGCCTGGTCAAGAACAACATCAAACTGGAGTTGTCCGCACCCCGCGACATTGGCAGTTTCATCGCCGACGAACGGCGCATTCGCCAGATCTTGTTCAACCTGCTCTCCAACGCCATCGGCTTCTCGCCGGCGGGCGGGGCCGTGGTGCTGGCGGCCGAGCGCGCGCGGGATGAGGTCACGTTTACCGTGAAGGATCACGGTCCCGGCATTCCGAGCGAGATCAAGGACAAGGTGTTCGACTGGTTCGAATCCCACACCGACGGCACCCGCCATCGCGGCGCCGGACTTGGACTGTCGATCGTTCGCTCTTTCGTCGAACTGCACCGCGGCACGGTGCGGATCGATTCTGTTCCTGGACAAGGCACCACGGTGGTCTGCACCTTCCCGCTCGCGTCCGAAGCAGCGCGGGATGCAGCGGAGTAGGACGCAGGAACGCGGGCGGCTCACATCCCGAGGCGCGCATTCCGGTCAACGGGTTTCTATCGACGCTCTCCCTGCCTTCGCGTTACCTTTCCGGCCGGCGCCCGCGGCGCCATTCCGCGATGAGGCGCGGCTTTCGCGGCCTCGCTGCGATCCGGGAGCCGGCTCAAGCAGTTCCGGCAGCCTGGCAAAGCCGACTGCCATCTGCCGCGCTTCCTCGATCGTGAGGAAGCCGGTATGTCCCGCTGCGTTTGGGTCAGCCCGGCCGTAGAACACGCCGAGTTGCTGCCCCGTAGCATCGTCAACGGCGAACCCGTTTGGGATCTCCACGATCCGCCACGGCGCAGGGAAGCGGCTGGTCATGCTGTGATCACCGCCGGGCATCTGTGGTCCTCGCACGAACGCCCGGTTGCGGAAGGAGCTGCCGCATCAGTAGTCGTAACCGCAAACCCACGTGTAGCCGTACGGCGTCCACGCGTAGCAGGCGTCATCGTAATAGCCGTAGAGGCCGTATCCGAGGCCTAGCCCAAGGCCGAACGGCACGCCGAAGCGGGCGAAACGGCGATCGCGAAAGCCGGGCGCAAAGCCACGGCCAACGAAGCCGCGGCCCGCAAGGGCGTGCGGCGCGCCGACGGCGCCGGGGGCAGCAAAGCCGCGCGCGAAGCCGCCCCCAAACCCATGTGCAATGCCGCCACCCCCGACCCCCCCGTGGCCGAACCCGCCGTGGCCGAAGCCTCCTCCCCCGCGTCCGAAGGCTAGGGCACTTGTTGGAATGGATGCAGAGGCGATAAGACTGGCTGCAGCAAGCGCGATCGCAGTCCTGCGCAACATGGCGGTACTCCCTTCCCGCCCCAGCCCTCTGACGTGTCATCCTGGGATGACCGGTCCGTCCCGGGAAGGTGTGGCCGCCGGCGCGATCCGCAATAGTTTGAGCCATCAAATTTGCCGTGATCTAGAGCGGATTACCGCAAATCCAGACCTGATTACCAGGCTCCGGGATCGGTCTTCCATTATCTCCAGCAACGAATTCTCCCGCCTCGAAGCGGTTCAGCTTGCGGAAGGCTCCTCGATCTATGCGGAGGCCTTATCTTGGTTCTGAGCGGCGATCGCGACGGGAAGGTCTTGTCGGACACTTGCGGGCTCGGGCCGCGATCATTCTATGTCAGCGAAAGGAAAAACCCCGCCGGCGAGGGCGGGGCAAGTCATGTGTGGTTAGGACAGTGCGAAGATAGCTTGATCGGCTGCCGGAGATCGTCGCGTAGCCGACACTAGGCGAAGATGTCCACTGGAATCTGCTGTTGCTCCGGGACCGCAGATAGAGGGGGTGAAAAAGAGGGCGGAGCAGGCTTGCGGCAACGACGCCGCCATCATTCGCCAGTTACAACGCCACGGCAAGAAGATCGAAGCCTCGCACCTCGCCTATGGCCCGACCAGACGCCGCTGACGCGCAGGAAGCGGCTCCAGCGAATTGTTAAAGTGGATTCTGTGCACCATCGTCCAACCGAACAGCGCGTGCGCATGCCGGGCAATCCTGAGGAGTCACGGCTTCCCCTTGCCGATAATTCTCGTCGCTCAATGCGTCGCCATACTCACCCTCCGTGGGCAACAGGGACATCTGATTATTCCAGCTCCGTTCGACGACCTGTTTGAAGCCGATTTTGAACCGCTTCCACTCCGGCACGAGCCAACGGCGGCAATTCACCAAACGAGGCGGGGTACTCGCACCCCGCACCTGCCCGTGGTGGAAGTGGGCCACGCTATCGGCGAGATGAACGGGGAGGGGCGCGCCCGGGGACCTGCCGCGGCCGAGGGGTCCCGCGGAAATAGCGCAACTTTCAACCTGATTGTCAGCTTCGCCGGTCGGCCGGCTCCGGCCGGCTTGAAGACCGAATCATAATTGCTTTGCCGGATGGTGTGACGGCAGGCCGTGCCGCTGCCTCATCATCCGCCGCGTCGCTGTTTCTCCGCCGCGATTCCGCGTACTCGGCCATGTCATTCGTTGCATCAAGGCGGCGCCTGGTTCACAGTGTCGTAGTCCTTCAAACAACCGGACAGCGCGGCGCTACGGCTTGCCCGCCACATAGCCGTAATAGTTCATCAGAAAATCGTCCAATGGAAGGACGCCACTCTTCGGGACCTCACGATTAGCTTCTCCCCACGTAAAGATAGTCATCTTTACATTCCCGCCCGACCGATCGATCCGCGAGCGCAGGACGACCCAGTGACGATCCTCGGCTAACGCTGAGCCCGAATCCGCTTGAGTCGACGTTTGGAGCATTTCGTAGTCGATGAGCAGGCAGACCCGGTAGCCCGCGGAAAACAGCCGGCTGGCCTCGTCCATGTTGTCGGTGTCCCTCTGGTGGCGGACAAGATTGACATCGTCCTTGACGTCGGAATAGCCGGCCTTATTGAACCACCACACGAGCTCGAACGGCGTCGTGGCGCCTGCAAATTCCTTGTCGGCTGTATCGTAAGTGACGAACCAGTTCTCTGAGTCACGGAGGCTCGCCATCGTCAACCAATCGACC
>JAJPKK010000136.1 GCA_021323775.1 Hyphomicrobiales bacterium
ATCGGCGCCGCATGGTCGAAGCGCTCCAGCGAGGGCCGCGATTACCTCTCGGTCAAGCTCGACGATCCGAGCTTCACCACGCCGATCTACGCCAACCTCTTCGATGATGAAGGCGGCGAGACCTTCAGCCTGATCTGGTCGCGCGGCCGCAGGTCCAACGGCGACTGATCAGCACCGGCAACATTGCCCCGCCCGGAGCAATCCGGGCGGGGTCTTCGCGCATTCAGACGAGAGAATAAGCCGTCGCGCCGGTCAGCGAGCGCAATACTTTCCGCTTTCGAAGGTAGACCGACCGTCAACGCCAGCGCATCACGACGGACGAATCTGACCCAACTACGACATCTAGACTGCCGATCAAGCCTGCGCGGTTCTTTCAAGGTCCTTTCCGGCGTTGCGGGCGTTCTCTTAATGTTCTATATGGCTTGGCCCGCTGGGGAATCATCGCAGAGCCATTCGCACCTGGAGTTTGAATTGTCTAGCAGCCTGATTGAGGGCGTACACGGCGGCTTGCGCCAGCGCGTTGGCCGCGAGATCAAGGCGCATCTACGCGAGAACCGCGCGATACGGCGCGCGCGCGCCATTCCTCTTCTCAACGCGCGGTCCGTATTCTGATCGCCGGCCGCTCGCTGCCGACCTTCTTGGCTGCCTATTTGCTTCTCGATCTTGTGCTGGTTGGAGCCGAGGTTGTTTTCAACCTCCGTTTTCCTCAGGCGTTACCGGGTTGGACGACGCCAGAGATCAAGAGCCTGCTCAAAGATATCGCGAGCTATTTAATCGCGGCGCAGGTTGGCATTCTCGGCATTGTCTCCGTTGCTATCGGCATCGTGACGTTAATCTCGCAACGTGACGACCGATCATCCACCAACACCGATGTTCGTCTGTATTATATGGAGTCGCTGGCTTACGAGGTTGTTACTAGCGGCGCCGCGCTCCTGATCGTTCTATGCGTGCAGCTTATTTGGCCCATGCAATTCCTTGCGCATCTTGCACATCTTGGCGGTACGGATTTGGTGTTCAAAGTTGTACTGACCGCCCTGCATCTGGCCTGGCTTCTACTCAATCTCGCGGTGTTTGCTCGATTCGTGCTTACGACGCTGCACTTTGTCGAGCCGAGCGCGCGGGAACGGTTGCGCGAGCGATACACTGCAAACGTCATCGTCCCGAACGACTTGCGCCAACGCCTCCTGCGCGCGTTCTATGCAAATGCTCCCAAGGAGCTGGTGCCCGTGGCGAATGGGGAATCGGGACTTCTCCTTACATTCGGCCACCGAATGTTGACCGAGGGCAATATCGAACTCCGCGCGAAATTTGCCGCACCATCGGTCTTGCACGATGTTTGGCTGCGCCCGCTTGGTTTCGTTTTGCGCAGATGGTGGCATCGCAGCGGGGGAACGCTGCAGCAAACGCGCCGTCAATCCGCCCTGCGCGGCCACGATGTATGGCTCTCCCTGGAACCGTCGTTTGACGGCCAGTACGAAGGAGAAATGACGTGGTGCCGCAGGCGGGGCGGCGCGGCTTTCCACCCCTGGGAACGATGGGTGATCCGCCAATGCTACCGTTTCCGCGCCGACAAATCCGGCCGGGATAGGCTGCCGACGGAAGCCGAAGGGAGTTCGCGTGGCAAAGCGACGGGGTTCCCACCCTCAATAGTGATTTCGCCGGCCTCGATCAGCGTCTCAGCAGTCTTCTCGTCAGGGGTGTCGTCATTTCTTTTTCGGCTGGCCAAGGTGCCGTTCCAGAATCCGGCGAATCGCATCTGGCCGCGACGATCCGATGTGGTCGCGAGGCACGATTCATCGACCGAGCTTGTCGAGCAGTTCCGGCTGAAGATACGACTACGAGTGTTCCTGTGGCCGGCCGCCGCACGCGTGAAAGCGTTTTTGGGGAGCGTTCCCGTGGGTAAGTCGAAAACCACAGCGATTCCTTTAATTTTACCATCTGTTCAGGCGATGGCGGTGGCGCAGTTCGTTAAGCGGATGGACTTTGAAACGGTCGCGCGCATAGCCGCCGTCACTGTCGTCTGCGACGGCAAGTCCGAGGCTGATCTGATTTGGCTGGCCCTGATCGCATTGCGCCGTGCGCTGGCTGAAGCCGGCGTCGCACCGCGGTGAGGGGGCGACATGCTGGTGTCTTCTGGCAGCCTCCTGGTCACGTTCTCCCGCCAAGGCGAGAACGAGGAGGTACAGATCGCCCTGACTGGCGAAAAAGCTCTCACGGCCGCGCTGGTCATGCTGATGCTCCGGGAGGAGCTTCGCGCTGGCGATTGCCTCACAGTACGGCAGAACGGGCTGGCGAATCTTCTTGAGCGAGGGCGTGGGTAGCCCATCCGTCCTGGGCTCGCGCGGCAGGGCGTCTGAGCCGAGTCCGACGAAACGCAAATGGGCTCCGGAACAAGCGGCAACAGGCATTTCACCTGCCAATTGGAAAATCATAGCGCTCGACATGGACGACCTTGTGTTCATCGAGCGTGATCTGCAGCAGCTCGTTGACGGGCTCGCCGTCGCCGAGGCGATCAAGAGCGAGAGCAAACAGCCGCTTCTGCACATCCAGGCTCATCAGACCCGGCGCCACGTTGATACATACCAGGCCGGCGTGCACCTCCTCACGCCGGAGCAGTGCCCTGAAGTCCGTCGTGTTGTTGGTGACGAGCACATAGCCATCCGCAATCGCGCGACGCACGATCGACCAATCCTTGCGCGAGCGCATCCCAAGCCAGGTGACATGCATGGATTCGCCGTGGCCCCGCGCACGGGCGATGGCGACGAGTTCCGGGCTCAGGCATTCGTCAACGAGGAACTTCACGTCCGCCCGAGGTCGTCGAAAGCGAGCGTCTCCGAAGCCTTTTGAATACGCAAACGACGTGGTTTCATCCGTGGCCGGCCTCGGGCCGGATAGGCCTGCGCATAAATCGAAGCGAACCGAATACGATCGGCATCAAGTTGCGGATAGGCCTTGACGATCGTCGCCGGTCGATCGCCGTTGGCCAGCATGTCGGCCACATCATGCACCGGGATGCGAGTTCCCTTGAAGACCGGTGTTCCGCCGAGCACTTCAGGCGTGCTCGACACCATGCCGCGAGCCTTGGCCAACAGGCTCAACCCGGAACGAACCGTCTGCGCCGCGGGCCGCGCATCCACGACGATCATGTCGGCGCGGATCAGCGACTGTCGTGGCGATCGGATCGACGTCGCCACGACGGCTCGCCGCCCCTGAAGCGTGAGAACGTCCGCCGTGTCATGCGCGAGTCTGAGGCCGACCAGACCCCTTGGCGCCAGGAGCCTCGCCTTGTTGCGACGCTTCACGGCTGCGCCAAGAAGCCCCGCATCGATGATGCGATGGACCTGCCGCAGCGGCACGCCAGTGACAGAGGCCGCCTCATTTGCAGTCATGAGCGTCGTTGGTTTGGTAGCCACACTGAAATCCTTCCACATCTCTGGAAAGATATACGACTTTCGCAGCCAATTCGCCAGTGCGCTGGATTGCTGTGCGCTGGATTGCTGGGTCGTCGTCCGGAGTTCGGCTCGCCGGGCATCTCTGATCCCGCCCGATACCGGAGGGGGCAATATGGCCGGCGCCAGGTCTCCGTCTCCTGCGACACCTGCGGCTAGGGACAGCTGAGGTCTCGCTTCGTCATGTCTTCGGTTCGGTGGTCGGCGGGTGCCGATAGTCAAGTCCGACCGTGGACAACGCGGTCATTGCAGCGCTTCAATCCAACGGCAACGCTATCCGCAGCCAACAGACCCGGTGTCTGTGATGCGAACGGTGGCCCTGGTCCCGGATGGCTGGTCCC
>JAJPKK010000154.1 GCA_021323775.1 Hyphomicrobiales bacterium
GCCGCAGCGGCAGATATTGGTGCTCATGTGCTCGATGATCTGGCTGCGGGTGGGCTTTGGATTATGCGCCAGCAGGTCGGCGGCGCTCATGATCTGACCGGACTGGCAATAGCCGCATTGCGGCACCCGTTCCGCGAGCCACGCCTTCTGGACCGGATGCGAAGAATCCGGCGACAGCCCCTCGATGGTGGTCAGCGCCTTGCCGGCGACTTGCGACACCTGCGTCTGGCACGAGAAGGCGCGCCTGCCGTCGATATGCACCATGCAGGCGCCGCACAGGCCGGTGCCGCATCCGAATTTGGTGCCGGTGAGCTTGAGTTCCTCGCGGATCACCCACAACAGCGGCGTGTCGGGCGGCGCATCGGAATGCGCCGCCTTGCCGTTGACCTTGAAATCGAATGCCATTGGTTCCTCCGTCGGTTCGTGGCGATTTTTTCGCGCACGAGGAGTGTCGGCATTCTATTTCCTTCTAACGGTCATGTGGAGCGACAAAAACGGACGAGCACACGGCCTCTGTCGCACGCAGGCATGAACCCGCGGAGTGGGCGCTCTTCGACCAGCTCAGAGCGAAGCGCGGCCACCAGCCCTCTCCCTTCGACGGGCTCAGGAGCGCGCCTGCAATCACGACGGCCTGATCAGGACGTGGCGCTTCTTGCCGAGGGATAGCTTGATTACGCCTTCGGGGCTCAAGTCTTTCGGCGTCAGCACCATCTTCTCGTCCGTGACGGTCACGTCGTTGACCCTGAGCCCGCCCGCCTTGATCTGGCGGCGGGCCTCGCTGGTCGACGCGACGAGGCCGGCCTTGTGAAAAGCCGTGAGGGCGCCAAGCCCTTGTTTGAGATCGCTCGCGGCAATCTCCACGGCCGGCAGCGTCTCTGCGAGGGCGCCTTCCTCGAAGGTTTTGCGCGCCGTGGCGGCTGCTTCCTCGGCCGCAGGGCGGCCATGCAGAAGCGCGGTCGCTTCGGTGGCCAGCACCTTCTTGGCTTCATTGATGTCCGCCCCGCGCAGCGCCGCAAGCCGGGCGATCTCATCCGCCGGCAGCACGGTGAACAGCTTGAGGAAGCGTACAACGTCGCCGTCCTCGGTGTTCCGCCAGTACTGCCAGTAGTCGTACGGGCTCACAAGGTCGGGGTTGAGCCAGACGGCGCCGGCCGCCGTCTTGCCCATCTTGGCGCCCGAGGCCGTGGTGATCAGCGGCGAGGTGAGCGCGAACAACTGGGCGTTCGCGATGCGGCGGCCAAGATCAATGCCGTTGACGATATTGCCCCACTGGTCGGAACCGCCCATCTGCAGCACGCAGCCGTAGCGCTTGTAAAGCTCGACGAAGTCGTAGGCCTGCAGGATCATGTAGTTGAATTCGAGAAACGACAATTCCTGCTGGCGCTCCAGCCGCAGCTTCACCGAATCGAAGGCGAGCATCCGATTGACCGAGAAATGGCGGCCGATATCGCGCAGAAAATCGACGTAGTTGAGATTGTTGAGCCAATCGGCATTGTTGGCCATCAGCGCCTTGCCTTCGCCGAAGGTCAGGAATTTTCCGAATACCTCGCGAATGCCGGAGAGATTTTGCGCAATCGCCTCGTCGCTCAGCAACCGCCGGCTTTCGTCCTTGCCGGACGGGTCGCCAACCCGCGTGGTGCCGCCGCCCATGAGCGCGATCGGCCGATGCCCGGTCTGCTGGAGCCAATAGAGGAGCATGATCGAGACAAGGTTGCCCACATGGAGCGACGGCGCGGTGCAATCGAACCCGATATAGGCCGTGATCGCTTTCTCGCAGGCCAGCGCGTCGAGCGCGTCCGGCTCCGATATCTGCTGGATGAAGCCGCGGCTTGAGAGCACGTTGAGAAAATCTGATTTGAAGGTCGTCATTCGCGTGGCCGTTCTTTCTGCTCGCTCTGGCGCTCCGGAAAAGCAGTTAAATATGATTGGAAACGCGCTCTAAGTTCCGCATCGTCATCCGCTTCTCAATTCCGGCCGCGTGGTTTATCAGGTCCGGGACCGGAATCAAACCGCCGGCTTGCGAAACACCATGGGGATCGCGGGGTCGCGGCTGCCGGAACTGCCGGCGCGCCGCCTCCGACGCGCGCCGCCTCGCGAGCCGAAGCGGGGCCTCGCTTCGAGGCGCCGCATCCCCATTTCAGACGTGTCATTCGCGGAGTCGGGAATTGAACACCGGAGACCTGGGACGCAAGAGGCTTGCATGTTGCATTTCGCTTATGGCTCCAACATGAGCGTCGCACTCATGCGGCGCCGGTGCCCGGGCGCGCAGCTCGAAGGCTGCGCGCGCCTGCCGGGGTACCGTTTTATCGTCATGCGATCCGGCTATGCGTCGGTGGCGCCGGCGCCCGGCTCAAGCGTCCATGGATTGCTGTGGCGCCTCACGCCGCGAGACGTGGCGGCGCTCAATGCCTATGAAAGCCTGGACAGCGGGCTCTATCGGGCCGTCACGCTTGCGGTGATGGCGCACCGCCGCCGTTGCGCCGCGTTGGTTTATATTGGGTGTGACCTCGAGCGTGGCCGGCCGCGGCCTGGCTACCTGGAAATCATCACGCAGGCGGCGCGGGACGCCGGGTTTCCGCCACGCTACCTGCAGTGCCTGGAGCGTTGGGCGTCGGCGTAGTTCAGGCAGGCGGATGAGCGCGGCGTGATCGGCCACGCGCGGGCGCGGACGGCAGGTCAGGCCGGAGTTTGCCGATCGGGCCGCGCTTTCGCGAACCCGCTGGGCGAACCCGGCCATGACCCGGCCCCACGCAGCGGTCTTGAGCGCTGGGCGTCGGCCCGGAGCAGGATGCGCAGAACAACACTTTCTCCACGCCTCCCGTGTGGAGGAGGCAGGGAGCGGCCGGAGCGATACCTTCATGGCGATCGAATCTCAGGAGATCAAACGGCTGACGGTCCGGGGCGTCGTCCAAAAAATCGGCTTTCGTGCGTGGACCGAGCGCAAGGCCTTAAGGCTTGGCCTCGACGGCTGGGTCCGCAACCGGCTCGACGGCTCCGTCGAAATTTTGGTGGCCGGTCCACGCCCGGCGGTGGCGCAGCTCATCGAGCACTGCCGAAGCGGACCGCCGCTCGCCCGGGTGGACTCAATCGAGATCGAAGAGGCGTCGGAACGCGACCTGGGCTATCGGCGCAACGGCGAAGCGTTTTCTCTCTTACCGACGGTGTAGAGCGGGTTGAGCGCGGCAGGCGCAGGGCGCAATAAGCGCAGCGCATTGCGCTAGCGTCAGGAGAGCAGGAGGGAGGATGATCGTCAACACGAGCGCAAACCTCTCGCACACTTGGATGAAATCGAAGAAGGGCAAGAACGTGGTGCGCCAGCGGACCGCCAAGAGCCGGCTCGCCCGCGCGTTGGCCGCGATCAGCGACTGGTGTCGGCACAA
>JAJPKK010000127.1 GCA_021323775.1 Hyphomicrobiales bacterium
CCACTCGAAATTCAAAAGAGTTTTCCACCGGGCCTGGCCCGACCTGCAGCGCATGAAACTTCTGCTACCCGTGGCGCGGTCCTACCGGGTAAGTTTCTTCCTAGCCCTTCCTCTCGAATGGGGATCAGCTCTGGGCTCCGCGCTTTTTTTAGACCTGGCGGCGGTCATGAGATGTCGAACCTCAGCGGGGGTCGCGCGTATTTCAACTTTGAGGCAAACGACGACAAGCCCGGCGGCGCTGCCTCGAACGCTGTGGGGATGAGCTTGGCACTCAAGGCGAGGTCACGCGAGCACTTCTTCGCCGCGCTGCTTGCAGCCGGAATGCCAGAGGCGCCGGAAGAATTCTCGGTGCTGCCGCAGCATCAGGTCATTCCCGCCGCTGTCCTCGCCGAAATATCCGATTTCATTCGCGCCTTTGATCGCGTTACCGCCCGCGAGGCCTGGCAGGTCGCGGCGTTGCGCGAAGCCCCGCCCGTTGCACAGCTCCGACGGCGAGAGCTTTGCTTTTTCAGCGCATGGGACTTTCACCTGCCCCCCGGGGACGCCTGGCGGCTGATCGAGTTCAACGATAACGGGTCGGGTTTCATATTTGCTGCGATCATCAATGCCCTGTACTACGAGACGGCGGGACTGGCGCAGGACAAGCGAATAGCACCGCCTCCCCATCTGCCGGTGTTCAAACACCGCATTAGAGATTTCGTAGAGCAGGAGGCGAGGGCATTCTTTGGAGAAAACCCCGGCGATCTGCCTTTTCTCATTCTCGACGATGCCCAATCTTTGCAACAAGGCAAATTTCGCAAAGAGCTCCGACTGCTTCGTGAGCTGTTGCGCGAGGGCGGCTGGCGGGCCGAATTGGGATGTCCCGCAGAGACCCGCTGGGATGGACGCCGACTGCTGTTCAAAGGACAGAGAGCCGCTTTCATCATCAATCGCTCGACCGATTTCTTCTGGCAGTCGGACGACTTTTCTGCCTTGCGGACGGCCTATCAGGCGGGCTGCGTCTATGTCTCGCCGAATCCCTTCACCTATGCGACGCGCAGCGATAAGCGGCTCCTGGAATGGCTGTCGTTGCCGGACTGGGACAACGAATTGCAGATAGGTCCCGCAGAACGACAAATCTTGCACAACCATGTGCCGGAGACCCATCTCCTCCGCAGCGAGAATCTCGCGGGCTTGGCGGAAAAAAAGCAGGAATTCGTGTTCAAGCCTCTGCATGGATACGCCGGGCGCGGGCTCCTCGACAGCGCCGCGGTGGGGCGAACGCGGCTGCGCCGTCTCGTGACCAAAGGCGAGGGCTATGTGGCGCAGAGAAGAGTTGCGAAGAGCGAACTCGAAATTGACGGGGAACACGTATGGACGGATCTCCGCGTGTGGGCTTACCGCGGGGAAATCTTTCATCTTTCCGGGCGGGCTTCACGGCGGCCGGACCGGCTGGACTTGACGCTGCCGGGCGGATGGCTGCCGACATATGCGTTGCTTTAGCCTTACGGATGGAACAACGGTTGCCTGTCGGCATTGATTGTTTGCGCCCACTACCGCGTGGGGGCCATGAAGGGATTGTACCTTGACGGTGGACAGGAGAACGGAAATGGCCGCGCCCCAGCGACAGGCACATGCGGAGCAGGCTCGTCGAATGAGCCAGCCATTGCTTCATCAGCACGGCAGGGAGATCCAGAGCTTCGGCGCCCTGCGGCAATTTCCTTTGGGGCTTTCCCATAACGCCCGGCTGCTTTCGTGCGAACGTCTGAACCAGATCCTCTCAGATTCACAAATCCTTTACGCGCACTACAAGAAACACCATTGGCTCATGCGGGGACCGACTTTCTACCAGCTCCACCTCTTGCTCGACAAACACGCCGGCGAGCAGCTCAAGCTCATTGATCTGATCGCGGAACGGATACAGACGCTCGGTGGGGTCGCAGTAGGGGATCCGCGCCACGTCGCCGAAATCACCCGCGTGCCGCGGCCGCCGAACGGCTGCGAGGAAGTGCCGGCCATGTTGTCGCGGCTGCTTGAGGCGCACGAATTGATCCTCATCGACGCGCACGATGCCGCCAGGCGAACAGCCGACACGGGGGATGACGGAACAAACGATCTCATCATCTCCGACGTGATCCGGACCAACGAGATGCAGGCCTGGTTCCTGGCCGAGCATCTGGTCGATACGCCGCTCGTGCGGGTGTGACACGCGGCGACCCACGGCCTGGTGTAAAATCGTTAAGCCGGCAAATCAGCCAACCACATGTGACCATCCGCCGCCTCGCATGCTTCGATGCCGTGGTCAGCGAGGGAAGCTTCCAGGCGGCGGCCGAGAAGATTCGGCGGTCGGTTGAGGCGGGGCGACGGCGCGCCTGCCGCCGTCTGGATCGTGCCGCCCGCTTGCCGTAAGCTGACCGTCAGCTCAGTTCGGCGGGCAAGCGACGCGAGCGCCGGGGCCGCTTCATCCGTGCGGCGGCGCCGCTTCTGGGGTTTCGCTTTCGGCTCAACCCGGGCTTGCCTGCCCTGCGGGCAGTGGACAGCTTTCTTTCAGTCGGAGGACCTTCATTTGCGGTTGATATGGCCATGGCAAGATAGAAATCGCAGATTTTCCTGGCTCAAGGCGGGAGCATTCGCGCTCATCTTGCTGCCGGCGATCCGCTTCGCGTATCAATTCGCCACCGGAGAATATGGAATCCTGCCGATCGCGTACGGCGGCATGACTTACTGGTCGGGCGTGTGGGCAACCGCGATTCTGCTCATGGCCTTGGCCGTGACGCCGGCGCTGACGATATTGCGCTGGCCGGCGCTCGTCGACGTGCGGCGCATGATCGGCGTGACGGCGCTGGCCTATACGCTGGCCCACATCGTCATCTATTTCGGCCTGCGGTCGTGGAACTTCGGATTCATCGTAAACGAGATGGCGACGAGACTGAGCATGATCGTCGCGACCCTCTCCACCATTGGTCTGATCGTGCTCGGCGCCACGTCGCTCGATGCCGCGATCAGGCGCATGGGCGCGAAAGGCTGGCAGCGGCTGCACAACACCAACTACGTCATCAGCGGCTTGGCGGTTCTCCACGTGGTGCTGGCGCGCGGCACCTATCCGGAGCAGTACATGCTGGCCGGGATTTTCTTCTGGCTCATGGTCTGGAGGATGCTGGCGCGCTATGGCCTGGGCGCCGATGCGAAAGCTTTGATGGCGCTGACGGCAGCTTCTTGCGTTTTTGCAGCGTGTCTCGAAGCGGGCATGCTGTGGGGTCGCCGCGGCTACGAGGTGTCGTGGACCCTCGGCAATAACTTCTCCTTGGCCAGCCTGGACGTCGGCGTCCCGCCGGCCTGGCAGGTGCTTGCGGCCGGACTCCTGTTTGTGCTCGCGGCCTTCGGCCGCGATTCCTTCCGCATCAGATCATTACGGCCGGAGCCTCGTCGAATCGGGCTCTGACCCCGTTTAATGCGGCATCGCGCGGTTGATGAGCGCGTCAACATCAATCTTCGCGTCGATCGCCCCGCAGGAAAGACCAGGATGGTCGCAGAGCCTGGTCGCGCAGAAGGCGTCGGAGACAAAGCTTGGCGCCTTTCGGACCAGGATGGTGCCCTGCAGTGCAAGCGCCGTCGTCTCCGCCAGGCGCCGCGCCAGCGCCTCGTCATGTGGGCCGGCCACCATGGCTTTTGCATCATCGATGGCGCGATCGAGCAGCCTGTTGGCGCCGCGCGAGTTTTCCAGTTCGGCAATGAGCGCCTGCGCCGAATGCGGATCGCGCTCGATCGCGCGGAGAATGTCGAGGCAGACCACATTGCCGGAGCCTTCCCAGATGGAGTTGATCGGGGACTGGCGGTAGATGCGCGTCATCACCCCGTCCTCGATATATCCACCGCCTCCGTGGACCTCCATGGCTTCGTAAGAGAGGTTCACCACGCGCTTGTTGACCCAGTACTTGCCGATCGGCGTCGCAATGCGGGCGAATGCGGCCGCACGCTCGTCCGCGCTGCCATCGAGGCTGCGCGCAATGCAAAAGGCGAGCGCGGTTGCGGCTTCCGACTCGAGCGCCATATCAGCAAGCAGGCTCCGCATGAGCGGTTGATCAATCAGTTTTCTCTGAAAGGCGGTGCGGTGCGCGGCGTGCCACAGGGCGTTGGCGACTGCCTGGCGCATATAGGCTGCCGGCGCGAGAATGCAGTCGAACCGCGTGTAATGCACCATTTCGATGATCGTGCGGACGCCGCGGCCTTCCTCGCCGACCATCTCCGCATAAGCGTCGTGATATTCGATCTCGGCTGATGCATTAGCGCGATCACCGAGCTTATCCTTCAGACGCATCAGATGGATTGCGTTGCGTTCGCCGTCGGGGGTCCATCGCGGCGCGAGGAAGCAGGTGAGGCCTTTATCCGTGTAGGCGAGGGTCAGAAACGCATCTGACATCGGCGCTGAGCAGAACCATTTGTGTCCGGTCAGAGCGTAGCCGCCGTCGCTGCGCGGAACGGCGCGCGTCGTATTGGCGCGCACGTCCGAACCGCCCTGCTTTTCCGTCATGGCCATTCCGATGGTCACGCCGGATTTACCGTGCATGGGCTGGGATGACGGGTCATATCGTGAAGCGACGATCTTGGGCGTCCATTTTGCGGCAAGGTCGGGTTGGAATCGCAGGGCAGCGGGCGCCGCCGAGGTCATGGTCATCGGACAGCAGACGCCCGGCTCAGCTTGCGCCATCAGAAATTCAAGGCCTGCGTGCAGGACATGGCCGGCCGCAATGCCGCTCCATGCGGCCGACGCGACGCCGGCCTCGATCCCCAGCGCCATCAGCCGATGATAGGCCGGATGGAACTCGACCTCATCGATACGGCGCCCGTAACGATCGAATGCCTTCAGCCGGGGCGGGTTTTCATTCGCCTGCATGGCCCATGCGGCTGTCTCGGCGGAACCGGCTTGCGCCCCGAAAGCCGAAAGCCGCGCCATATGCGCCTCCCCGCCCGCCGCGGCGACGGCGTCTTGAAGCGCGGCGTCCGATGTGAACAGGTTCACATCTTCGAACGGCGGCGGCTGGTTGGAAACATCATGGGTTTCGAGCCGGCTGCGCGGACGTAAGGCGCTCATGCAGGTCTCCGGCAGGTGATATTTTGGCATTCGGCGTCTGTGGTTCGAGCTTGAGCACAACCGAATGCGCACAATCCGCCCACGTAGGAGGGCGATATTCGGCCCACACCCGCGCCTCCCGCGCCGCCAGATAGCCAGGCTCCAACAGCAACTTTTCTACTTTCGCCAGCGCATCCTCAGCGTCGGACGGATCGAAGTAGTCGATCAAGTCGCCGCCCACTTCCGGAATGGAAGTGCGATTCGAAGCGACGCAGAACTTGCCGTGCGCAAGGCTTTCGGCGATCGGCAACCCCCAGCCCTCGCAAAGGCTCGGAAAAATCGTGAACAGGCAGCCGCGATAGGCTTCGGCGAGCTCCTCGTCCGACAGCCCAGGCCTATGTTCGATCTTGCCGCCAAGATAGCCGCTCGCCGCAAGGTCCGCAAAGAGGTCATCAACCATCCAGCCAATCTGCCCGGCGAAGACGAGGACCGGTACGGCGTCGGCCCCGTGTCGCGCTATCAGCCGTTGCCAGACGCGGACCAGCAGCCCGTGGTTCTTTCGGATCTCGATCGTCGACACGAACAGCACGTATGGCCGCGGCAGATGAATCTTTGTTCTGCCCTTGACCATCGGCCGAGAGCTGAATCCTCCTCCGAGCCTTATCACCTCGACGCGCGGCACGGTCCATCCGGCCGCGGCGGCAAAGTCAATGAGGGCATTGCGCGAATAGTTCGAGACGGCGAGAACCGCGTCCGCAATGGGCAGCGTTTCCTTAAGCCATTTCCGGAATTGAACAGCATGCCGTCTTTCGACCAGAGCTGCATTTTCGATTGGAATCATATCGTGAATGAAGACTGCGAGCCTGAGCCCATAGCGCGCCTTCGCAGCGGCCATATGCTTTGCATAGTCGGGCAAAGCCCAGGCGGCGCCGGGCGAGATGACAATATCGCCCGGCCGCGCGAGTTGCTCGAAACGGCGCGGCCGCACCGCCGCTTCGATGAAATCGCGCACAGCTGTCTTCGATAACGTCAGGAAAAACCGCGGATTGCGGATGATCACAGGCGCCATCGTGGAGAAATCGCCCGTGAGCTGCGCCGGCCCCCAAACTGTCTTCCAGGGAGCGCCGGCGCCCAGCGGGTTCACGTATGCCGATTTAACGGCATCGAAGTCGATCGGCATGAGTCGCCTCGTGTAGACGCTGTGCCGGCAAAACCTCACCCGCCCCTGCCGACCATAGAGCCTTGAGGCTTCGACAAAGATTTCGAACGGCACCCGCTGCGAGCCCGTCGGATTCGGAAAGTGATCGAAATATCGGAGAAAATCCTCGACCTCGAACCATACGACCGGGCGACGGCCCTTGCCGGAACTATCTTCCGCAACTCCCTCGTCGACGTCGATCAAGCGGGTGCTCCCCGACTGCCGCCGCAAATGTCGGCGGGCAGACCACTCAAGGTTTGTGCGGACGTTATAATTTCAGAAGCGCGTCGTAAAGCTTCGTACCAGCCGGCCGCATTGCCCACGTTATGGCGGCACCAAGCCGGCGCGCCTGGTCAGATCGGCGACGTGCTCTCGGAGAGCCTGCGGGCTGGTCGGAACGTCAGTGTATTTGTTCAGCCGGGCTTCAATCGCCGCAAACTCTTGCGCGGCGAATCGCGCCGCCTCGATCGCCTTCGCCCGACGGCGGGCAAGATCGCCGAGGGGCACCACGTGCCGGCGGCCGTCCAGCTTGCTGATCGATGCATCGATTTCAGCGAGTTCCTTGTCGGCGCTGAGCGCGATCCTGCGGGCCTGGTCGCGCTGCACCACAAGGCGCTGCCGGGCAACGAATCGTTCGTCGATGATGGCCAGCCTGGCCCGCGCGGCCTCGGCGGCGCCGTGAAGGCCGGGCCAATCTTTTGGGTGCGTCATGATCAAGCCTCTCCTCCAGTTTCTCGGCGAGACCGAGGGAGCTTCATCGAATATATTTCCACAATTGGCGTATGTTGACCAGCGAGACGTCAAATCTTACCGCCTCCGTCGGCTGCAAGGCAGCTATCGAACTCGGCGCCGGCGCGCAAAGGGAACAGAAGTTTGAACTCGAGGCCGGGGGCGTTGTCGGTCAGCTCGATACAGGCGCCGTGGAGCCGGGCGACCGCGGCGACCAGGCTGAGGCCGAGCCCGTTGCCGGGCGTGCAGCGGCTGCGTTCCAGCCGGTAGAAGCGCTTGAAGACCTGCTGACTTTCGTTGACCGGGATTCCCGGCCCGTCATCGGCAATCGAAATAACGGCAGCACCATTGTCCTGCGCGACCTCGACAATGACCTCACCGGCATCGCGGCCGTGCTTGATCGCATTGTCGATGAGATTGGCCACGGCATCAAACAAGAGGTCCCTGTCGCCCGTCACCAGCACTGGTTGATCCGCCACCACAGTGAGACGCCCGCCCTTTTCCTCCGCGGCCGCATCGAACAGCTCCGCCACCTCTCGGGCTATGCTGGCGAGGTTTACGGCCCGGAACGCCGCCGTCCGGTCGTTTGTCTCGATTTGCGAGATCCGCATCAGCGAAGCGAACATGCGCAGGACGGAGTCAAGGTCTGCCATCGTATCGCCGATCAGCAATTGATCATGTTCGCTGTTGCGCGGGCTCGCATAGGCCTTCTCGAGGCGTCCGCGCATGCGCGCCAGCGGAGTGCGCAGATCGTGCGCTACGTTGTCAGTGACCTGCTTCACCTCCGCCATCAGGCCTTCGATGCGGTCAAGCATCTGATTGAGATTTTCGGCGAGCAGATCCCACTCGTCTCGTGAGCCCTGCCGCGGAATCCGCTGGCCGAGACCGCTTTGCATGATGGCTCGGCTCGTCGCATTGATGGCTTCGATCCGGCGTATCGTGCGCCGCGTCACGAAAATGCTGGTGAACACCCCCAGAACGAACGTAAGCAGGATGCTCAATCCGAGGGCTATCTCAATCTGCTCTGCGAACTCATCAAGATCGTCGATATCCTTCCCCACCAGCAGATGATACCCGCCGGGCAGGGTCTCGAACGACGCGCGGAGCAATGGTCGGTCCGCCACCTCGGGCTTCCACTCTGGCGAATCGAAGTTGCCCCACCCTTCGGCCGCCTTTAGAGCAGGCGGCCAGCTCTTCAGATTGCCTGCGATCGGAGCCAGCGCAGCATCGGCGAGCAAATAGAGGCCGCCTTCGAACCGTCCATCGGCGATTCGCCGTTCAATGGCGGCAATCAGCCCGTCCCGTCCGGCGCGATCATAGGCCTGCCGTAAGATGACATGCTCTGCCGCGATGGCGCGATCCGACCGGCTGCGCACGTAGGAAGCTGTAGACCAGTAGACGTAACCGAGGAGCCCGCACACCACCGCACCGAAGACTCCCACACAGATCAGCGCGTACTTGAGGGTCGACGATCGTAACGTCTTAGTCAGGAGCACGGATACAAAACCCGACGCCCCGTACGGTGTGGATGAGCGGGTAGGCTTGCTGGCTATCGATCTTGCGGCGGACGCGCCCGACATAGACGTCGATGATGTTGGTCGTGGGGTCAAAATGCAAATCCCATACATGCTGCAGCAGCATTGCCCGCGGAACGACGTGCCCTTCATTCCGCACAAGATATTCGAGAACTTGGAATTCGCGCGGCAAAAGGTCGATATCCCGGCCGCCGCGGGTCACGGTTCGCGACATGAGATCAAGCTTAAGGTCGCCGACCCGCAACACCGTTTCCTTGACGACCGTGGCGCTTCGACGCGCCAGAGCCTCAACGCGCGCCAGCAGTTCGGCGAAGGCAAACGGCTTGACGAGGTAGTCGTCCCCGCCCGCGCGCAATCCGCGCACTCGATCGTCGACCTCGCCGAGCGCACTGATGATGAGTGCCGGCGTGGTGATGCTGCTTTCCCTTAGCCGCCGAATGATCGCGATTCCGTCGATTCCCGGCAGCATGCGATCGATCGTCATCACCGCATATTCGGAGGTAAGTCCGCGGCTGAGGCCTTCATTGCCGTTGACCGCGAGATCAACCTGATAGCCGTTCGCTGCGAGAAACTCCACAAGCTGCGCCCCCGTTTCCGGGTCGTCTTCAATGACAAGAACGCGGCGCCGACTTCCAGCCATGACGTGGCACCTCCGACAGGTCCGACAGAATTCGGCCCGATCGAATTCGATTATGCAATCCTATCATAAAGCCTTGAGGCGAGAACTGACTTATCAGTCAGAAACTGACGCATCATTAATTTGATTATTTTGACCTTCCTGACGATGCTTCTCATGCCCTTGCGGTCGAGGTCTCGCGCAAAGGCGGCGCCAATGGCTGACCTCGCGGAGGCAACGCGACCTGACCGAAAGGGCAAACCGAATGTTCAAACGCTGCACGGCGCACGGGTGGGTGCATC
The DNA here is from genome assembly GCA_021323775.1 of Hyphomicrobiales bacterium. Classification (GTDB taxonomy): domain Bacteria; phylum Pseudomonadota; class Alphaproteobacteria; order Rhizobiales; family Xanthobacteraceae; genus JAJPKK01. The sequence continues at coordinate 9,431 of JAJPKK010000127.1, forward strand.
TTCGCAACACATGGAGTGAGCATCATGGTGCGTAAAATAGCGATAGCATTGGCCGCCGCGGCGGTTGTTACGGCCGGCTCGACTTTGAGTGCGTCCGCTATGCATGGTGGCGGCGGAGGCGGCTTTGGTGGAGGGCATGGCGGTGGCTTTGGTGGAGGGCGCTTTGGCGGCTTTGGTCACCCCGGCATGGCTGCCCCGGCCATGTCCCACGTCAATCAATTTGCAGGCAATCGATTTGCCTTCAGGGATCGGGATCGAGGCCGATTTGGCCGAGATCTATTTGACCGAGATCGGGATCGATTTGGCCGTCACCGGTTCCTTAGAGACCGGTTTGCCTTTTTTGGCCTGGGCTTCCCTTACGACTATTATTACGGGTACTGCTACGCCCGCATATGGACGCGATGGGGATGGCGCTGGCGATACGCTTGCTACTGAACGGGAACGTTAATCGATCGCTGAGCACACCAACTCTCCGGCACGCCGTGCCGGGGAGCTTTCGTCTCTACTCTGATCTTGGCGCATTGGGTTCCTGTGTCGGAACACCGAGCGATGTGCCGCACGCTGCAACTCCGTGCAAATCGCCGAGTTGCCAATAAAGGCTGGGGTGCGTCTCCTAGGAAGGAGAAGCACCATGATGCGCAGAATAGCAACTGGATTGACCGCCGCGGCGCTTGCCATGGCTGCGTCGACGTTGAGCGCGTCGGCCATTCACGGCTTTGGCGGTGGCGGCTTTCGCGGCGGCTTCGCGCGGCCCGCTTTCGGCCGGCCTGCTTTCGCGGGCAGCCGGTTCATGGGAGCCCGTGCGTTCGCGTTCCGCGGCGGCCGGTTTGCCTTCCATCGTCCCTTCTTCAGGGAGCGGTTCGCCTTCCGGCGTCCCTTCTTAAGGGAGCGGTTCGCCTTCCGGCGTCCCTTCTTCAGGGAGCGGTTCGCCTTCCGCCGGTTTGCCTTCCATCGTCCATTTTTTCGACCCTGGTACGGCGTTTACGGCGTCCCTTATGCCTACGGCTATGGCTCCTGCTATCACCGTGTGTGGACGCCATGGGGGTGGCGCCTCCGATGGGTGTGCTACTGAGCAGGAACGGAGACGATCCGCGACCAGGTGCGCTCTCCGCCACGCAGTGTCGGAGAGCGTCTTGGTCGGAGTCGAATCGGTTCGCCGATAGTGGTGTTTCGATCGGGCCCGGTACGGCTGGGTCGATCGCCGGCACAATGCCGCTCGCCACGCTGCGAAGGTGGAGAAGACATGGCGCGATGATGACGCGGACGCTTAAATCCACAGCGTGAGCGCGGTCGCCGGCAGCACGAAACATCTCTGCTTCCATCTCTTTCGGGGCTCACATGCAGGGCCAGGGTTACCGAGCGACTCTGCCGCACGCCGCAACTCAACCGAAACAGCCGAGTTTGACTCGAAAGGCTGGGGTGCTCAGAAACGACGGAGTGAGCATCATGATTCGCAAAATCGCGATTGGATTGGCTGCCGCCGCAATCGCCACAGCTGGCTCGACATGGAGTGCGTCGGCCATACACGGAGGAGGAGGGGGCGGGCCGCGTGCTGGCGGAGGCGCGCTCGTTAGCGGAGGCGGCGGTCGGCCCTCTATGGCCACCCACGCCGGGGGGGCCCGTGCCTACGCGTTCCGCGGCAGTGAATATCGATATGGCTACCGTCGCCCGCATTACGGATATGGGTACAGCTATTACAGGCCGTACCGTTACGCATACGGCGGCTCCTGCTGGACTCGTGTACAGACGCCCTATGGCTGGGAGAGCAAGTACGTGTGCGGTCCGTCTTATGGATATCGGTACGGCCATTATCGGCCGTACTATCGGTACGGTCATTATCGCCCGTTCTACGGCCATCGGTACGGCGGGTCTCGGCCATCCTACGGGCGTCGCTAGAGCGTAACTCAGCGCAGGCGTCAAGCGAAGCGCCAAGGGGCTCTCCGGCATTCATGCCGGGGAGCTCCTTCGTGGAAGCGGGATGTCGCTGGGCCGACTGCGACAGTCGTTGTCGCCGGACTGCCGTCCCGAAATTTATTCTATCACGCTCTGAAGGCTCCTGCGCCGCGCAGACGACATAGCGGCGCATCATCTGGATTCGGCCTCGCTCGGGCGAACGATCTCGTCGAGAACACCCTGCAATGTCGCCCGCGTTTCGCGGTCCGATTGGGGATTCTTCATGCGACATTCGTAATCCTGGGCAAACTCCAGCGGTTTGATTTGGGCTTCGTTGGCCGCGACCAGCAACTCGCCGTTGGCCGCAAATTCAAGGCCGACGCATCATCTTCAATGCTTTTGTTAGAAGGGAATCCGCTATAATTCACGCTTCAACGCTGGCTCGCGAGCTTGCGCCGGGGCCGGGCTTGATCGGAGGACGGCACTGTGTGGGTCACCGACGCTCAGGGCAAGAACGGTAAAGGCCACCAGGTCTTCAAGTTCAGTCCGGACGGTAAGGTCCTGCTCGCGCTCGGCAAGCCCGGAACGGCAGGCGACGGTCCGGATACCTTCAATGCGCCGTCCTCTGTCCTGGTCGCGGCCAACGGCGACATCTTCGTCGGCGACGGACACGGCGGCAACACCAATGCCCGCATCATGAAATTCAACAAAGACGGCAAATTCATCAAGACGTGGGGCAAGAGAGGCGCTGGTCCGGGCGAGTTCGATACCCCGCACGCGCTCGCCATGGATTCTCGAGGACGCTTGTTCGTCGGCGACCGCAACAACAACCGCATCCAGATCTTCGATCAGGATGGCAACTATATCGACCAATGGGCGCAATTCAGCCGGCCGAGCGGAGTCTACATCGACAGAAACGACATCATCTACGTCGCCGATTCGGAATCGGAATCCGTCTCAAAGAACCATGATGGCTGGAAGCGCGGCATTCGCGTCGGCAAGGCGACCGACGGCTCGCTGATGGCTCTAATTCCGGATCCGGTCGAGAAGGCGACCGGATCGAGCGCTGCAGAGGGCGTTGCGGCCGACGCCATGGGCAATATCTACGGTGCCGAGGTCGGCCCCAGGCGGCTGATGAAATACGTCAAAGGACCATGAACGAAAAGGAACGGGTCGCGCTCAGTTCGGTCGGGGCGTCGGCGGCGCTGACGATCGCGAAGGCGGTCGTCGGCCTCTCGACCGGCTCGCTCGCGATTCTGTCGGAGGCAGCGCATTCGTTGCTCGATTTCGCCGCCACGGCGATGACGTATTTCGCGGTGCGCATCGCCGACAAGCCGGCCGACGCGGAGCACCACTACGGCCACGGCAAGGTCGAGAACCTTTCCGCGCTCGCTGAAACTGCGCTTCTGTTCGTGCTTTCGGGCGTGGTAGCGTGGGAGGCGGGTCGACGCCTGTTCGGCGGCCATAGCCACGCCGTCGAGGCGACTGCGGCGGCTTTCGCAATCATCCTCGGCTCGATCGCAATCGATTTCTTCCGCGCTCGCGTGCTCTCGCGGGTCGCCGCCGCGACGTCAAGCCAGGCGCTCGAGGCCGACGCGTTGCATTTTTCCTCCGACCTGTGGTCGTCTGCGGCGGTGCTGGTCGGGCTTGTCGGCGTACGTTTGGGCTACGACGGGGCGGATTCTGCCGCCGCTCTGGTGGTGGCGCTGTTCGTTTGCCTGGCGGGCTGGCGGCTTGGGCGCCGGACGATTGAGACGTTGACAGACACGGCTCCGGAAGGTGTCGCCGAGCGAATCTCCGCCGTTGCACGCCGGGTCCGCAACGTGGTGTCGGTCGAGCGGGTGCGGGCACGGCAGGTCGGCGCCAAGGTCTTCGGCGAGATCGAGGTGGGGGCGAGCCGCACCTTGCCGCTCGACCGCGTCGAGAGCCTGAAATCCGACATCGCAGCGGCAGTGATGGCGGCAGTGCCCGACGCCCAGATCAGCGTCAGCGTCATTCCGCGCGCTCTCGACGACGAGACCGTTATGGAGCGCGTGATGGTGATCGCGCGCAATCGCGCTGTTGCAGTGCATCACGTCACGGTGCAGGCGATCGCCGGCAAGCTGTCGATCTCGCTCGACATCGAAGTCGACGGGGAACTTTCGCTGGCTGCCGCCCACGACATCGCGGACGGTCTTGAAGCCGCGATCCGCGACGAGTTTGGCCCGACAGTCGAGGTCGAGACCCATATCGAGCCGCTGCAGATGACCGGCGTGGCCGGGCGCGATGCCACAGCGGGGGAGGTGGCCGCGATCGGCAGCGCGCTCGCGGAACTGGCGACCGCGAGCGGGATGCTGCGCAACGTCCACGACGTGCGCGTGCGCGAAACCACTAACGGCGGAATCGTGAATTTCCATTGCGACGTGGACCCGGCAAGCACAGTTGCCGCCGTGCACGACCTGGTCGACAGGGTGGAACGCGGACTGCGCGAACGGTTTCCAGTCATCAAGCGCGTGATCGGACACGCGGAGCCGAGAGCGTAGCGTTTGGTGCCTGGTGGGGTGGGCAAAGCGAAGCGTGCCCACGCGCCTTTGAAACCGAGCCCTGGTGGGCGCGGCGCACCGGCGTCGGGCTTGCCCGAATCGGCAACAGCCGATTTCGATGCGCGCCTTTGCCTACCCTATGAGTCCGTTCCCGGAAAAGGCCCGCGCTCCGGCGCTCAAAACGTCGCCCGCAGACCCGCATAGGCGGCAAGCGGCATGCCTGGCACGTACATGCGAGGATCAGAGAGATTGAGGAACGGGATCGCACGGGTGTCGAAGAACGTTCCGGTCGTATAGGAGTGCTGATTGAGCAGGTTCTGCACGATCGCGAACGCTTCGACGTTCTTGTTCACCTGATAGGAGCCGTGCAGGTTCACGACTGCGTAAGGCGGCACCTTGGGATTCTGGTTGGCCTGGTCGCCGGTCGCGAACTGGCTGCCGACAGCATTGGCGTCGATTCCAAGCTTCCAGGCGTCAGTGACGGCATATCCGACGCCCGCTTTGAAACAATGCGCCGGAATGTTCGGAATGCGGTCGCCCGGCGTGACGAAGATGTTTCCGTTGGCGTCTGCAAACGGATTGTTCGGCGACGGGAGTCATCGCAGTTTGGAACGTCGCATCGACGAAAGTGTAGTTCGCGTAGACGTTCCACGGATTTGCCTTCAGCGTGACGCCGGCTTCAACCCCTTGGCGCAGGGTCTTGGCGGCATTGACGAAGAAGCCCTGGCCAAGCACGGTGGTGCTCGCCACGTTGATGATGTCGTCGGTGTTTTCAGTGCGAAAGGCGTCGGCATTCCAGGACAGCTGGCTGTTGGCAGCGCCCAGCCCAAAGTTGCCGAGCGAGGTGACAACAGACGCCTCATCATCGCGCTCGGATTTCTGACGCGACACCCGATTCTACTGATGGACGAACCGTTCGACGGCGTCGACGTGAGACACGCCCTCAGCACACATTGCCAGAGCCCGTCTCCGGAAAGATCGGCCTGCGGTCAAAGGCAGACAGCTACATGCATTTCGACGCTTTCGCCGTGGCGGAGGCTGAATGAGGGATGGATGAGGGGATGTCCGCGGGTCTGCGTTCGTCGGCAGGCTGAGGCCGACGCTTCAGTTTCCAGAGACGCAAAGGGCGCGGACCGAAACCCCGGCCCCCGAATGACGGCGGCACCGGGGACCGGGGCTCACGCGCTGGTCCAGGTCGTCGCGCGCAATCCAGAACGGCCGACAGGACAATGACGTTCCCGGCCACCCGCGAGCAGGGTTAATTAACGCCGCGGCTTGTTATAGGGGCTAGTTCAGCGATTCCATGAAACCTATCAATTGGAGACCTCAACTTGGGCCGGTAAACGCGGCCTTCCGGGCGGGCTCCATATGCTTCGAATTTCGGAAGCGCTCAA
>JAJPKK010000155.1 GCA_021323775.1 Hyphomicrobiales bacterium
GCGACCTCGCCGGCCCTGATGCCGAACTCTGCATCTGCCATTTGGTTCTCCTTTTGGTTGGCTCGGATTGGTTGGCTTGGGCCCGTCAGGCCATAAGGCGGATTAGCCACCCCGGCGTTTGGCAGGCCCGATGGGCGAATTCATCGTAATCCGCCTTGGACCGGCGGGTGGCGGGTTACGTCTTCGGCTAACCCGCCCCGCTGCGCGGGCGGCATCCCACAATCCTCCTCAGAATTACTTGCATAAAGATATCTTTATGTCTATTTACACCTGAACATGGGCCGTTATCTCGGCCCAACGAACTTGGGAATGATCCCAACATGATTGCGCGGATCACCTTCGATGACCTGAACGCCACCCTCAAGGCTGCCGGGGAGGAGACCCGTCTGCGCATTCTCTGCCTCCTCGCCGAAGCGGAGCTTACGGTGTCCGAACTCACCGAAATCCTGCGCCAGTCCCAGCCGCGAATATCACGCCATCTCAAGTTGCTCGCAGAGGCGCAACTGGTGGAGCGCTTTCGCGAAGGCTCGTGGGCGTTCTTCCGCCGCGCCGAGCACGGTCCGGCAGCCGCCGTCGCGGCGAGTCTCATCGCTGCTCTGGATCCGGCCGATCCAATCCTTGTGCGCGACCGCGAGCGGCTCTCCGGCGTCCGGGCCGCGCGGGTCAAGGCGGCGCAGGACTATTTTCGCCGCCACGCCGCCGAGTGGGACCGCATCCGCCGGCTTCACGCCGCCGATGACGCAGTCGAGGCGGAGATTCGCGCCATGCTGTTGGACCGACCGTTTCGGTCACTGCTCGATCTCGGCACCGGGACCGGCCGCATTCTCGAACTGTTCAGCTCCGAGATCGAGCGCGGTCTTGGCATTGATCTCAGCCGCGAGATGCTGGCTGTCGCCCGCAGCCGGCTCGACCATGCGGGCATCCGCAATTGCAGCGTCCGGCAGGGCGACATCTTCGATCTGTCACTGCCGCGCGACTCCTTTGACGTCGTCATCCTTCATCAGGTGCTGCACTTTCTCGACGACGGCGGGCGCGCGATCCGCGAGGCGGCCCGCGTGCTGCGGCCTCAAGGCCGGCTTCTCGTCGTCGACTTTGCGCCGCATGAGCTTGAGTTCCTGCGCGAACAATATGCCCATCGCCGGCTTGGTTTCTCTTCCGACACAATCACGCAATGGATGGAACAGGCGGGGCTTGAGGGGGTAGTGCACAAGACCCTCGCGCCGGAGCCCGGCTCGGAACGCAAGATCGCAGTGTCCCTCTGGCTCGCCCACGATCCGCGCATTGCGCTCGCCGCTGAACGCGAGGTGGCGTGATGCAGCCCGTGACGCCGCTGCGCGCCAGCCGTCTCGTCCCGCAGCAACGCCAGGTGCGGGTCTCGTTCGAGTTCTTTCCGCCCAAAACGGCGGAGATGGAAACGACACTGTGGGAGGCGATCGGACGGCTTGCCCCGCTTCAACCGTCGTTCGTGTCAGTCACCTATGGGGCCGGCGGCTCGACCAGAGAGCGCACCCACGCGACCGTAAAGCGCATCATTGCGGAGACGCCGTTAGTCCCGGCTGCGCACTTGACCTGTGTGGCCGCCGACCGCGCCGAAGTCGATGGCGTCATCCGGTCCTATGTGGCGGCGGGTGTCCGCCACATCGTCGCCTTGCGGGGCGACCCGGTCGGCGGCATTGCCGAACGCTACGCCCCGCATCCGCGCGGCTACCAGAACGCCGCTGACCTGGTGGCCGGCATCAAGGCTATCGCTGACATCGAGGTTTCGGTATCGGCCTATCCGGAGAAGCATCCGGACAGTCCGTCGGTCGAGGCCGACATCGACATGCTGCAGGCCAAGGTCGATGCGGGGGCCGGCCGCGCGATCACCCAGTTCTTTTTCGATAATGACCTCTATTTTCGCTATCTCGATCGCATACGCGCGCGCGGCATCACGATCCCGATCGTGCCAGGTATCCTGCCAGTGCAGAACTTCAAACAGATGCGCCTTTTCGCCGAGCGCTGCGGCACCAGCGTTCCGGCGTGGCTCGCAGACCGTTTCGCCGGGCTCGACGCCGATGCAGCGACGCGCCGCCTGATCGCCGCCGCCGTCGCGGCTGAACAGGTGATGGACCTCGTCGATCGCGGCGTGACCGATTTTCATTTCTACACCATGAACCGCGCCGATCTGGTGTTTGCGATCTGCCACCTGCTGGGTGTGCGGGCGCAGGAGAAAGTCGCATGAGCGCAGAAACCGAGCTGCGCCGCCGCGCGAGCGAAGGCATCCTGGTGCTCGACGGCGCCATGGGCACGGAAATCCAGGCGCTCAAGCTTGGGGAGTCGGGGTATCGCGGCGCGCGCTTTGCCGACTGGCCAGTCGATCTGCGCGGCAACAACGATATTCTCATCCTCTCGCAGCCAGATGCGGTGCGCGAACTGCATCTCAACTACTTCCGCGCCGGCGCCGACATCGTTTCGACCAACACATTCTCCTCGACCAGGATCGCTCAGGCCGACTATGGCGCGGAGGACCTTGTCGGCGAACTCAACCTCAACGGCGCGCGCCTCGCCAAGGAGGCGGCGGCCATTGCGTCGCGCGAAGACGGCCGTCTGCGCTTCGTGGCGGGCGCGATCGGACCGACCAACCGCACCGCCTCGATCTCGCCTGATGTGAGCAATCCGGGGTTCCGCGCCATCAGTTTCGACGAACTGCGCCTCGCTTACGGCGAGCAGGCGCGCGGCCTTCTCGACGGCGGCGCCGACATTCTCCTGATCGAGACCGTGTTCGACACCCTTAACGCCAAGGCGGCGCTCTATGCCATCGCGGAATTGTTCGAGGCGCGCGGCGCCAGCGTTCCGGTCATGATCTCCGGAACCATAACGGACCTGTCGGGACGCATGCTGTCCGGCCAGACGCCGGAGGCGTTCTGGATCTCGGTGCGCCATGCCGCCCCGTTTTCGATCGGACTCAACTGCGCGCTTGGGGCCAAGGAGATGCGCGCCCATATCGCGGAACTCGCCCGCGTCGCCGATACGCTGGTCTGCGCCTATCCGAATGCAGGGCTGCCGAATGAATTCGGCCTCTATGACGAGAGCCCCGAATACATGGCCTCGCTGCTGGCGGAATTTGCCGATGCCGGGCTTGTCAATATCGTAGGCGGCTGCTGCGGCACCACGCCGGCGCATATCCGCGCCATTGCGGAAGCGGTGCGCGGCAAGCCGCCGCGCCGGCCGCCCGATCCGCCGCGCGAGCTGCGCCTGTCCGGGCTGGAGCCGTTCCGGCTCACGCCGGACATTCCGTTTGTCAATGTGGGCGAGCGCACGAATGTCACCGGGTCGGCGCGCTTCCGCAAGCTCATCACTGCCGGCGACTATGCGGCGGCGCTCGCCGTGGCGCGCGACCAGGTCGAGAACGGCGCCCAGGTGATCGACGTCAACATGGATGAGGGCCTGCTCGACTCCGAGCACGCCATGACGACATTTCTCAATCTCGTGGCGGCCGAGCCCGACATCGCCCGCGTGCCCGTTATGGTCGATTCATCGAAATTCAAAGTGATCGAGGCGGGGCTCAAATGTTTGCAGGGCAAGGCCATTGTCAATTCGATCTCGCTCAAGGAGGGCGAAGAGGAGTTCATCCGCCAGGCCCGGATCGTGCGCCGGTACGGCGCCGCCGTGGTGGTCATGGCGTTCGACGAGGAAGGCCAGGCCGACACCCTCGCGCGCAAGACGGCGATCTGCCGGCGCGCCTACCACATCCTCACCGGCACAGTGGGCTTTCCGCCGGAGGACATCATCTTCGATCCCAATATTTTCGCGGTCGCCACCGGCATCGAGGAACACAGCGATTACGGCGTCGCCTATATCGAGGCGACGCGATGGATCAGGTCAAATCTGCCGGGCGCTCACGTGTCCGGCGGCGTCTCCAATCTCTCCTTCGCGTTCCGCGGCAACGAGCCGGTGCGCGAGGCGATGCATTCCGTGTTTCTCTATCACGCGATCACGGCCGGGATGGACATGGGCATCGTCAATGCCGGACAGATCGCGGTCTATGATGACCTCAATCCGGAACTGCGCCAGGCCTGCGAGGATGTCGTGCTCAATCGCCGCGCTGACGCGGCCGACCGTCTGCTGGCGATTGCCGACCAGTTTCGCGGGCAGAAGGGAGAGGCGAAGGCCGCCGACATCGCCTGGCGCGAATGGCCGGTCGATAAGCGACTCGCGCACGCGCTGGTGCACGGCATCTCGGATTTCATCGCCGTCGACGTTGAAGCCGCGCGCCAGGCTGCGCAGCGGCCGCTCGATGTCATCGAGGGTCCCCTGATGGCCGGCATGAACATTGTCGGCGACCTGTTCGGTTCAGGCAGAATGTTCCTGCCCCAGGTCGTCAAATCCGCCCGCGTGATGAAGCAGGCCGTCGCCTATCTCATGCCCTTTATGGAGGAGGAGAAGGCGCGCGCCGGAGATCGGGCGTCGAGCAGCGCCGGCAAGATCGTGCTCGCGACCGTGAAGGGCGATGTGCACGACATCGGCAAGAACATCGTCGGCGTCGTCCTTCAGTGCAATAATTACGAAGTGATCGATCTCGGCGTCATGGTGCCGGCCGCGAAGATCATTGAGACCGCGAAGAACGAGAAGGCTGACATCATCGGATTGTCCGGCCTCATTACGCCGTCGCTCGACGAGATGTGCCATGTCGCAGCTGAGATGGAGCGGCAGGGCTTCGAGATCCCGCTGCTGATCGGCGGCGCCACCACCAGCCGCGTGCATACGGCCGTGAAAATCCATCCGAACTACCGGCGCGGCCAGACCATCTATGTCAACGATGCAAGCCGCGCGGTCGGCGTCACATCGGCCTTGCTGTCGGCCGACAGGCGCCCGGGCTACGTCGCCGGCATCCGCGCTGAATATGCCCGCATCGCCGAAACTCACGCGCGGGGGGAGGAGCAGAAGCGGCGCTTGAAACTCAGCGCCGCCCGCGCCAATGCCCTCAAGCTCGACTGGAGCGGCGACTACCGGCCGACGCGGCCGCGCGTCGGCACCGCAGTCCTGCGCGATTTTCCGCTTGCCGACCTCGTGCCATATATCGACTGGTCGCCGTTTTTCTCGACCTGGGAGCTGAGCGGAAAATATCCGGCGATCCTCGACGACGCCAAATACGGCGCCGCCGCGCGGGCGCTGTTCGATGACGCGAAGGGCCTGCTCGACCGCATCATCCGCGAAGACTGGTTCGCGGCTCGCGGCGTCGTCGGCTTCTGGCCTGCCAATGCCGAGGGTGACGACATTCTGGTCTACGCCGACGAGGCGCGCGACAGACCGATCGCGACGCTGCACACCCTTCGCCAGCAGCTCGCCCGGCGCGAGGGCCGCGCCAACGTGGCGCTGGCGGATTTCATTGCGCCGCGGTCAAGCGGCATCGCCGATTATGTCGGGGGATTCATCGTCACGGCGGGAATAGGCGAAGACGAGATCGCCAAACGCTTCCGCGGCGCCAACGACGACTACTCGTCGATCATGGTGAAGGCGCTCGCCGATCGGCTCGCCGAAGCCTTTGCGGAACACCTGCATGCCAAAGTGCGGCGCGAGCTGTGGGGCTATGCGCCCGATGAGACGCTCGCCCCGCGCGACCTCATCGCCGAGACATATGTCGGCATCCGTCCTGCGCCTGGATATCCGGCTCAGCCGGACCACACCGAGAAGGCCGTGCTCTTTGATCTTCTGGATGGCGAGGCCGCGACCGGCGTGAAGCTCACCGAGAGCTTTGCGATGTGGCCGGGCGCCTCGGTGTGCGGCCTCTATTTCAGCCACCCGCAGAGCCACTATTTCGGCGTCGGCAAGATCGAGCGGGATCAGGTCGAGGACTACGCAAGGCGCAAAGGCTGGAGCCCGGAGGAAGCCGAAAAATGGCTCGCTCCGCTGCTCAACTACGATCCGGCGCCGGCCGCGCAGGCGGCGGCGGAGTAGGATGCGTTTACCATAAGTTCGACTCCCCGAAACCCGAGAAACCAGAGTTCGCGGACCGTTAACGAAATCGCTCTCATGCTTGCCGCATGAGACGCGGGGTGTTATGGCGAGCGTTTGGCGGCTGCCTGCTCCTAGGGCTGGCTGGGTGCGCCCGCATGTGGTTTGAGGAGCGCGAGCCCTGGCGGCACGAGGCCGAAATTTCTTGCTTGCAGTCGGGCGCCGTCAAGGAAGGCCCTTCGGTCGCCATTACCAAAGCGATCGAAGGCCCCGGCGCGTGCGGCATCGATTACCCGCTCCGGGTTGCCGCATTGGGTGAGACGGCGCTCACGAGTTTTGCGGAGGAGCCCAACACGCCGCGGCCGGCGGCCGTGGCGCCGGCAGCGACGCTGGCCTGCCCGATGGTCTCGGCGCTCGATCGTTTCGTGAGCGATTCAGTGCAGCCCGCCGCAACGCGCTGGTTCGGCCAGCCGGTGGCGAGCATTAAGCAAATCTCGGCCTATTCCTGCCGCGGCATGAACGACGTTCCTGGCGCGCGAATCTCCGAGCATGCGTTCGGCAATGCCCTCGACATCGCAGCCTTCACGCTTGCGGACGGGCGCACGATAACCGTTAAGGATGGCTGGCGCGGTACGCCGGCGGAGCAAGGATTCCTGCACGATGTCCAGGAATCGGCCTGTTCGGTGTTCAGGACGGTGCTGGCGCCCGGTTCCAACGCGTATCATGAAGATCATATGCACGTGGATCTCATGCGCCGGTCCAGCGGCCGCAGCATCTGCGAGCCGGCCGCGCTCCCTGGCGAAGCCGCAAGTTTCCGCGCCGGGGGGCATTACGGCCAATCGCGGACCGCGGGTTCGGCTGCGGCGCACCACTAGCGCGAGCCGGATTCGATTGTCTGGCCGATTGCGTGCACGCGGTCGCAGCTCGCCCGCTCGCAACTGGGCGAGGACTGAGCTGCTCGATGAATGCTTGATCTCATCGGGGCAGGCCAATATCAACCCATCCTGAACCGGTCAGGAGGATCCCATGGCACCGGCGCTGTCTCCGCTTGCGCCCTCGAATTTCCCGGAGATGCCGGAGATTGCCGGCGTCCGCATGGCGACGGCGTCCGCCGGCATCCGCTACAAGGGACGCGCCGACGTGCTGCTGGCGCTGTTCGACAAAGGCACGACGGCCGCGGGCGTGTTCACCAGGTCGAAATGCCCGTCGGCGGCGGTCGACTGGTGCCGCGACAAGATCAAGGCCGGCAAGGCGCGCGCGCTTGTGGTCAATTCGGGGAACGCCAACGCCTTCACCGGCCGGACCGGCCGGGAAGCGACCCGCTACACCGCCGCAAGCGCCGCCAAGGCCGCGAACTGCAAGCCTGGCGAGGTGCTGCTTCCCTCCACCGGCGTGATCGGCGAGCCGCTTGATGCCCGCGCTTTCGACCGCGTGATGGACGATCTCGTCGCCGCCGCGAAGCCCGGCGGCTTCGAGGCGGCTGCTCGCGCCATCATGACGACCGACACCTTCCCGAAAGGCGCAACCGCAGCCGCTAAACTTGGCGACGCAACAGTCACGATCTGCGGCATCGCCAAGGGCGCCGGAATGATCGCGCCCGACATGGCGACCTTGCTGTCGTTCGTTTTCACCGATGCGCCCATTGCGGCGCCCGCCTTGCAGGCGCTGTTGGCGAAGGGCGTTCTCGACAGCTTCAATGCGGTGACGATCGACGGCGATACCTCGACTTCGGACACGCTGCTCGCCTTCGCGACGGGGGCGGCAGCAGCCCGCGGGGCGCCGGCGATTTCCCGCGCCGCCGACCCGCGGCTCAAGGGATTCGCGAGGGCGCTCGACGCTGTTCTCAAATCGCTGGCCGAACAGATCGCGCGCGACGGCGAGGGCGCCCGCAAGCTTGTCGAGGTGATCGTCGAGGGCGCCGCATCGGCCAGGTCGGCGCGCCGCATCGCGATGTCGATTGCCAACTCGCCTTTGGTCAAAACCGCAATCGCCGGCGAGGATGCGAATTGGGGGCGCGTCGTCATGGCGGTGGGCAAAGCCGGCGAGCCGGCGGATCGCGACCGCCTGTCGATCTGGTTCAACGGCATCAGGGTCGCCCACAAGGGAATGCGCGATCCCGACTATGACGAGGCCGCCGTGTCAGGCGAAATGAAAAAGCAGGTCATCGAGCTCAAGGTCAGACTGGGCATCGGGCAGGGCCGCGACCGCGTCCTCACCTGCGATCTCACCAGGGACTATGTGGCAATTAATGGCGACTACCGGTCGTGACCGCGAGAGCCGATCAGGGGAATCGCTCGCAGGGTGGTGGCTTGCTAGTCCGGATTTTCCCACCGCTTGGCAGCTCTGGAGGTATGAAGGTATGCTGCACCGAATGGCTAGGAAAGACAGTGGCAGCACTTTGGTCTAAAGCAGGTAGAAGGGCCGATTGGGTGATGGGGATTTTGAGGTGGGAGTTGGCAGATTCAGCGGCGGCGTTCACTGTTTACCAACGAACGAAGGGCATCTTGCTCTCTTCTGTTCTGGTCCGTATTGGTGCACCGTCGACGAAAGATCCGAATAGTGTGGGCCTTTGAAGTAACCGACATCGGCAAAGTCAGCCACGCTAAAATTAGCACGGCGCCGCTCGTGCTTTTGGTCGGAAAGAACAACACCGGCAAGAGTTACATTGCGACGCTCTTATGGACGCTGACTAGTGGCGTACATATACTGACCGGGCGCGAGGACGCCCGTGAGCGTCGTCCTGCCTGGTTCAAAGCCTTCGTTGCCAAGACAGAGAAAAACGAAACTAGTCGAATCCAGGTAACGGAAAGAGCTGCAAACGAGTTGATTGAGCATTTCAACTTCGAATTAGCTAAAAACGGACGTGAGCTGTTGAAGGACGCGTTTGCATACGACGGCTTTGAACAAACCCGTATAAGTACGGAGGCAGATCGACCATTCGTTCCATTCAGCGCTACAATTTACGGCGCGGAGCCTCCTGAGCCTGATGCAGCGCGAGTACGAATCATTCGGTTCACCATAACAGACGAGGGTGAAGGCCGTCGCCCGAGACAGCTGCGCTTTGCGAATCCGCCGGCTACCTTGCCCGGTGCGCCGAGGGCCGCCGACCGCATTTTCACAGAACTTATTTATCGAGTTCTCTTAGGTCCCCACAATCGACGCGGAACTCTCTACATTCCTGCAGCACGCACAGGACTAATGCTGTCACTGCGCATGATGATTTCACAGTTATTTGCGGAAGGCACACCCCTATCTACCAGGTTGCCGCGGCCTCTGACAGATTTCCTACGGCGCCTCACACTAGAGCCATCACCAGCGGGAAACGGAGGGGCTCAAGAACAAATCGCAAGATGGTTGCAAGACGAGATAATGCATGGAAAAGTAGAAGCAAGTGAAGATGAAGTTCCTTCGTTCACCTATATCCCAGAGAATACCAACGTGTCTGTGCCGCTGCACGCGGCATCGTCCATGATAACGGAGCTAGCGCCATTCCTCATACTGTTGAAACAGGGTTTGTTACCTCGTCAGATTATTTTTGAGGAACCTGAGGCGCACCTGCATCTATCTGCGCAACGATTAATAGCGAGAGCCTTAGCACGTTTAGTCAATTTGGGTGTGAGCGTGTTAGTAACAAGTCATAGTGACACTTTCGTTCAGCAAATCAATAATCTGATGCATCTGTACCAGCATCCGCAAAGACTAAGTTTAATGAAAGAGCTGGGTTATGAAGAGGGCGATCTGATCAATCCAGCAGACGCGAAGTTGTACGAGTTTTCAGAGAGGGGGGACAAAACCGATGTTCGTGAGGTTAACAGGGAAGCTGCGGGATTCATAGTTCCCAGCCTCAATGAGACGCTAGTAAACCTTTCAGAAGAAACGATTACGCTCCAGGACGGAGAGGGATGATCCACATATGCAGATCATGCCTGCACCTCTTCAACACACGTTGGGTATCAGAGGCATCGGGCAGTATAGTTGTGAGGGAAACAGATCCAGGAGGGGCGAGTGAGGCGATATTCAAGACTGATAAGCCCTGCATAGTCGTGAAAGCCGATCGGCAGGGTCGGCAGGCACCGCTTCTGTGGGCTCTAGCTGAGAGAAAGTGTGCGGATGGTGCTTTCTTCTTGTTCGAAAAAAATGAGGTGCACCTACACATTGTTGAAATAAAGAGCAAAATCACACTTGGGGAGTGGGCCAAGATACTCAAGCAATTCGAGGGAATGTTTTTGACTGCACTTGCGGTTGCACGTCTCCTGCAGGTGCACGAATTGGCGCGCGTGACCTGTTATGTGGCCGGTAGAACGGACAGCATTACGAACAAGTCGCAGAGCGCGTCGCCCGCTCTGCTGAAAACTCCAGTGGGAATGACGAAAACCCTTGGAGGACACGAATATTGGGAAAAGGAACTAGTCGAGCTTCCGCTTTCATTCAGAGCCCCTCTTGTGAAAGGCTGGAAAAATAGCGCAGGGGTGGTCGATTTCGGCTCGGTTTAATGGGCTATTGCGTGCGGCCAGCGCCTTGGGCAACGCGAAGCGCGCCCATCGAGACCGGCGGGTACGGCGCACTAAAGTCGGGCTTGCCCGACTTTGCCACTTTCAAAATTTATCGCAATCAGCAACAGCCGATTTCGATGCCTTTGCCCCTTCTTCTGAAAGCGTAGCGGCATGAAGCTCGTTCTCGTTGCCGCATGCGCCCTCCTCGATGCCGACGGACGCGTCCTGCTCGCGCAGCGTCCGGCCGGCCGTGCGATGGCCGGATTATGGGAGTTCCCGGGCGGCAAGGTGGAGGCGGGCGAACGGCCGGAACAGACGCTTATCCGCGAGCTGCGAGAGGAGCTGGGAATCTCTGTCACGGAAGCGTGCCTCGCGCCGCTGACATTCGCGAGCCACGCGTACCCCGACTTTCATCTGCTCATGCCGCCCTATGTCTGCCGGCGCTGGGAGGGCGCTGTGACGGCGAAGGAAGGACAAAAGCTCGCCTGGGTGAGGCCAAACCGTCTGCGCGATTACGACATGCCGCCTGCCGACGTGCCGCTGATATCCCATCTGACAGCGCTGTTATGAGCGCAGGCTTTATCTTTCGGGTTTTTCGCCTGCGGGGATTTCCGCCGTGCCAAGCGCGTCCGCGAGCCGTGTCTTGGCGGAACCGGGCCGCAACGGCTTCTGCTGGCTCTGGTGCGGCGACCAGCCTGACAGCCAGATGATGTCGAAAGTCGCCCGCACCTTGCCGTCGGGCTCGGCAAAGCGCTCGGCGTAGACCGCCATCGCTCGCGCCAGCGTTGCGCGGCGCAGCGGCGCGCGGCGGCGCTCCACCAACGGATTTGCGGCCCCCATACGTCGCAAATCGCGCAACAGCCTCAGCGGCGTTGCGTAACGCACCGTGATGCGGTCAACATCGGTCACCGGCAGCGCAAAGCCGGCGCGCTGCAACAAGGCGCCCATGTCGCGCAGGTCCGCAAACGGCGCGACGCGGGGCGATACGCCGCTTTCAAGCTCGCTTTCCGCCACCGCAAAGCTCTGGCGCAGCTCGGCGAGGGTGTCGCCGCCGAGAAGCGCGGCGAGGAACAGCCCATCCGGCTTTAAGGCGCGGCGCACCTGCACCAGCACACCAGGAAGATCGTTGACAGCCTGCAAGGAAAGCCCGGAGACGACGAGATCGAGCGTATTGTCCGCAAACGGGAGGCTCTCCTCGTCCGCAACGACGCGCCATACCGTCCTTGCGGCGCGATCAGGCCGATCAATGATCGGATCGAGCGCGATCATCGTGCCGATGGCGCCGCCGCGCAGAAGCGCCGTCCGCACCGCGTCGGTCGGGGTGCCGAGATCAACAACAAGGTCAAACCGGCGCAGCACCAAGCTCAATCTGTGAGCAAATTCATCCGCCACCTGATCGAGCAGGAATGTCTCCGGGCCAAGCCGCAATCCCCGCTTCCGGCGCGCGCGCAACAGCAATCGATCGAATATGAGCGGCGGCGTCATTGCGGCTTTCCCGTCCGTTTGCAACAGCGCATTTACCTGCAATCTATTCGCTCTGGACCTTGCGAGCAGGGCGCTCCGGGCTTGCCGGACCAGCGGCCTTTCCAAGGTTTTAGACTTCACCCGCCAGCTCTGGCTCCGTTGCCGATGCGGCGCTAACGTGCGGGCATGTCCGAGACCGAAAGTACGCCTGTTCCCGCCGCCCGGCCGTCCCTATTTACCCGCGTCGCACGGCTTGGTCGCGCCGTCCTGAGCGTCGCGCTCGATGCGGCCTTGCCCCCGTTGTGCGCATCGTGCCGAACACCGCTCGCCAATCCCGGCGGATTGTGTCCAGCCTGCTGGTCGCGGGTGTCTTTCATTGCGCCGCCCTACTGCGAACGTCTCGGCATCCCGTTCGCCTATGACCCCGGTCCGGGAATCTTGTCCATGGAGGCGATCGCCGATCCGCCCGCCTATGGACGGGCGCGCGCCGCCGTACGTTACGAGGACGTCGCCCGCGATCTTGTCCATCGACTCAAATATGGCGACAGGCTCGACCTCGCCACCTCAATGGGCCAATGGATGGCGCGCGCCGGGGAGGCGTTGCTTGCCGACGCGGATGCGCTGGTGCCGGTGCCTTTGCATTGGCGACGGCTGTGGGGCCGGCGGTTCAATCAAGCGGCTGCACTCGCCAGGGTGGTAGCCTCAGACAGCGAAGTCCCCCTCCTCACTGGAGCCCTCAGGCGCGTGCGCGCCACGCCGCAGCAGGTCGGCCTGTCGCGCAGCGCGCGGGCCGTGAACGTGCAGGGCGCATTCGCGGTCACGCAGGCCGGCAAGATCGCGATTTATGGCAAGCGGCTGATCCTTGTCGACGACGTGCTGACATCCGGCGCAACCGTGGATGCGTGCGCGAGAGTCCTGCTGCGCTCCGGCGCGCGCAATGTGGACGTGCTGGTTTTTGCCAGGGTTGTCGCGACGGCGCAGGTTCCCATATAGTACAGCAACGCTGACGTAAGGCTCATCCAGGATGTCCCATATCGTCGTTTACACGACTCCCCATTGTTCTTATTGCGTTTCGGCCAAGGCATTGCTCCGGCGCAAGGGCATCGAATTCACTGAGGTCAATGTCGCGGGCGCACCTGACCGACGCGCCGAGATGGTGGAGCGCGCCAACGGCCTTACCACGGTGCCGCAGATTTTTATCGGGCCCAATCATGTGGGCGGATGTGACGAGCTTTATGCGCTTGATGGAGCCGGCAAGCTTGATGCGCTGCTCGCTGGTTGAGAAACGAGGGCTCTGATGCTCACAGCTCAAGCGACCTTCCGGGTGGCCCTTATCCAGATGCGGTCGGGGCGCTCCCCCGCTGCCAATCTCGACGCTGCTACGAAGCTGATCGCCGAGGCAAAGGCAGGCGGCGCGGACTACGTGCAAACGCCCGAAATGACAAACATCCTCGAATCGAGGCGCGACGCCCTCATGGCGGCGATCAAGCCGGAACACGAGGATCCTTCGCTCGCGGCGTTCCGCGACCTCGCGCGGCGACACCGGCTGTGGCTCCACGTCGGCTCGCTTGCCCTGAAGATTTCGCCCGATCGTGCCGTCAATCGCGGCTTCCTCATCGACCCGGAGGGCGGGGTCGCGGCGCGCTACGACAAGATCCATATGTTCGATGTCGACCTCCCGAACGGCGAGAGCTATCGGGAATCGCGCAGCTACGCACCCGGCGAGCACGCCGTGACAGCGCGCCTCCCGTGGGGCCGGCTTGGTCTTACGATCTGCTACGACCTGCGCTTTCCAGGGCTTTACCGCGCTCTTGCCGAGGCTGGGAGCATGTTTCTCGCGATCCCGTCCTCGTTCACCAGGCAGACCGGGGAGGCCCACTGGCATGTGCTCAACCGCGCGCGCGCGATCGAGAACGGCTGTTTCGTCTTCGCGGCGGCGCAAGGCGGCAGCCACGAGAACGGCCGCGACACCTTTGGGCACTCGCTTGTCGTCGACCCCTGGGGCCGCGTGCTCGCTGAGGGCGATGTTGAACCCGCCGTCGTGATCGCCGAAATTGACCCGAACGCCGTCGCTACCGCGCGGGCTCGCATTCCCTCGCTCCAGCACGGCCGGCGCTTCGAAATCGTCGACCCGATGGAAAAGCCTGCGCACCTTCATGTCGTGTGAGTGATCTGAAATGATCCGGTACACACTTGTTTGCGACAAGCGGCACGAATTCGAAAGCTGGTTTGCGAATTCAGCGGCCTATGACAAGCAGGCGAGGCGCGGCCTCGTCGCCTGTCCCGTGTGCGCCAGCACAAAGGTCGAAAAGGCCTTGATGACGCCGAGGCTCGGCAGGACGGATACGCCGTCGGGCCGCGGGGCCGCACGGGCACAGCCATCGCCCGCGGAAACGGCGCCGCCCGGAGAAAACGCGCCGGCCGCCGCGAAGGTCCCGACGCCGGTGGCAATGGTCTCGCCACAAGAGCGTGAGTTTCGCCAGAAGCTTCGTGAACTGCGCGACCATCTTGTCAAGAATGCCGAAAATGTCGGGCCGCGCTTTCCGGAGGAAGCCCGCAAGATGCATTACGGCGAGGCCAAGCACCGTTCCATCTACGGGGTGGCGTCGCCGCAGGATGCGAGGGCGCTGCACGAGGAAGGCATCGAGTTCTCGCCGCTCCCGGTGCTGCCGGACGAGCATAATTAGCTGATCAGGCGCGAGTTGACATCACGCGCCAGATCGCATCCATCAATGTCACAAGTTCGTCGCCGTCGATTGTGAACGCGGGCGTCAGATAGACCACACGGCCGAACGGCCGGATAAAAACCCCTTCAGAGATAAACCGCTGCCGGAGCGCGTCGAGATCGTCGACGCGATGGAGCTCGACCACGCCGACTGCACCTTTGACGCGGACATCCTTGACGCAAGGAAGCCCGCGGCACGGTTCGAGGCCGTGCACCAGCGCGCGCGCGATGTGGGCGACCTGAGCGAGCCGCGGTTCCCGCTCGAACAGGTCGAGCGAGGCATTGGCCGCCGCGCAGGCCAGCGGGTTTGCCATGAAGGTCGGGCCGTGCATCAGCGCCTTGGTCGGGTCGTCGGACCAAAACGCTTCGAACACGCTCTGGCGGGCAATCGTGACGGCCAGCGGCAAGGTGCCGCCGGTCAACGCCTTGGACAGCGCGATAATGTCCGGCGCGACGTTCGCTTCCTGGAAGGCAAACATCGCGCCGGTGCGGCCGAAGCCCGTAAAGATTTCGTCGAAGATCAAGAGCAGCTGGTAGCGGTCGGCGGCGGTGCGCAACCGGTGCAGCACGGCCGCGTCATGGACGCGCATGCCGCCGGCGCCCTGCACCAAAGGCTCGACGATGATGGCCGCCAGCTCTGCAGCGTGCCGCTCGAGCGTGGCCTCGAAAACGGCGGTCGTTTTCTCATCAGCCGGCAGGTCGACGGTGATCTGCTCGGGCGCCAAGCCGGCAAAGGCCGCATGCAGACCGTCTTGCTGATCGGAAACTGCCATGGCGCCGGTCGTGTCGCCGTGATAGGCGCCGCGGAACGAGAGGATCCGGCGTCGACCGCGGATGCCGCGGTTGTGCCAATATTGCACTGCCATTTTGAGGGCGACCTCGACCGCGACCGAGCCGGAATCACTGAAGAACGCCCGGTCGAGGCCACGGACGCCCAAAAGGCCAATCAGCCGCCGCGCCAGCGTCAATGCCTGCTCGTGCACCACGCCGCCGAACATCACGTGCGGCATCACCCCGAGCTGCCGCTCCACCGCGGCGCGAATGTGGGGATGATTGTAGCCGTGGCAGGCGGTCCACCACGAGGCAATGCCATCGATCAGTTCTCGGCCATCGGCCAGCACGATCCGGCAGCCTTTGGTCGCCGCGACCGCGAGCGGCGGGATTGCGGTCTTCATCTGCGCATAGGGTAGCCAGATGTGATTGCGCCCCTGCGCATACCAGAGCGGCATGGCGTCGTCGTTGTTTTTGCTGGTATTTCCCGACATTCGGCGCTTTCATGCTATCGCAATGCGGTCGCTTGACGAATTCGCGTCCGGCAAGCTTGCGGCGCTACAAGGCGCCCGGCTGCTGCGTACGCCCGTGGTGACGGCGCGCCAAGGCATTTATGCCGAGCGCGGCGGTCGCCGGCTGGTCTCGTTCTCGTGCAACGATTACCTCAATCTTAGCCGGCATCCGGCGATCATCAAGGCGGCCGTCGAAGCGGCCGAGCGCTACGGCGCTGGCGCCGGCGCCTCGCGCCTGGTCACCGGCAATCACCCCCTTTATGACCAACTGGAGAGCCGGCTCTGCCGGCTAAAGCGCAGCGAGGCCGCCTGCGTCTTCGGCGCCGGCTATCTCGCCAATGTCGGCATCATCCCGGCGCTCGTTGGTCCCGACGATCTGATCTTGGTCGACGAACTTTCGCACGCCTGTCTCAATGCCGGGGCGAAGCTGAGCGGTGCCGCGGTCCAGCGCTTTCGCCATGGTGACGCCGCGCACGTGGAACTGCTCCTGGCCAGACACCGTGCCGCCCATCCGCGCACCATGATCGCTACCGACGGGGTATTCTCCATGGACGGCGATCTGGCGCCGCTCGCGGAGCTATCAAGGCTCGCCGCTCGCTTCGACGCGTGGCTGTTCGTCGATGATGCGCACGGCCTTGGCGTAGTCGGCCAAGGCCGCGGCTCGACCTTTGCCAATGGCGCCGCTGACGTGCCGCTGCAGATGGGCACCCTGTCAAAGGCGGTGGGCGCCTACGGCGGCTATCTGTGCGCATCGCAGCCGGTGATCGACCTTATACGGACCAGGGCGCGGCCATTTATTTATTCGACCGGCCTGCCGCCGCCCGTGGTCGCCGCTGCCATAGCTGCCCTCGATATCATCGCCAGCGAACCAGGCTATGTCGCCGAACCGCTGCGCAAGGCACGGATGTTCGCCCGCGCCATGAATTTGCCCCCGGCGCAGTCCGCCATTGTGCCATTGATCCTGGGCGAAAGCGATGCCGCGCTCGCGGCATCGGCCACGCTGGAACGTGAAGGCTTTTTGGTCGTCGCCATTCGCCCGCCCACAGTGCCCAAGGGGACGGCGCGCCTGCGTTTCGCCTTCACGGCGCAGCATCCCGATGCCGAGATTGAGCGGCTCGCAACCGCTGTACACCGCTGCATTCTGAGATCCCAATCTTGAGCGCGATCTTCATCACTGCGACCGGCACCGATGTCGGCAAGACGTTCTTGGCGGCTTCGTTGATTCGCCACTTCCGGCAGATCGGCCGTGCGGTTCACGCTATCAAGCCAGTAGTCAGCGGCTTTGATCCCGCGCAAATCGAGGCCAGCGACCCTGGCGTCCTGCTGAGCGCGCTAGGCTTGCCGGTCACCATGGAGGAGGTCGAGCGAATTTCGCCGTGGCGCTTTCGTGCTCCCCTGTCGCCCGATACAGCCGCCGCGCGCGAAGGCCGCCGCATCGACGTCGATCAGGTGATTGCATGCTGCAAAAGCGCGGTGGCTCAGCACCGCGGTATTTTGCTGATCGAAGGCATCGGAGGCATTATGGTACCACTCGACGCGCGGCGCACTGTCCTCGACGTGCTGACAGCGCTGCGGCTTCCTCTGATCCTGGTCACCGGCAGCTATCTCGGCACCATTAGTCACACCCTGACTGCAATTGACGCGCTGCTCCGGCGCGACATGGACCTGTTGGCGACCATCGTTAGCGAGACGCCGGGGTCGACGGTGCCGCTTGAGGACGTGGTAAGCAGCATCGCCAACTTCGCGGAGCCGGTGATCGGCCTGCCGCGTGGGCGTCCCGGCACGGCGCCAAATCTCGACGACTTGTTCAGCTCGCAGCGTGCGCTGGACATGATGAATTTAGGTTAGGTTTCCCGCTCGCTCAATGCGCCCACATCAGCAACACGACGCCGATCACGATCATCGCAATGCCTGCTCCTTCCCGAGCCGACACCGGCTGGCGGAACACGAAGCGTGAGATCGCCTGGGCGAACAAGACTTCGACCAACGCCAGCGTTCGCACATTGGCGGCGGTTGCGAGCGCGAAAGCCAGAAACCAGAACTGCGAGGCCAGAGCCCCCATGAAGCCGGCGAACAGCGACGGCTGCCAGGCCGCGCAGATCGCGATGAGCACGGCGCGTTTACGCAGTGCAAGATAGAGAGTCAGCAGCATTGACTGCACGACGAGGCCGGCCGCCATCGTGAAGGTCGCCGCCATGACGTAGCTTTGGTCATGCAGACTGAGGATGGCCCCGCGATACCCGATGGCCGACAGAGCGAACGCTGCGCCTGCTGAGAGGCCGAGCAGGGTCGGTCGCCAGCCGCGGCCTGCCTCTTTCCTACCCTCCCCCGTAACCCCTGCCCTTCCCTCCGCCGCTTGCGGGAGAGGGTTAGGGAGGGGGCGCGGGGGAGGGTAGGGAGGCGGTCGCTTCAGCGACATCACGACGACGCCCGCGGTCGCAATCCCGATGGCGGCCGCCATCATGGGGGTGACGGCATCGCCAAGAAACAGCAGGCCAAACAAGGCGACCTGCACGGGCTCAGTCTTGATATACGCAATCGCCACCACGAAAGAGCGCTCCCGCATTGCGGCGAGCATCAGCGCCGTAGCGGCGATCTGGGTGAGCGCCCCGCCGAGAAGCCATGGCCAGAAGCCCAATGTGGGGCGCGGCAGCGCGCCGCCTGCGCCGAGCAGCGCAAGCAGGAAGATCACGGCGAACGGGCAGCCGAACAGAAACCGCACCTGGGTTGCCCCGACAGTGCCCAGCTTGCCGGTCAGTTCCCGTTGTGCCGCATTGCGCACAGTTTGGGCCGCGGCCGCGACGATCGTGAACACAGCCCAGAGCCAGCTCGAACCGGCCACGTCAATCCGACCGGGCCTTTTCGGCCGTCAGCATGTAGTTCACGTCCATGTCGGACGACAATCGCCATTGGTCGGTGAGCGGATTGTAGATGACGCCGGTTTCGTCAATGGTCCGCAGGCCAGCCCGCGCCATAGCGCTCTCAAGCTCGTCGGGGCGGACGAACTTATCCCACCGGTGCGTCCCGCGAGGGAGCCAGCGCAGCACGTATTCGGCGCCCACGATGGCCAGCGCAAAGCTCTTGAGCGTGCGGTTGAGCGTGGCGGCGATCATCAGCCCGCCCGGCTTGACCATATTGGCGCAGCAGCGCACGAACAGGCCCACGTCGGCCACGTGCTCCACCACTTCCATCGCCAACACCACGTCGAAACGTTCGCCGCCGCCGGCGAGGGCCTCGGCGGCGGCAACCCGGTAATCGATCGTGAGGCCGCCACGTTCGGCATGGATCTGAGCGGCCTTGATATTGTCAGGCGACGGATCGGCCCCGACGACGCCGGCGCCAAGCCGCGCCAGCGGCTCGCACAAAATGCCTCCGCCGCAGCCGATATCGAGAATGCGGATGCCGCCGAGGCAAGGCGGCTGGCCGGCATTGCGTCCGAATTGGCGGCACACCGCATCCCGGATATAGGCGAGCCGGACCGGATTGAACTTGTGCAGCACCGCCATTTTTCCGCGTGGGTCCCACCACTCTCCGGCGAGCCGCGAGAAGCGGTCGACTTCGGCAACGTCGACGGTGGCGTGGGCAACGGCATCTGAGTGGATCGTTCGGTCGGCCATGTTAACGATTTTCGCCTCTTGGTGTTGTTTCGCCTCCCTACCCTCCCCTGCGGGCGCCAGGCAGTCGCACGCAGACAGGGCGCGGCCGTGCTCCCGCTCCCGCTTGCGGGGAGGGGGACGGGGCGAGGGGGCGTTTCCCCACGCGCAATCTCGCCACTCAGAACTGGCGGAGAGGCCCTCACCTGGAATTTGCGCGAGAAGCGCGCAAATTCCGACCCCTCCCCGCAAGCCCAGGTAAAAGAGGCCGGCGCCTCACATGCGATTGCCCTCCCCTGCAAGCGGGAGTCAGGGAGGGGTTGAGTGAGGTTGCGGCGCCGCAAACTCACCGTTATGTATACGCGCCATTTTGTCCTTGCCCTACCCTCGCCCTACCCTCGCCTGCTTGCCCGGAAGCGCGGGGACTTGTTTGGCTTTGGCGGAGAAATTTGAGTTCCCTTATGGCTCGATTGGTCATGAAGTTCGGCGGCACGTCGGTGGCCGATATCGAGCGGATCCGCAACGTTGCGCGGCATGTCAAGCGGGAGATTGACGCCGGCCACGAGGTCGCCGTGGTCGTCTCGGCCATGTCGGGGGCGACCAATCGGCTCGTGGAATGGTGTCGTGAGGCGTCGGTGCTGCATGATGCCCGAGAATACGATGCCGTGGTGGCGTCTGGCGAGCAGATTACGTCGGGTCTGCTTGCGATTTCGCTGCAAGCCATCGGGATCGCAGCGCGGTCGTGGCAGGGTTGGCAACTGCCTATTATCACCTCCGATGCCCATGCCTCGGCCCGCATCCTCAGCGTAAACGGCGCCGAACTGATGCGGCGCCTGCATGAATGCAAGGAGGTCGCCGTCATTTCCGGTTTCCAGGGCATCCATCCGCAGTCCGGACGGATCACCACCCTGGGTCGCGGCGGTTCTGATACTTCCGCGGTTGCGGTCGCCGCCGCCATCGGCGCCGATCGCTGCGATATCTACACTGATGTTGACGGAGTCTACACGACCGACCCGCGCGTGGTGCCGAAGGCGCGGCGGCTTGACCGTATCTCGTTTGAGGAAATGCTCGAGCTCGCCTCTCAGGGCGCCAAGGTGCTTCAGGTGCGTTCAGTCGAACTCGGCATGGTCCACCAGGTGCCAATCTTCGTGCGCTCAAGCTTCGATTCGCCGGACAGCATCGATCCGCACAAGTATCCGCCGGGCACCTTGATTTGCGACGAGGAGGAACTCGTGGAACAGCACGTCGTCACCGGGATCGCGTTTTCCAAGGACGAGGCGCAGATCTCGATCCGCCGTGTCCAAGATAAGCCGGGCGTCGCGGCCAACATTTTTGGTCCCCTGGCTGACGCCAACATCAATGTGGACATGATCGTCCAGAACGTGTCGGCGGACGGAGCCACCACCGATCTTACTTTTACGGTCCCGGCTGCCGATTTCGAGCGCGCCAAGGAGACCATAGCCGCCGCAAAGGCGCAGATCGGCTACGAGCGCCTCGACGGCGCAACCGACGTTACGAAGGTTTCGGTCATTGGAGTTGGAATGCGCAGCCACGCCGGCGTCGCGGCCAAGGCCTTCCGGTCCCTCGCCGACCGCGGCATCAATATTCGCGCGATCACAACCTCGGAAATCAAGTTCTCTCTTCTGATCGATTCAGCCTACACGGAACTCGCGGTCCGGACCTTGCATTCGTTGTATGGGCTGGATAAATCATAGCCCGTAATGCATCGCAACATCGCCTTTCGCCTTGCGGCCTGTACGTTTCATTCGCTATAGCCTTAAGCGTGCGGCGGCGCCGGGCCGGAGCGTGCGCCATTCCCTGTTCACATAAGCCTGGTTAGGGGCAAGCCGGCTTGGATATTCGGCCTGAGGGACCTCACGCCATGCGCGGCGCGCTGGGCGGTCCGCGAGTATTGTTGCGCCGGCTTCGCGAAGTGATGGCGGAACCGGTCAGCGCGCAGGAACGCCTCGACAAAATCGTGGTGCTGATTGCCGCCAACATGGTGGCGGAGGTGTGCTCCGTCTACGTGCTGCGGGTCGACTCCACGCTGGAACTGTACGCCACCGAGGGCCTGAACCGTGAGGCCGTCCACCGGACAGTGATGCGGTCGGACGAAGGGCTCGTCGGCCTGGTGGCAAGCGAAGCCAGCCCCGTCAACCTCTCCGACGCGCAAGCGCACCCGGCGTTCTCTTATCGGCCGGAAACCGGCGAAGAGATCTACCATTCCTTCCTCGGGGTGCCGATCCTGCGCGCCGGCAATACGCTCGGCGTGCTGGTGGTGCAAAACCGGGCGCGCCGCACCTACTCGGAGGAAGAGGTCGAGGCGCTTCAGACCACCGCGATGGTGCTGGCGGAGATGATTGCGTCCGGCGAGCTTGCGGCGCTCGCGCAGCCGGGCGCCGAACCCGCCGTGCGCCGCAGCCTGCGGCTTCAAGGTTCAGTGCTTAATGAGGGCATCGCGCTCGGTCACGTGGTCCTGCACGAGCCGCGCGTCATCATCACCAACTTCATTGCGGACGATATCGCAAAGGAACGCGCCCGCCTTGAAAGTGCGATCACCGCGCTGCGCTCCGATCTCGACGCCATGCTCGAGCACGGAGATGTGGCGGAGGGCGGCGAGCATCGCGAAGTCCTCGAAGCCTATCGCATGTTTGCCCATGACCGCGGCTGGGTGCACAAACTAGAGGAAGCGGTTTTGACGGGCCTCACTGCGGAGGCGGCGGTCGAGCGCGTACAATCCGATACGCGAGCCCGCATGCTGCGTCAGACCGATCCCTATCTGCGCGAACGCCTGCACGATCTCGATGACCTGACAAACCGGCTGTTGCGGCAACTGCTCGGCCGCGACCACGCTCCGGCCCGCGAGCACCTGCCGGAGAACGCGATCATTGTAGCGCGCTCGATGGGGCCGGCGGCCCTGTTGGATTATGACCGCAAGCGCCTGCGCGCCCTTGTGCTGGAGGAGGGCGGGCCCACATCCCATGTGGCGATTATTGCTCGCGCCCTCGGGATTGCCGCGGTGGGTGAAGTCAACAACGCCATTGGCTTCGTCGATTCCGGCGATGCGGTCATTGTCGACGCCACCAGCGGCGAAGTACATATTCGCCCGTCGCCCGAACTCGAAGCTTCCTACATCGAACGGGTGCGGGTGCGGGCGCGCCGGCAGCTCCAGTATCAGGCGCTGCGCGACAAACCTTGTGTGACGCGGGACGGCGTCGAGATCTCCCTGCTCCTCAACGCGGGATTGCTGGTCGACTTGCCGCACATCGAGGAAACCGGAGCTTCCGGAATAGGTCTGTTCCGTACTGAATTGCAGTTCATGGTAGCCGGCCAGTTCCCGCGCGCCGCCGAGCAGGTTTCGCTGTACCGGGCGGTGCTGGACAGCGCCGGGCGCCGCCCTGTCACGTTCCGCACCCTCGATGTCGGCGGCGACAAGGTGCTGCCCTACATGCGCATTATCGAGGAAGAAAATCCTGCCCTTGGCTGGCGCGCCATCAGATTGGGCCTAGACCGCCCGGCGCTGCTCCGCAGCCAGATTCGCGCGTTGCTGCGCGCCGCCTCGGGGCGCGAACTCAGGGTGATGTTTCCGATGATCGCAGCCGTGCGCGAGTTCGATGAGGCCAAGGAGCTGGTCGAGCGGGAATTGACCTATCTGCGTCGCCACAACTACCGGCTCCCGGAGCGGGTCGAGATCGGGACCATGGTGGAGGTGCCGTCGTTGCTTTATCAGCTTGACGAACTGTTGGAGCGTGTGGATTTCCTCTCGGTCGGCTCGAACGACCTTGCTCAGTTCCTGTTTGCCGCCGATCGCGGCAATCCGCGCGTGAGCACGCGGTTTGATGACCTGTCCATTCCCATGCTGCGCGCCCTGCGCAGCATTGCCGAGCGCGGCGAGGCCCATGGCAAGCCGGTGACAGTGTGCGGCGAGATGGCGTCGAAGACCGTGGGCGCGCTCGCCCTTATCGCGCTCGGCTATCGAAAATTGTCGCTGGTCGCCTCGGCGGTGGGCCCCGTCAAGGCGATGGCGCTGGAACTCGATGTCGGCAAGGCCGCAACGCTGGTCAAGGCTCTGATCTCGCACAGAGACGGAGGAGGATCGATCCGCGACAAGCTGGTCGCCTTTGCGGAAACAGAAGGCATTCCCCTGTAACCCAAGCCGTGTCCATGCTTCCCGAAGCGAAACTCGATGTCATGCTGGCGCGCCACGCCTCACTGGAAGCGGAGCTTTCCCGCCCGCTCGGGGCAGACGCCTACGTGAAGCTGACCCGCGAACTTGCCGAGATAGCGCCGGTAGTGGAAAAGGTGAAAGCCTATCGGAGCGCGGTGGCCGATCTCGCCGATCTCGATGCGATCATTGCCGATCCGGCCACCGAACCGGACCTGCGCGCCGTCGCGGTCGCGGAAAAGCCGGTCGTCGAAGCGCGTCGCGGCGCGCTCGAGCGTGACATCCGGCTGGCGCTCATCCCCAAGGACGCGATGGACGACAAGAATGTCATTCTCGAGATCCGAGCCGGGACAGGAGGCGACGAAGCGGCACTATTCGCGGGCGACCTGTTTCGGATGTATGAGCGCTATGCGGCGAAACACGGCTGGAAGACCGGCATTCTTTCCGTGAGCGAAGGCGCCAAGGGCGGTTACAAGGAGATTATCGCCGAGATAACCGGACCGGGCGCCTTTGCACGGCTTAAATTTGAATCCGGCGTGCACCGCGTCCAGCGCGTCCCCGATACCGAGGCTTCGGGCCGAATTCATACTTCGGCCGCAACCGTTGCGGTGCTGCCGGAAGTCGAGGAGGTCGATGTCGGCATCGACGAAAAGGATCTGCGGATCGAGACCATGCGGTCTCAGGGCGCCGGCGGCCAGCATGTCAACAAGACCGAGTCGGCGATCCGCATCACCCATCTTCCGACCGGCATCGTGGTGATGTTGCAGGAGGAGCGCTCCCAGCACCGCAACCGCGCCAAAGCCATGAGTCTGCTGCGCGCCAAGCTTTACGACGCCGAACGTCAGCGCCTTGACGCCGCGCGCGCGGCCGAGCGCCGCGGCCAGGTCGGCAGCGGCGACCGCTCCGAGCGCATCCGGACGTACAACTTCCCCCAAGGGCGTGTCACCGATCACCGCATTAACCTTACGCTTTACAAGCTGCCCCAGGTGATCGAGGGCGAAGCCTTGGACGAGATCATCGATGCTTTGACCACCGAACATCAGGCATCGCTGCTGGCCGCGCAGGACCAGCCTCACGCCGGAGCGCTGCCGTGACCGGCGGGGCCCTTTCCATCGACACGGTGCGCCGCAAAGTGGCGCGGCGCTTTCGTGAATGTGGGCTCGGCACTCCCGATCTCGATGCGCGCATTCTGGTCGGCCACGCGCTCGGCCTGGACCACGCTGCCCTCATGCTTGCGGGACAGCGACGCCTTGCGGCTGCCGAGATCGCTCGCATCGAAGCGCTGGAAGCGCGGCGGCTCTGCCGCGAGCCCGTTGCGCGCATCACCGGCACGAAGGAATTCTGGGGCCTGCAGTTCAAGATCACGCCTGACGTGCTGGTGCCGCGCCCGGAGACCGAAACCGTCGTCGAGGAGGCGCTGGCGGCCGTCGATCGAATGGGGGCGCGCTCGCGCGCTTTGCGCATAGCCGATCTCGGGGTCGGCTCGGGCGCGATTCTGATTGCGCTCCTGGCCGAATTGCCGAACGCACGCGCAATCGGCACCGATCGCGATCCCGCAGCTCTTGTGCTCGCGCGCGAAAATGCGCGCCGCCTGGGCGTCGCGGAGCGCGCGGCGTTCGTGGCCTGCGATTTTGGCGCCGCCGTGGCGCCTCACTGCGATCTCGTCGTCACCAATCCTCCCTATATTCGCACCGATGAAATCGCCGAACTCGAACCCGACGTGCGCGAGTTCGACCCGCGCAGCGCGATCGACGGGGGGCTCGATGGCCTTGCAGCCTATCGTGCCGTTGCGGACCACGCCCGGCACATCCTTGCCCCAGGCGCGCATCTAATCGCTGAAATCGGCAAAGGCCAAGGCGGCCATGTCGCCGCCTTGTTCGCCGCTGCTGGTTTTGGCGGGATCAGGATCGTGCCAGATCTGGCCGGTATATCGAGAGTGGTGGCGGCAGTCCGCAACCCATGACCGCGGCGCGGGTGACAATCGCAAGAATGCAGAAAAAAATGCTTGGATTATCGGTCAAGACCGACTACCTTTCATTTACGGGATGGACCTAAGGTTCAATTGTCGCCCCCACCGACGGCTTGGAGCACGGCTCGGCAAGGCAGTGGGCGCAAACGAGATGGATAAACCGACATCGATGGGACGTGCATCGACATGACGCGATCACCGGTTCTTCTCTCGGTGGCGGAAATCTCGCATGCGAGATAGTTGAAATCGGGAAACTTAGGTTCGAGATGCTTCATCGTTAAGGTGAATTGTCGCGGTCGCCGTGGCGTCGCGGCAGTCCTGATGGAAGGTGGGCAACGCCGCGGTTCTGCTGCGAGCAAGGTCTGAGCGACGACTAAACCTCTATTCACGCTGGCGTTCCTGGGCGAATGCCGGGGGTAGCCTTTGTCACAGGCAAAGGCATCGGGGCTGGCTGCCATTCTTTCGGGAATACGGCCGGATGTGGGGGAACGGGCGGCACATGCCGCCTTCAATTGAGGATTGGCAAAGCGCTAGTCATGAGAAATCAGCAAAACAAGCGTATGCGCGGGCGCAACCGCAAGAGTCACAATCCGCTCACACGGGTGTACGAGTCGAACGGACCAGATGTCAAAATGCGGGGCACGGCGTCCCACATTGCCGAGAAATACCTGCAACTTGCGCGCGATGCCCAGGCGTCGGGAGATCCGGTTTCTGAGCAGAGCTATCTCCAGCACGCGGAGCATTATTTCCGCCTGATCGCTGCAGCGCAGGACCAGTACCGGCAGGCCGCGCCCTTCTACCGCGGCGATGGCGGAATGGACGGCAGGGACGAGCCGCGTGACGACATGATCGACGACGTGGACGATGAGCCGGCAGCTCTGCCGGGTGTGGGCGAGCAACCTGCCTTTGGTCCTCGCGATCCGCAGCCCTATCTGCCGCGCGACGCGCAGTTCTTCCAGCCGCGCGAACAGCTCCGCGAGCAACCGAGTTTCAGCGGTCGCCATTCGCAGCACGCTGCATCCAAAGACGACGACAGCAATGTCGACCGCCTGCCGTCCTTTATCACCGGCGGCGCGCCGGTGGCGCAAATCGCATCGCCTCCGGCGCATCAAGGCTACGGCCAAAACGGCTACGAGGGACAGGGCGATCGTTTCCCGCTGCATCGGCGGCGGCGACGTCATCGTGGCCCACGCGGCGATCTCGCACAAGGCGCACAAAGCGACGGTGAGGATGCCGCGCACAGCACGCGCCAGAACGGAGATTGACTGCGGGCCGGCCTCGGATTGCGCGGCGGCGCAGCGGGTCTGCCAGCAGGCGGACGCTTTTTATTGTGCCTCATCCTTGTCGCGATCTTCGCGCCGCCAACCAGCCACAGCATAAGGGGGCGTCGTCAGCCGTCTGAGGACTTTAGTGCCCGCCCCGTAGCGATCCTCGCGCGGCTAAAATCGGCCACAGCATAAAATGCGATTCTTCACGGACGCCAGACTCAAAGGCGCGCTCCTGGGCCTGTCGAAGGCGCCCGCCACCGAAGCTCCGGCGGGGCACGTTTCGCGCTCAGCTTGTCGAAGAGTGCCCCCCCGACAATGGCTCCGACGACGCGCAACGCACGCTGGCGCCGCCCGGGACCCACGAGCCTGCAGCAAAGAAAATCCGTGCGGCGCCGCCGGGAGATGGTGCCAAAACCGGCTTCAGTACGGGTTTGAGAGTTGTCACCAGTTTCTTCTCGCGAGCTGGAATCGCCCGATAGACCTGCTTTGTCGCCTCTACGAGGTGCACTCCCGCAAATGGCGCCGACACAGTCGCGCCGGTGCGTTCCCAGGCGGCTGCCGAACGCAAAAACCAGCGACGGTCAATCGGCGGCACGTAGAGCGCATCACCCCATGCGGTCGGCGTGAACCATGTCTCGCGCAGAAGGTGCGTTAACTGCGAGCGAGAGTACGGCCGTCCCTGACCGAATGGGGTTGTGTCCATTCGCGCCCACAAGCCGCGCCGATTCGGCACCACCGCGAGGATTCGGCCGCCAGCCGCCAGCACGCGCCATACCTCGCGCAACAACGCCGCAACGTCGTTGCTCAACTCAAGGGCATGCACCAGCAGGATACGATCAACCGCCGCGTCCGGAAGCGGCAGTTCGCACTCGTCAACCAGGGCGACAAGCGTCGGTCGCGCGGAGGGCCATTTGACCACGCCCTGGGCCGCGGGCATGAAGGCAAGGCAGCGTTCCGCGTCCTCGCGGAACAGGCCCAGATACGGCGTCGCGTAGCCGACACCGAGCACCCGCAGTGCCGCGCTTCCGGTCCACAGTCGCCGAATGCCGCGCCCGATGAACCGCCGCGCCACCGTTCCGAGCGGGTGAGCATAGAAATTGCGAAGGTCGACGACATCCATGCCGCAAAGATACCACGAAGCTTAGCGCGAGATCGAAGGGCTGCGCCGAACACAGCCCCATGTTATAGAGCGTTCGTCAACGAAAGGTGTTCCATGGACAGCGTAAGCATCACACTTTCGAACGCTCAGATCCGTCTGTTCCCCTGCCTCAGGGACAATTACGGGGTCCTGGTCCACGATCCTGCGAGCGGGGCCACGGCGGCGATCGACGCTCCGGAAGCCGCAGCGGTCGAGGCCGCGTTGACTGCGTCTGGGTGGAAATTGTCCGACATTCTTGTAACCCATCATCATGGGGACCACACTGGCGGAATAGCCGAGTTGAAACGGCGCCACCGCGCCCGGGTGGTGGCGCCGCGGGAGGAGGCGGCCAAGATCCCGGACGTGGACGAGAAGGTTGCCGAAGGCGGCACTGTCACGCTCGGAACGCTGTCGGCACAGGTGATCGCGACGCCGGGACATACGCTGGGCCAGATCAACTATTATTTCCCTGCCGCCAAGCTGTTGTTTGCCGGCGACACGCTGTTCTCGATCGGCTGCGGCCGCGTCATAGAAGGCACGCCAGAGATGATGTGGCAATCGCTTCTTAAGCTGCGCGCCCTGCCGGATGACACCGCCATGTTTTGCGGCCATGAGTACACTGAAGCCAATATCCGCTTCGCCATGACGATCGAGCCGGATAACCCAGCGCTCGCGGCGCGCGCCGCAGAGGTCAAACGGCAGGTCGCCGCCCGCAAGCCGACGATCCCGGCGCTCATGGGCGAGGAAAAGCGCGCTAACGTGTTCTTGCGCGCCGACGATCCCGCGGTCGCGGCGGCTGTAGGCCTTGCGGGTCAACCGGCGGCTCAGGTGTTTGCCGAAGTCCGCGCGCGCAAGAACAGGTTCTAAAAGGAAGCTCGGTTCGACCGATGTTCAAGCGTGGAAGCTGAAGTTCGGAATCATCCGCGTCAGGCGGCCTTGATGACTGCGGGCCAAATTATCGAACTCCTGAACCTCGAACCGCATCCTGAGGGCGGCCATTTCATCGAGACCTTCCGTGACGCAACGGCGAGCGGCGGCCGCGCCGCATCGACTGCGATCTATTTCCTGCTGATGCGTGGTGAGCGGTCCAGCTGGCATCGCATCGACGCTGCCGAAGTCTGGCACTATTACGCTGGCGCCCCGTTAGAACTGGAAGTTGCTGACACGGATCAGGGGCCGGTTCGACGCCTGCGTCTCGGCATTGATCTTTTGGCCGGCGAGCGCCCGCAGGCCGTGGTGCCGCGCGGCGCCTGGCAGGCCGCCAAAAGCCTCGGCGACTGGACGCTGGCAGGCTGCACCGTGGCGCCGGGATTCGCATTCACCGGTTTCGAATTGGCGCCGCAAGGGTGGACGCCGCGGCCGTAATTCGCAACATCGGCAAACGCCTCATCAACACATCAACATCTGCCCTTGCTACCGGCGCTGCGGACCGCGGGCGGCTCTCATGGCGTGCGCGAAAGCCGCAATCGACAGACCAAGCCTTTCGCCGGCGGCAGCGACCGAGCCTGGCGTCGGCTGATGATGCAACATGGCGCCAACGCTCTGAGGCGCGCTTGGCCCGGAAGCGATCCAGGCGCCGATGCCGGCCCGCATTCGCTCGATTTCGGGAGCGCACGGGCCGGCATGACTGCTTGACATTGATAGGGCGAGCGCCGCTGCATTCAGCAGCAAGAATCGCGGAGCAGCCACATCTCGCCTCTCAGAAGCAAACACGGTTCGACGAGCTCGTTCAAAGCCGAGCCATGTTTCGCGGGCCTTTACATGCGCGCGCCGCGCCGACGCACGACCACTGCGCCGCGCGGACGGCTCACGATTACGGCGCCGCGTGCACCGCCGAGCCTGCGGGTTACGACCATCGTGCCACGTTGACCTCGTATGATCGTTGCGCCACGCGGACGACGTACGATCACTGCGCCGCGCGCCCCGGGCGTACGGGAGACGATCATTGTGCCGCGCCGGCCGCGCAAGACCGTCGCTCTCGGCGTACGAGTCACGGTCACTTCGCCGCGCGGGCCACTGACAACCGTGCGACGGACGGCGGCGCTCGCATCGGGAGCGGCGGCGCTCAAGACTCCCAAAAACGCCGTGACGCCAAGCGCAGCGAGTACCGGTACAGACAAACGCATGTTACCTCCTTATTGTGGGGTTCAGGGGATTAAGCCGCGTTCGAGGACCTTGTCTGGCAGGCCGGTGCGGCGATTACGTCCGGGCGCCTTTTCTCGCGTCTACCGCGAGCTGTTTCCGAAATATTTCTGGCTTCTCTCCCGTTCTCGGACAAACCAGAATGTTTCGCAGCCGGACACACGCCTAATCAATTCGCAAAATCTCATCGCGTTCCGCTCAGCGGTGTTTCCAGTGTTGAAACTTAAGACTGCGCTGCAGCCATTTCTGTCGTTCTGTTCATCGGCAGTTCATTCCTGTCGATCTGTTCATCTCACCTGGAAGCGGCAGGAGAAGAGGCCAGCCAGCCGTGACTGCGATCGAGTTCCGCGGATGCGGAAAAGCGCGACCTTCAATTCAACCAACTGAGAGCAATTTAATTAAATAAGCGAAAATCGTGTCTGTCACGACCGCCGTGGTCAAATGGAATTTTGGCGAAAATTACTTAGATTGACTCAGCGGCAAACCATTTTCTCAGCGGCAAATCATTTTCCGCCATGAACGAGGGCGAGCCCATAACAGCTTTCGCAAGAGCCCGTTTCGTGCCTACAAACGGAATGTTGCCTGTGCGGTCAGCCGCACATCATGCCATAAATTGCCCGCCGTTGGCCGTGAGGGTCGAACCGGTGATGAGGCCGGCATCGTCAGAGGCGAGAAACAGGACGCAACGAGCGACCTCCTCGGGTTCGCCGAGGCGGCCGATCGGGATCAGAGGCAGGATCGACTTCTCCAGCACGTCCTTCGACATCGCCTTGACCATATCGGTGTTGATGTAGCCCGGACAGATCGCATTGACGGTCACGCCAACGCGCGCATTCTCGAGCGCTAACGCCTTGGTGAATCCGATTTCGCCGGCCTTGGCGGCGGAATAATTGGTCTGCCCGATCTGCCCCTTCTGGCCGTTGATCGAAGAAATGTTGATGATGCGCCCAAACTTGCGCTCGCGCATGCCTTCGATCACCGGGCGGCACATGTTGAACAGCGAAACCAGATTTGTGTTGATCACGGCCAGCCATTGCTCGGGCTTCATGCGATGGAACATGCCGTCACGGGTGATGCCGGCGTTGTTGACGAGCACGTCGACCGGACCGAGATCGGCCGTGACCCGTTTTACGCCCTCGACACAGGCGTCGTAGGATGACACATCCCACTTGTAGACGTTGATGCCGGTATCGGCCTTGAACCTGGCCGCGACTTCGTCATTGCCGCCGTAATTGGCAGCAACCTTGTAGCCCGCCGCATGCAGAGCCTTCGAGATCGCCGCGCCGATCCCGCGCGTCCCGCCGGTTACCAATGACACACGCGCCATCAGCTCCTCCCTGCATCCTTCCAGAGCACTCGCCAGCTCAACCGATGCTGCCCCGGGGTTGCCCGGCAGAACACAGGTCGAAGCCACGTATGGCCAATCAGCATCCCCAGCGCCGGCGTTACCGGCTCGCCCGGCCAATCCCTGGAGCAGGATCGGGGCAAGGGCGACGACGGCAGAGGGGCGCCAACTTCAACTCAAGCAGCCGCGGTGTAGTTGCCGAACCTGATCAAATTCTCTTTTTGCTTGTCGTTGCGCGGCTTGAGCTTGAACAAGCGCGCCGCAGTTCCGCCGAGGATGTTGTGCTTGGCCTTCTCGGAGAGGAATGGCAGGTCGTAGATGGTCGACGGCAGGTCGAAGTCCCAGTGCGGATAGTCGGAGGCGTAGAGCAGGCGGTTTTCGGCGTCCATCATGCGGAATGTCTGCTCCATCGCCTTGAGATCCTGAATCTCCATAGGCTGTGAGGAATAGTACATGTCGCGCATGTACTCGCTCGGCTTTTTCTTGAGGAGCGGGCATTCCGAGGGCCGCATCATGTATTCGTGATCGAGACGCTGCATCAGGAACGGCACCCAGGCGAGCCCCGACTCGATCCAGATCACCGGCAGCTTGGGAAAGCGCTCACCCATGCCGTTGACCACCCAATTGGTGCAATGCAAGATGTTATAGAATGAAAACCCGAGCGCATGCACCGCAATGAAACGGTTGCAGCCGCGGAACACGTTTTCGCTCCAATTGAAGGCTGAGTGGAACGCCAGCACCAGACCGCGCTCTTCGATCGCGCGGTAGACCTTCATATAGGCGTTGTCGTACACGGGCAGGGTGCGCACGGCGGTGATCATGAAGCCGCCGACGCCGTCGCGGTGACCAAAAGTCTCCACGTGCCGCAGCGACTCGTCCGGATTTGAGAACGGCAGGGAAAGCATCGAAAACATGCGCCCGCCGGATTCGGGCAGCACTTTCTCGGTCACCCAGCGATTGTAGGCCCAGCACAGATCGACTTCCATCTCTTTTTGGGGATGCAGACCAATGTTGAGCATGCCCGTCGGGAACAGGCAGGAGTAGTCGACTCCCATCGCGTCCATCCAGCGATGGCCAAGTTGGACATCGCGGTGCTGGCCAGGTTCGAACTTCTCGGATGCGCGCAGCGGATAGCGGGTGACGCGACCGCCGACATCCTGGTACCCGATCTGCTGCGGCATCAGCGTGCCGCGGCCGCCCTTCATGCCCTGCGCCATGGCAAGCTGACGGAGCACATCGTTCTCCATAAAGGGCAGAATGTCCTTCATGTGCTCATTTTCGTAGTGATGTGCGTCCACGTCGACAATGACCATGTCGTCGAGCTTGCGCTGATGGGCCTGCTGCCGGGCGTGGGCGAGGAGTCTCGTGGTATTCAACTCGTCAACCGTCACGCGGCGTCCGCGATCGGACATAAGTTCCATACGTTTCTCCCGAATGACTCCGTTCGAGTCTTCTCGCTTTAATGTTGCGGCTCGGCCGATCAGCGGCCGGTCCAGCTCTGCCACATGCCCAGCTCAAAAACCGCGAGATTGGCCGCCTTCAATAAGCCGCTTGCGGTCACCATGACGTCGGTCGAAGTGACCCGGCTGCGCGCCGCGAGCGGCGGGAAATTGCCGCTAGCTTCAACCTGGGCCGAATAGCTCCGGCACGCCGCCGCCATCAGCGCCTGGATCGCGTCAGTGGTCAGCACATCGGTGTGTCCGGCGGCTAGCGCGCGGTCGATATCGGCCGCAAGCTTCTCGGCGGCAGCCGAGACATTGTGGATGGCGCCGGGCGCTGGTTTCGCGGGCAGCGGTTTGGCAGCCTTCTTGGCATTGGTGCGCTTCGCGGGCTCAGGTGCGAGCCTGGCGACCGGCTTGGTCGCAACCTTGGCCGCCGCGATTCTACGCGCGGACATACAGTTCGTCCCCCTTCTCGATCACTTCGTATTTGCGCAGCTTCAGCCTGCGATCGGAGACGCATTCGCCGGTCTTGATGTCATACTCATAGCCGTGCCAGGGGCACACGAAGTGGAGTTCAGTGTCGGAGAAATAGAGGCCCTTCGACGTCTTGTCGGGCATGATGCGCTCTTCCACCTTCGCGATCGTCAGCCCCTCGCAGGCCGGTCCGCCCTGATGCAGGCAATAGTTGCTGTAAGCGTAAAAAGCGCCGTTTTCCCGAAACACGCCGATTTCATGGTCGCCGAAGAACACGATGCGGCGGTCACCGTCCTTGAACTCGGAGATCTTACCGACAAGTTTTTCAGCCATTCGAAGCATTCCTCCCTGCCGGCCTTGGCAGCCGGCTGACGTCCTGCCATGCCGGTCCGGGCGCGAAGCGCGGCAGGCGGGATATATCTGTTTATAGTACAGTCGCCGCCGCGATTGCCAATAGCCTCCTTTGCATGAGCACAATGCTGTGCGCCTGCCGATCGACTCCGGCATCGGCAATGTCGGAACGCCAGTGTCGTCAGGAGCCTTCCGTGCTTGCCAACCGCATTGCAAACCGGTTTGTTGCCTCCCGCAAACCGAGAGGGACGACCAATGGCAAGCTACAGGCTGGTGACATATGCGGGCGCTGACGGTCCGCGTGCCGGACTGCTGATCGGAGATGAGGTGTGTGACGCCGAAAAGCTGACCGGACACGCGGCCGATCGCAGCGTGTTGGCCATTTTGCAGGACTGGGGGGCGGCGCGCGACCGACTTGCCAAGGCCGCGGCCTCGCCGGCCGGCGGTCAGACGCTTGCCGAAACGAAACTATTGGCCCCGGTCTTATGGCCATCCGCGATCTATTGCGCTGGAGCGAATTACGCCGACCATGCCGCCGAGATGGCGCGCGCGAGCGGGCGCACCCCCGAGCCGGACCCTCATACGCTCGGCTTGAAGCCCTGGCACTTCCTTAAGGCCGGGCGCAGCACCCTCGCGGCTCACGGCGACACGGTGCAGATCACGGGCGTTTCCAAGACAATGGATTGGGAGATCGAGCTCGCCGCGGTGATCGGGTTTGCCGCCAAGGACGTGCCGCTCGCCAAAGCGCTTGATTATGTGGCCGGCTACACCATCGCGAACGACCTCTCGGCGCGCGACCTGGGACGCCGCCCCCACGTACCCGACGCCGCGCCCTTCAAATTCGACTGGGTGGCGCACAAGAATTTCGACGGATCGTGCCCCCTCGGGCCGTGGATCGTGCCCAGTCGCGACATCCCGGATCCGCAGCAGCTTGGCCTCAAGCTGTGGGTCAATGACGTTATCAAGCAAGAGTCCCACACAAGCCAGATGATCTTCACCCTCGCCGAGCAGATTGCGCACCTGTCCTCGCGCATCACCTTACAGCCTGGCGACGTGATCCTCACCGGAACGCCGGCCGGCGTCGGCGCTGCGCGGGGCGAATTCCTCAAATCCGGCGACGTGGTCAAGCTGTGGATCGAGAAGATCGGCGCGCTCATGAACCGCATGGCGTGATTGCGCCAGATAAATAGCAGTCATTCCGAAGCATCGGGCTCGCGGACTGAAGTCTGCGCCCGGGAGCGCCTATAATACACTGACCAGCCGGGATGGGAGGAACGCCAGCATGAAACCTCGCCGCCATCGCGCCACGGCCGCGCTCTGCGCAATCGGCGTCCTCACGCTTTGGACGCAGGAATGTCTGGCGCAAGTTCCGGCGCAAACCCAGGCGACTGAGCCAGCCGCCGCCGAGCGCAATCCGCCGGCGCTCGCCACCCTGTCGCGTCCCACCGGACGCTTCGGCCGCACGCTCGGCTTGCCCAAGGACGGCAGGGATCTCTACATCCCGGACGACGACTACATCCGTTTTCCGCTGCCGCCCGGCGCCGAAGCTTACGCGGATGTCGATGCTCTGAAAATTAAGTCCGTGATCGGTGAGATCACCGCGATCTCCCGCAAAAGCCGCGAGGACGGGAACCAGTACTGGGGACGCATTCCAGGCACGCCCTATGACCGGATGACGCAGGACTGGGTCATGGCCCAGTTCAGGAAGCTCGGCCTTGCGGACGTGCGGCGCCAGGAGATCGCCATGAAGCCGCTGTGGTACCCAACCTCCTGGACCGCGGAGTTCACAGTGGACGGCCATACCACGGCGCTCAGAAGCGTCTTCCCGATCACAGAATCCCCTTCCACCCCGGGCAACGGCATCACCGCGCCGGTGATGTGGGTCGGCCTCGGCACCGCGGCTGACTTCCAGGGCCGCGACGTGAAGGGCAAGGCCGTGATGATCTACTCCGCGCCGACGCCGGGCGGGCGAGACCATTCGGCCGACTGGAGCGGCGCCATACGGCGGGCAAACGACGCCGGCGCCGCCATCATTCTGGTCGAGATGGGATTCCCCGGCGATGCGCAGTCGGAGCCGGAAGGCGCCGTCGGCGCCAACGCCCCAACCGTCACCATCACACCCGACGAAGCCAATCTGATCCGCGATCGCCTCGACGAGGGCCGGGCGGTCTCGTTCCACCTGCGGCTCGCGACCGAGGAGCGCACCGGGCTTAAAACAGCCAACATCTGGGGCGCGCTCCCTGGCGCCAGCGATGAGCAGATTCTGATCATGGCGCACACCGACGCCTTCTTCGAAGGCGCGATGGATAATGCCTCCGGTCTCGCCATGATGCTCGACATCGCGCGCCACTACGCCCCGGCGCCGCAAGCACAACGGCCGCGCACGCTGGTATTTCTGACGACCCCGGACCACCATCACGGCTCAGAGGGCATCCATTGGGTGCGCGACAATTACGACTGGAGCAAGGTCGCGCTGATCGTCAACGCCGAACATCCCTCGCAGACGCTGCTATACAACCTGGACGCCGGCGTCATGACGGCGAACGAGGTCAGCGCCCGACGCTGGTTTGTCGGCGGCAGCGACGCTTTGCGGGCGCTCGTGCGGCGGACATTTCGCGAGTTGGGCGTCGCCACCTACCGCAAGTCCGAGGTCGCTCCCGGCGGCGAGCTGTCGCAAATCTACATGAAGGCGCCGAGCTTCCACATCATCGATCATGTGATCTACCACACAACGCTCGACACCGCTGATCTGGTGCCGGCCTGGGGCATTGAGGCTGCAGCCCGGGCATATCTTAAGATCATCGACACCGTTAACACGATGACCAAAGATGAGATCGCTGCCGCGCCGATCAATCTCGCTGACCCAACCCGCCCAGTCAGGTGAAGCGGCCGCACCTGTTCGAGGACTTCAAAGCCAAAAGACGGGAGGCGACTATGATTGCTACGACGACCAACGATGTCGCGGATCACAGAATCGTCAAATATCTCGGCATCGTGCGCGGCATCACGGTGCGTTCGCGCAGCGTATTTGGAACCATCGGTCGCGTGCGGCGCCAACGGGGTGATTGCCATGAGGTATGATGCGAACGAGATCGCTGCCGGCATCACCGAGGTTTTGGCCTATGGCACGGCCGTCGTTCTTGAAAAAGCGCCGTCCCCTTGAATCCTGCCTGCCAACCGCCCAGTTGTCATCATGGTCATGCAGCCCGTGATCTCCGTCTCTCGTCTCTCAAAGATCTATGCGTCCGGTTTTTGCGCCCTCAAGGATGTCAACCTCGACATTCACCGCGGCGAAATCTTCGCCCTGCTAGGTCCCAACGGCGCCGGCAAGACGACCCTCATCAGCATCATCTGCGGGATCGTAAATCCGACCTCCGGCGCCGTCCGGGTGGGCGGCCACGATATTATTACAGCTTACCGGAAAGCGCGGTCGCTGATCGGCCTTGTTCCGCAGGAGCTCGCCACCGATGCGTTCGAGACCGTTTGGAACACGGTGTCGTTCAGCCGCGGACTTTTCGGCAGGCCTGCCAATCCGGGTTATATCGAGAAGGTGCTCAGGGAGCTTTCGCTGTGGGACCGGAAGGACAGCAAGATCATTACGCTTTCCGGCGGCATGAAGCGCCGGGTCATGATCGCAAAGGCGTTGTCGCATGAACCCCAGATTCTCTTTCTCGATGAGCCGACCGCAGGCGTCGATGTCGAACTGCACAAAGACATGTGGCAGACCGTTCGCGAGTTGCGCGCTTCCGGCGTCACCATCATCCTCACCACGCATTACATCGAGGAGGCTGAGCAAATGGCCGATCGGGTCGGGGTGATCAACGAGGGCGAGATCATTCTGATCGAGCAAAAAGCCGAATTGATGCGCAAGCTCGGCAAGAAGCAGTTGACGCTGCAGCTCGATGTTCGGCTCGATGCGGTTCCGCCGGCGCTGGCGCCTTACGATCTCACCCTTTCCCCTGAAGGCGACGAA
The DNA here is from genome assembly GCA_021323775.1 of Hyphomicrobiales bacterium. GTDB lineage: Bacteria > Pseudomonadota > Alphaproteobacteria > Rhizobiales > Xanthobacteraceae > JAJPKK01. Next base: position 37,760 of record JAJPKK010000155.1, read on the forward strand.
TTGATCTACACCTATGACAGCAAGGGCGAGCGCAGCGAGATCAGCTCATTGCTCGCCGACATTGGCCGGGCGAGGATCCGTTTTCACGACCTGCGCACGGAAGAAAGCTCGCTCGAAGACATTTTCGTCAGACTGGTGAGGAGATCATGAATTTTCGAGCGGTTCGAACCATTGGACGGCTGGCATCGCACCGAGCGCAGCAGCCCGAGATCGTTAACTTTCGCGCAGTCCGGGCGATCTACCTTTTTGAGATGTCGCGCACGGCGCGGACGCTGCTGCAGAGCATCGTCTCGCCGGTGATTTCGACGTCACTCTATTTCGTGGTGTTCGGCGCCGCCATCGGTTCGCGCATTACCGAGATCGAGGGCGTGAGCTACGGCGCCTTCATCGTGCCGGGCCTGATGATGATGATGCTCCTGACTCAGAGTGTCGCGAACGCCTCATTCGGCATCTATTTTCCGAAATTCACCGGCACGATCTACGAAATTTTGTCGGCGCCGGTGTCTGCCTTCGAGATCGTGCTCGGCTATGTGGGCGCTGCAGCCAGCAAATCGATTATTCTCGGAATGATCATCCTGGCCACCGCAGGCCTGTTTGTCCCGTTGCGGCTCGACCATCCAGCGTGGATGCTGGCGTTTCTCGTGCTGACCGCGCTGACGTTCAGTCTGCTCGGCTTCATCATCGGCGTTTGGGCGGACGGGTTTGAGAAGCTGCAAGTCGTGCCGCTTCTCGTCATCACCCCGCTGAGCTTCCTGGGCGGCAGCTTTTACTCTATCAAGGTCCTGCCGCCGGTGTGGCAGACGATCGCTCTCATCAATCCGGTCGTCTATCTGATCAGCGGCTTCCGCTGGAGCTTTTACGGCATCGCGGATGTCAGCGTCAGCATCAGTTTGGGCATGACGGCGATATTCCTTGCCGTTTGCCTCGCGGTCGTGTGGTGGATTTTCAAGACCGGCTATCGGCTCAAGCGATAGGCTATCCGAGACCGCAATTCCGAGAACAAATCCTGGGAGTAACGCCAATGAAGATCAAGACTCCCGAAACGCTGTTCGCATCCGCCTTCGCCCTTGGGGTCGCGGCGGTGCTTGGCGCGCAGGCCAAACCGGCCGCCGCACAGACTCCTCCAGGGACCGCCTCGATGTATGCCTATGTGGGATCGTTTACCACCGCGGCGCGCAAGGCGCGCGGTGACGGCTTTCATGTTTATCGCGAAGATCCAGCGACCGGCGCGTGGGCGCACGTCCAGCACATCGGCGGCCTGGTCAATCCGTCCTACTTGGCGTTGAGCCACGACCAACGCTTTCTCTATTCGGTACATGGCGACGAGGATTACGCGACCGCCTTCGCGCTCGACCCGGCCACTGGCCAGGCGAAGCTCCTCAACCGCGCCGCGACCGGCGGCACGTTCACCATTACCCCGCCACGTTCACCGGCGCGCCTGTATCCAGCGACTTGATCACCGCCTCAAACGCGGCGGTGACGTCGATCAACTGGCGCGGCGAGATCGGAAATGGCGCGCGGCTCTCGACCGCATCCGCGAAGGATTCCGCCAGAGCACGCAAAGAATCAACCGGCGCGAATGTGTGCTCCATTGCGGGCGTCCCGATGTAGCCGGTCCTGAGATCTCTCTCGCCACGCGCCTCGGCGTCGCCCTTGGCGCCGAAGACATGAACGCGCCAGAACGGCACAGCAGCCCGCACGGTGGCCATCAGGCCGGTGGCGCCACTTCTAAATTCCATCAAGACCGCGACCACATCGCGCGGATCGGGCGGCGGCTTCGGGGCCGCTGATTTCGCGTGAACCTGGCGGATCGGACCGGCAAGGTCCACCAGCGCATCAAGCACATGGAGGCCGCAGCCCGTCATGCCGAGCGCCGGCGATTCCGCGGGGTCGTCGCGCCAGCCGCGCGGAAGTGCGTGCGTCGAATATTCGTTCGAGAAATGCCCTTCAACATGCAGGATGCTCCCGAGGGCGCCGCCTTCGACGATGCGTTTTAGTTCGCGCATCGATGAATAGCAGCGCCGGTTGTACCCGCAGCCAAGGGGCACGCCGGCGTCCCGGCAAGCCGCGACGGCCTGCTCGGCTCCGGCGCGGGTCAGCGCGAGCGGCTTTTCGCACCACACCGCCTTTCCGGCTGCGGCGACCGCAATCACTTGCTCCACATGCAGGGAGTGCGGCGTGGCAAGAAAAACGGCGTCGACTTCGGGATCGCGCGCGGCCTGTGCGAGCGCGGTCGTCAAGGCAAGGTCATGCCGCGAGGCAAAATCGCGCGCTCGCGCAGGATCGCGCACCACGGCGCAGACGAAGCGGATGCGGTTCGATTTGCCTTGCACCGCCGCGACAAGCGCCTGACCCCAGCGTCCCAAACCCACAATGGCGGCGTTGATCATTTTAGCAATAGCCCCACATTCCCCGATAGGATCTTCTCGCCATCCGCCCCGAGCGCCCGCACATTGCGAACGAAATCGCGCACCGCCGCGCGGGCGCGGATTTCCTGCGGATAATCTGTGGCGAACACGATGCGCGCGGCGGGAATTTCGATGAGCGCCGTCTTCACCGAGGAGATCGCCCCGCAGAATCCCGCCGTGTCGAACACCATGTTGTGTCGAAGGTAGTGGTCGAAATCATGCTTCGGCGTGACGCCGTGGCGCGGGTTGCCGGCGGTGCCCCAGAAGGTCTTGTCCTGGTAGCTGCGCACGCGTCCGAGCATCGAGGCGATGCCGCCGCCGAGATGCGCCATGTGCACGATGAGGCCAGGATGGCGATCGAACACGCCCGAATTGATGAGCCGGATCGTCGCCATGATGAGAGAGAACTCCCGGCCGACCGAACGCGCCGTATCGTAGCGGTCGAAACTTCGAGAAAAATTGAGCTTCAGGGCCGGATGCACGAATACGAACACGCCGAGCCTTTCGCATTCCGTCCAGAATGGCTCGTAGTCGGGCGCATCGAGACACTTGCCATCGGCCTCCGACGTGATGACGACGCCCCGAAACCCGAATTCATGCTTGCAGCGGTTGAGCTCTTTCAGCGCCTCCGGCCCGCCGAGCGGATTGGCATGCGCCGCGCCGATGAAGCGGCCCGGATAGTCCTGTTCGGCCTGCTTGGCGCGCTCGTTGCAGATCTTCGACCGGTCAAGATCTGCCGCCATGCCGGCCGCGCTTGTCAGCCACGCCGCGTCGATCCCGGCCTCATCCATCATGCGGACGTGCTCGTCGAGATCATAGAGGAGCGAGTGCACGGTATAGCTCGGCGCCCCGTTCTCGTCGTAGTGGAGGACAAGCCGATCGCTAGGATCGTCCTTGATGAGCTCGCGCGGCGTGAAGTGGTGCTGGAAGTCGACGATCATTGTTCAAGCGCCGGTCTTCGAGACAAACGTCACGCCCGGCAACCCGCGGAAGTGCGCGTCGCAGGTCAGCAGGTCGGCTTTATATTCCAAGGCCGTGGCGTAAACAACGGCATCCGCTGTCGCAAGCTTGTGCTTGCTGCATATCTCCGCCGCCGCCAGTGCGATCTTCGTATCGAGCGGCACAACAGAACATTTCAGCGTGAAAGCGATCACCTGATCGGCTTTGTCCTCGCCGACTTCGCGAGCGAGCCACTTCGCCAGTTCAAGTTGCACGATGGTTGGGACGAGCCAGCCCGCCCGTGCAGGTATCGCGACGTCAACGGATTTCCCCGTCGGCGATGCGATCAACCACTCGATCCATGCAGACGTATCGACGAGCCGCATCAGAAACGGTCGTTGCGATCGCGGTAGTCCTCCGCCTTCGCGCCTTTGGCGATACCGGCGAGGTCTTTGCGCTCCGGCACCGGAACCAGGAGCACGCCCGTTCCCTTGGGAATGAACGCAAACTCCTGGCCCGCTTTCCACTTGCGGGCGTCGCGCACCGCCTTGGGGATCGAAATCTGGAATTTCGCCGAAAGCGTCGCCGTATCGGGCATAGTCATACCGTTGTTTGATCGATCATGGATTTGTAAGAAATTAGCACAGGCTGAGCTCTCCGGGAAGTCTCATTTGCCGAACCCAGGCGATTTCCAAAGAATGCGCGCTGGGGCGCGCGAGATCGGGTAGGCCATGCTAAACTTGCAAGTCAACCGCCCGAGCGTGGTCTGCGTTAAGTTGGCGCTGTAACGGCGGTGCGGCAGCGAGGAGGAGCCCATGAGCGTGGCAACCGCAAAGTTTTCCGTCATCTTGTGGAGCTTCGCCCAATTGATGAAGCTGCAGGCGCGCCGGTACGAGACATTTCGCCAGCGCCTGCGCGAGCGCAATCTCGTGGCGCAGATCAAGGCGCGCGATGAGGAGATTGGGCGCTGGTTCGAAGTGCGCAACGGCAAGGTGAGATCGGGCGCTGGGTTTCACAGGGCCCCTGACATCACGCTTGCATTCAAGGATGCAGCGCTTGGCGCGTCGCTCCTGACGCCGCCGATCAACTGGCTCGATCAGATCAACGCCCAGAAGGATTTCAAGCTCACGGTCGACGGCCCCGATGATCTCACCAATTGGTGGGCTCAGACCATGATGGCGAGCATGACGGCCGGTTGGAGGTTCGGCACACAGCTCGCCGACGGCGCCATGCGCTATTGCAACATGACCAACGGCGGCCCGGTCTTCGTCTATGTCAAAGACGGCAAGATCGTCCGCATGACGCCGATCGAATTCGACTCTACCGATCCGCAGCCGTGGACCATTCAGGCGCGCGGCCTCAAGCTGACGCCGCCGCGCAAGACGACGCTCGCGCCGCACGGGCAGAACGCGAAATCGATTGTGTACTCGCCGGACCGCCTCCTCCATCCGATGAAGCGGGTCGACTTCGATCCCAATGGCAGCCGCAACCCGCATAACCGCGGCAAATCCGGCTATGTGCGCATTTCGTGGGATGAGGCGCTCGACCTCGTCGCTTGCGAGATCAAGCGGCTCAAGAGCACCTATGGGCCCGGCGTGATGGCGGTGTCGCACGGCTCACATCATACCTGGGGCAATATCGGCTACTATCTCTCGGCCCTGCATCGCTTCCGCAATGCGGTCGGTTATACCCAGGTGCACCATAATCCCGATAGCTGGGAGGGATGGTATTGGGGCGCGGTGCATCACTGGGGCTACACGCTGCGCGTCGGCCAGTCCGAGACCTACGGCACTGTCGAGGACTGCCTGCAGAACTGCGACATGATCGTGTTCTGGGCGGCGGACCCCGAAACGACGAGCGGCTCCTACGGAGCGCAGGAGGGCACTGTCCGCCGCCAGTGGCTCAAGAACCCCAAGCTCGGCATCAAGGTGGTTCACGTCGATCCATATTACAACGCGTCGGCGCAATTCCTCCCCGGCAAATGGCTTGCGCCGCGGCCGACCACCTCGGTCGCCATGGCGATGGCGATCGCCTATGTGTGGATCAAGGAAAACCTCTACGACAAGGAATATGTCCGCACGCACACGGTCGGTTTCGATGCGTGGAAAGACTATCTCCTCGGCGTTGAGGACGGTGTCCCCAAGACTCCGGAATGGCAGGAAACGGAGACCGGCGTTCCGGCAAAGGACGTGCGCGCGCTGGCCCGCGAGTGGGGTAGGAAGCGCGTGTACCTCGCGCCCGGCGGCTGGGGCAACGGCCATGGCGGCGCCTGCCGCAATCAGACCGGCATCCAATGGGCGCGCGTCATGGTGTGCCTCATCGCCATGCAGGGGCTCGGCAAGCCCGGCGTCAACATGGGCAATCTGCAATGGGGCTGTCCGCTCGACTTTAATTTCTATTTTCCGGGCTATGCTGACGGCGGCATGTCGGGCGATCTCGAAAACACCTCGATGCCGGTCGAGCTTTATCAGCGCATGCCGCAACTGCCGACCATTTCGTCGACGTTCCAGCGCATCCCGCGCATCTGGATGCCGGAGGCAATCGCGGACGGCAAGGCCGAGGGCTACGCCTGGGTCGGCAAGTCGATCGAGCACCAGTTCGCGAAATTCACCTACCCGGCGCCGGGCCATGCGCCTGTGAAGATGCTCTACAAGTACGGCGGCTCGATGCTGTCCACCATGAACAACACCAACCGCCATGTGCGGATGTATCAATCCGAGAACCTCGAATTTGTCGTCAACCAGTCGATCTGGTTCGAGGGCGAGGCGAAATTCGCCGACGTCATCCTGCCGGCCTGCACCAATTTCGAGCGCGTCGACATCAGCGAATGGGCAGGGCTCGGCGGTTATGGCCACCACGGTCAGCAGCAGCTCAACCATCGCGTCATCGTGTTCCAGGCGCCTGCGATCGCGCCGCTCGGAGAATCGAAATCCGACTATTGGATATTTACGGAGATCTGCAAGCGGCTCGGCCTCGCCAATTATTTCAACGAGGGGATGAATGAGATCGACTGGGTCAAGCGGCTGTTCGACGCTTCCGACCTGCCCAAGCACATATCCTGGAAGGAGTTCATCCGCCGGGGCTACTTTGTGGTGCCGGCCGAGAAGGAGAAGCTGCGCGCGCCGGTGTCCTTCCGCTGGTTCTGGGAAAATCGCAAGAAAGACGTTCCCGAGGCTCATCCGTTGCCGTCCGACTATGCGCGGGAATTTCAGCGCGGTCTGCAGACGCAGTCCGGCAAGCTCGAATTCGAGTGCAACAGCCTCAAGCGTTTCAGCGACCCCGAACGGCCGCCGATCGTGAGATACGAGGCATCATGGGAGGGGCGGCACTCGGGCGCGACGTTCGACCGCTATCCGCTTCAGCTCCTGACGCCGCATTCGAAATACTCGTTCCACACCCAGGGCGACGGCAAGGATTCGTTCCTTCTCAACATCGCTGACCACCGCGTCAACGTGAATGGCTATTACTACTGGGTGCTGCGCCTCAACGCGAAGGATGCGGCCGAGCGCGGCATCAAGAAGAACGATCTCGTGAAAGTCTTCAACGACCGCGGCGCCGTCATCTGCGCCGCGCTGCCGACCGAGCGCCTCGCCCGCGGCGTCTGCCATGGCTACGAGTCGTCGGCCGTATACGATCCGATGGGCGAGCCGGGGAAGTCGGTCGATCGCGGCGGCTGCCTCAATCTGCTGACACCGGAACGCACGCAGACCAAGTCCACCCATTCGCTGGCAGGCGCAAACGCGTTGGTGCAAGTCGAGTTGTGGGACGGCCGCACGGAGCACGTGTCGGCGGTATTTGCCGAGATGGAGAAGGGCCAGGAGGTCAAGCGCATGCTTGATGCGGCGAGCCTGGTGCCGGCGAAGTGATCTTCTCCCTCCCTCGCAAGCGGGGGGGGGAGAAGCAAAGGGACCGGTCTCCGTGACGCTCGATCCGGCATTCTGTGCTGTTCAGGGTGAGCAAATGTCCAAATGGAACATGATCATCGATGTCGCCGAGTGCACCAATTGCCAACTTTGCACGCTCGCCACCATGGACGAGTACGTCGGCAATGATTTCCCTGGCTATGCGGCGGCGATGCCGAAGCACGGCCATCGGTGGATCGATATCCTCCAGAAGGAGCGCGGTCAGGCGCCGATGATCGACATCGCTTACGTTCCAACCATGTGCAACCATTGCGATGATGCGCCGTGCATCAAGGCCGCGAAGCACGGCGCGATCACGAAGCGCGATGACGGCATTGTCATCATCGATCCGGTCAAGGCCAAAGGGCAGAAGCAACTCATCGATGCGTGCCCGTATGGCCATATCTGGTGGAACGAAGAGCTGCAGCTGCCGCAGCACTGGCCGTTCGACGCGCATCTCATCGACCAGGGCTGGAAAGAGACCCGCGGCCAGCAGTCATGTCCGACCGGCGCGATGCGGGCCATCAAGGTGGACGATGCCGAAATGGCGCGGATGGTGCGTGAAGAAGGTCTGGAAGTCCTCGGAGAGGACCTGGGCACAAAGCCGCGGGTCTACTATCGCAACCTGTGGCGCTACACGAAATGCTTCATCGGCGGCACGGTTTCGGCCGAGGCGAACGGCGTCGTAGATTGCGTCGAAGGGGCATGCGTCCGGCTCATCAAATCCGGCGCCGTCATCGCTGAGACCACGAGCGACAATTACGGCGACTTCAAATTCGACAGGCTCGATGAGCATTCCGGGGCCTATACGGTCGAAATCGAGGCGAAAGGCCGGCCAGGCAAATCCGTCGAGACGCGCCTTGGCGTCAGCGTCAATCTGGGCGAGATCAGGCTGTAGCAATGCCGGAGCCGACGCCGCTCATCGCTCCGGCTCTGGCCAATGCATACGGAGCGCTTGCCCCGGTCGCGGAAGCGCTGCTTCGCGCCGTCGTCGGCCTTGCTCTCGTACCTCACGGGCTGCGCATGACCTTCGGCTGGTTCGCCGGCACCGGCCTCAAGGTCAATAGCCTGCAAGCTTTGGCCGCGCAGCTCGATCAAACCGGCTACCGTCCGGGCTTTCTATGGGCGCCGGCAATCTCGGCCACCGAACTCGTCTGCGGACCGCTCCTCGCTCTCGGCTTGTTCACGCGGCCGGCCGCACTGCCGGTCTTCATCTTCCTCGCGGTATCGAACGTCGAGCGGTGGCGGGTGGGCGGCTATTTCTGGAATACGCTCGGTCTCGAATACACCCTTTTGTGGACGGTCGCGGCGTTCTATTTCCTTGTTCACGGCGGCGGCGCTTACTCGCTTGATCATTTTTTGATCGGTTGGGAGGTTTGACATTTCGGGTCGCCGCCCCCTCCCTACCCTCCCGGCCTGCGAAGCAGGATAGGGAAGGATAGATGAATCATATGCCCCCGGAGAGCACAATCGGTGTGGCGCTGCCGCAAACCTCTGCGCACGGATGGCTGCGGCGCGTAATCCGGGTACTGGCAGTCGGCTGCGCCTCCCTGCTGATCCTGCCTTATTTGCTGACGCCACTGTACCGCGTGGTCAACCCGGTCTCGACGCTCATGCTGTGGCGGCGGGCTGAAGGCGCCCGGGTCGAGCAGGTGGTGACGCCAATCGATCTGTTGGGGCCGATTTTGCCGCGCTCTGTCATTGCGGCCGAGGACGCGCGCTTCTGCAGCCATCATGGAATCGATTTCGGCGAATTGCGGCTTGCGCTGAAGGCCGAGGCGGCGGGCAACGGACAGCCGCGCGGCGCCTCCAGCATCACCCAGCAGCTCGCCAAGAATCTGTTTCTGTGGCCCGGGCGCAGTTACGTCCGCAAGGCGCTGGAACTCCCGTTAGCGCTTTGGATCGATTTCGTTATCCCGAAGCGCCGTCAGCTTGAGATCTATCTCAATATTGCGCAATGGGGTCCGAATGGGGAATTCGGCGCCGAAGCCGGCGCTCGTCGCGCATTCGGCAAATCCGCTGCGGCTCTCTCGCCCGCTGAAGCGGCCTTGCTGGCCGCAGCCCTGCCCAATCCGATCCGACGCGATCCCCGACGACCCAGCCCTGCGCTCCGCCGGCTGGCCGCCATTTACGCAGCGCGTGCGGCCTCCACAGCCGAGATCGACCGCTGTGTGCAAGCGGCGCGTTAGTCCTCGCTGCGGCGAACCTTGCCCGCCGCCGTGTCCGGACTTCCCCACAGCACGCCTATCGCCTATCGTGCGCCGCGTTCGCGTCAGGAGGAAGCCGCATGAATGTGGGGGTGGCCGGTCTCGGCAATATGGGCGGCGCGATCGCGGCCCGGCTGATCGAGACCGGCAACACGGTGACGGTTTGGAATCGGTCTGCCGAGAAGTGCAAGCCGCTCGCGGCAGCCGGTGCAGGGATTGCTCCGAGCGCCGCGGCGCTGGCGGACGCCGCCGATACCGTCATTACGACCCTGACTGACGCGGCCGCCATCGACGCCGTGTACGGCGGGCCGGCTGGACTTCTCGCCGGCGACGTCACGGACAAGCTGTTCATCGAGATGAGCACCGTGCCGCCCGACGTGGAAACGGAGCTTGCCGGGAGAGTGCGGGCGAACGGCGCATCTTTCGTGGAATGTCCGGTCGGCGGCACCACCGGCCCGGCGCGCCAGGGCAAGCTGATCGGCCTGATGGGGGCCGATCCAACGGACGCCGCGCGGGCGATGCCGCTGCTCGAACAATTGTGCCGTCGCATCGAACATTGCGGGCCCGTCGGCGCCGGCGCCACCATGAAGCTCGCGCTCAATCTGCCGCTGATGATCTATTGGCAGGCGCTCGGCGAAGCGCTGGCGCTGTGCAGACCGCTGCGCCTCGATCCCGATCTCCTGGTCGACCTCATGGCCGAAAGCTCAGGGGGCGCAAACGTGCTCAAGGTGCGCGGACCTGCATTGGTCAAACTGCTCAAGGGCGAACACCCCGGCCCCGCGACGTTCACGCTCGACAACGGCATCAAGGACCTCCGCATCATGCTGGCCGAAGGAACGCGGCGGGGCGTCGAGATGCCGCTTGCGGCCGCCACGCTGGCATGTTTCGAGGAGGCAAGCCGCCACGGGCTCGGCGCGGCTGAGGCTGCCGGCATGTCGGTGCATTGGTCGAGCCGCGCGGGCGGGAAATAGATCTCCGTTCGACGTCAACTCCGAATACCCCTCAAGGAGGCGCCATGTCGGTTACGCTCGCGCAAGCCAGCACCATCGTAGATGTTGCGCTCAAGAAGGCTCGTGAAATGAATCTCGCGCCGCTCACCGTCGCGGTGCTCGATGCCGGCGGCCACCTCGTGGCTTTCAAGCGCGAGGACAAGTCCGGCATTCTTCGCTACGACATCGCCTATGGCAAAGCCTGGGGCGCCCTCGGCATGGGCTTCGGATCGCGCACGCTGTTCGAGCGCGCCGCCAGCACGCCGCAGTTCTTCAACGCACTTTATGCGGCGAGCGGCGGGCGCGTTGTCACCAATCCGGGCGGCGTGCTGATCCGCGACGCGGGCGGCGACGTGATCGGGGCGGCCGGGATTTCCGGCGACACGTCTGACAAGGATGAGGCCTGCGCAATCGCCGGCATTGAAGCGGCCGGATTGAACGCTGATCCGGGCGGGCAGAAGGCCGGATGACGTACGACAGACGTTGATTTGCTGACGGCGCGAGCGTCACGGTTCCCCCCGCTTGCGGCGGAGGGTCGGGGAGGGGCGCTTGCCACGAGTCGGCGCCATGGTTCGCCCCTCCCTGACCCTCCCTCGCAAGCGGGGGGAGGGGACCGCAATGGGCGCGATTATTCTTACGTGAACTCCCAGGAGCCTCCTCATGATCCGGCTATTCTCGTTCTGGCGCTCGCTCGCGACCTATCGGGTGCGCGTCGCGCTCAATCTCAAGGGGCTGACGCCGGATGACGAGATCGAAGTCAACCTGATGAAGGGCGCGCAGCGCGCGGCCGCTTACCGCGCCGTCAATCCCATGATGGCGCTGCCGGCGCTCATCGACGGCGAAGCGCCCGTCCTGTTCGAATCCCTCGCCATTATCGAGTATCTCGATGAAACGCGCCCCGACCCGCCGCTGTTGCCGAAGGACGCACGCGGCCGGGCGCGGGTGCGCGGCCTCGCCCAGATCGTGGCGTGCGATTGTCATCCGCTCATCGTGCCGCGCGTGCGCGAATACCTGGAGCACGAACTCAAGATCGACGAGCCCGCCCGTATGGAATGGTGCCGCCATTGGCACGTGCAGGCGCTGGCCGCGCTCGAACTCCACCTTGGCTCACAGGAAACAGGTCGCTTTTGCCATGGCGACCAGGTGACGATCGCAGACATCTGTCTCGCCAGCCAGGCGGCGGGCGCCAGGCTCTTCGGCGCCGACATCGCGCCGTTCGTGAACGTCGCCCGTATCGTGGAGACTTGCCACCGGATCGACGCTTTCGCCCGCGCCCACCCGCTCCGCCAGCCCGGCGCTCCGGCGACATGAGGTGCAAGGCGGATCGCACTCGCCTCATCGGAGATTTTGCGGCTTGCGGCAGAATCTTGTTTCTCTTGCCTGCCGAATGAAACTATGACAGCCCCTTCCTGCCCTGGGACCGCAGGCGTCCTGCCCGCTTTTCTCCTGACCAAAGCGCAGGCAGCGGCAATGCGGCCGAGACGCCCGCGGTCCCAGGGTTACGGAGATGGCGCGGGCGTGCGTCCGGCCGTGGCGGGGTCGCCGCCGGCAGGGGGAGGACTTCATGGGAGCAAATTTCGGCATCGCGGGTTTGGATTGGCAGCAACGCGTCAACTGGGACCGGTTGCGCAAATACCGGACCGAACGGGCGCGGGAGATGATGAAAAAGCATGGCCTCGGCGCCCTGCTTTGCATGTATGACGAAAACGTCCGCTACATCACCGGCACCCTCACCCCGGGCTGGAACCGGCTCAAGCCCGGCCTGCGCTATGCGATGTTGTGCGGCGACGGCGATCCGGTCCTGTTCGAGCAAGGGGACCTCGGCTTCCAGGTCGAGCGTCACTCGCCGTGGCTGCCAAAGGAAAACATCCGGCACTCGTTCGCCTGGATCAAAGGCGCCGCCGGCCCTGCCTCGACTGCGCAGGTGACCAAGTTCACCAACGCCATCATTGAAGAAATGCAGCGCCATGGCGTGGCCGGCGAAAAGCTCGGCGTCGATTTCATCGACATCAACATGATCAACATTTTCAAGGACAAGAACATCACCTGGGTCGACGGCATGACGCCGATGATGGAGGCGCGTGCGGTCAAGAATGTCGACGAGCAGCAATGCATGCGCATCGTCGGCGCGATCGGCGACGCGACCCATTGGGAGTGCATGAAGTTCCTGCGGCCCGGCATTACCGAGAACCAGGTCACGGCGCATCTCATGAAGTACCTCTATAACATCCCCGGCATGGAGGACGTGGAGGACGTCATCGTCTCGTCCGGTCCGAACACCTGGCCGAACTGGCGCAATTTTTCCGACCGCATCATCCAGCCGGGCGACATCGTGTTCATGGACTTGGCCGCATTGACCTGGAACGGCTACAAATCCTGCTATTACCGCACCTATTGCGTCGGCAAGGAGCCGACGCAGGAGCAGAAGGACACCTACGAGCAAGCCTTGACCTGGCTTTACGACTCGATTGAAGCCGTAAAGGTAGGGGCGACGACGCGCGAGATCGCGGAGAAATGGCCGTCCGCCATGGAGACCTGGGGCTACGAGGACGAGGATCAGGCGGCCGCGAACCTGTGGGGACACGGATTGGGCCTTGCCCAGTACGACCAGCCGGTGATTTCTCGCATCTGGTCGCTCGATCATCCGGTTGAGATTAAGGAAGGCATGACTTTCGCGCTGGAGACGCAGCACGGCAAGCGCTTCCGCTACGGCGTGCGCATCGAGGAGATGCTCATCGTGCACAAGGACTCAATCGAGATCGTGTCCAATTTCCCGGTCAAGCAGATCACCGTCGTCGATCCGCTGCCCGGCTACGGCGACCACGTGAAGTAGCTAGTAGAGCGATTCCATGAAATCGATCAGATCCGTAGGGTGGGCAAAGCGAAGGGTGCCCGCCCGGCCACGGCGGGCAAGGCGCGCATCCTTCGACAAGCTCAAGAGCGCGCCTTTGCCCACCCTGCAGTCCGCACTGTATGACTCAAGCTTCGAAACCGCGCGAATAGGACACTGCCATGAGCGCATCATCGGCGACGCGTTCGATGCCGGCGGATCGCTTCATCGTTCCTCTGCAGGCCCCCTGCGCGAATGATGAATCGCGGGTTGGGCCGAAGGCCGCCAATCTTGCGGCGCTTGCTCGTGCCGGCCTGCCCACGGCGGGCGGCTTTTGTCTAACGGCTGATGCCTATCTGGCGCAGCTCACGGCGCTCGGCCTCGATGATGCAGTCGCGCAGTTCGCGGCCGCGGATCCGCGCGGGCAGCGGAGGCTCTCGGTCGACATCAGGCTGGCGCTCTACGAACAGCCGATCGTGACCGAGATTCTTGAGCCTCTGCGCGACGCCTGGCATGCGCAGCGCGCCGCAAGCGGCAAGCCCTGCGCCGTACGCTCCTCCGCGCTAATCGAGGACCGTAGGGGTGCGAACTTTGCCGGCCAGTTCGAGAGCTTTCTCGGCATCGACGACGAAGGCGCATTTCTCACTGCGGTTCGCGCCTGCTGGGCGGCCCTTTGGACCACCAATGCGCGGCGCTACATGGACAATCATGGTTTAAGCCCCGCCGATACCGCGATGGCGGTGCTGATCCAGCCGCTCATCGATGCCCGCGCTTCTGGCGGAGGGTTAAGCGAAAACGCCGAAGGCCAGATGCTGCTCAGCGCCGCCTGGGGGCTCGGTTCCGCGATCGCCCAAGGCGAAGTCGTGCCCGACCGCATCGTGCTCACGCGTCAGGGTTTCCTGCGGACCAATGAAGCCGGTCGCAAGCATCACGCCGACATTTGTCGCCATGGCGCGAACGGGGATACCAGCAGCGGCGACCGCGTTGCACCGCAGGCGATGCCGCGCGAGCTTGTGGAAAAGCCGTGCCTTAACGCGGGCCAAGCGGTTCAACTCGGCCGGCTGCTGCGCAAGGCTGAGGCGGCGCTGGGCATGCCGGTCGAGATCGAGTGGGCGCTCGATGAAACCGGCTTCACGCTGCTTCAGGCGCGCCCGCTGCCCCTGCCCCTTCCCTCCCCCGCTTGCGGGGCAGGGTTAGGGAAGGGGGCGGCAGAGCGTAGAGCGGGCGCAGCGCCCGACGAGATCTGGCTCAAGCACCCCGGCCTCTATGGCCATCCGGCCGGCATCGGCTGGGGCTCGGGCCGCGCCGTGGTGGTGAATTGCGAATGCGAACTCACCCGCATCGCGCCCGGCGATATCCTGGTGACGCGGGTCGCCGGGCCCGCGCTCGGCCACGTGCTGCCGCGGGTTGCGGGCGTCGTTGCCGAACGCGGCGGTTCGACCTCCCATCTCGCCTCGCTGGCGCGCGAGCGCGGCATCCCGATGGTGCTTGGCGTGCATGAGGCGACGCGAAAAATTCCTGACGGCGCGCAGGTCGCGGTCGATGGCGTTACCGGCATCGTGCGGTGGATGGCATGATGACGCGCATTTTTGTCAGCCAGCCAGTGCATGAGAGCGCGCTTGCGCGCCTCACCGCCATCGCGGCCGTCACGTCAAATCCGGATTCCCGGCAAATCCTCCCCAGGGACCAGCTCATTGCCGGCGTGCGCGGCTGCGATATCCTGTTCAGTCTGTTGCACGACCGGATCGATCGCGAGGTGATCGAGGCCAACCCGGACCTGCGCGCCATCGCCTCGATGTCGATCACGCCCGACAATATCGACGTGGCGGCGGCGACGGCGCGGGGCATTCCCGTGACGGTGGTGCCGGCGCTTGCGGTCGAGTCGACCGCCGATACGCATTTCGCCCTGCTGCTGGCGGTCGCGCGCCGCGTGGTCGAAGGCGACCAACTCGTCCGCAGCGGCATCTTTCCGGGCTCCCAGGCGAATTACCTCCTCGGCTCCGGCGTCTACGGCAAGACCATCGGCCTCGTCGGCGGGCGAGGCCGCATCGGCCGCGCCGTCGCGGCAAGGGCCAAGGGTTTCTCCATGCGCATTCTCTATTGTGGGCCGCATCCGATGGAGAAGGCGGAGGAGGAGGCGCTCGGCGCCGTCTATGTCCCGCTCGACCGCCTGCTTGCGGAAGCAGATTTTGTTTCGCTTCACCCAAGCCTGACGGACGAAACCCGTCACATGATCGACGCGCGCGCGCTGGCGCTGATGAAGCCGACTGCGTTCCTGATCAACACGGCCCGCGGCGCCGTCGTCGACGAGGCGGCGCTCGTCGACGCGCTCTCGGAGAAGCGCATCGCCGGCGCCGGCCTCGACGTGTTCGAGAACGAGCCGGAAATCAACCCGGCGCTCAGGAAGCTTCCCAACGTGACAATGACGCCGCATTTGGGCAGTGCGGTCTTCGAGGTGCGCGAGGCCATGGCCAATGCCGTGGTGGACAATATCGTGGCCCTGTTGGAAGGACGGCGGCCGCCGAACATCGTCAATCCTGAGGTGTTGCCGTGAGCCGCACGCTGATTGCCGTGACCGACAGCCCGTTTCCCTCCCTTGCCCCAGCGGTCGCCGCCCTCGAACGCGTCAATCCCGAACTGCGCATGGCAAAATCTGCATCCGCGGAGGACATCCTTGCGGTCGCGCGGGATGCGGACGCGGTGCTGGTCATTTACGCAAAGCTGCCGGGCGAGCTTCTCAGGAAGTTTACACGCTGCAAGGCGATCGGCCGGTTCGGCCTCGGCGTCGACAACATCGACATCGCGGCGGCAACCGAACTCGGCATCACGGTCACCTATGTGCCAGACTATTGCCTGCGCGAGGTCTCTGACCACGCCATGGCGCTCCTGCTCGCGCTCGCGCGCAAGATTGCGTTCTCCAACTCTCTGGTGCAGTCTGGCCGATGGGAAGTGCCGCCGATTGTCCCGCTGCGCCGGCTTGAGGGCCAGATACTGGGCCTGATCGGATTCGGCAATATCCCACGGGCGCTCGTCCCAAAGGCGAAGGCGTTCGGGCTCAAGGTCATCACCCACGATCCTTACGTTCCGGCCGATGTGGTGAAAGCGTTCGGCGTCGAGAGCACGAGTTTCGAGGACCTTCTGGCTCACTCTGATTTTGTCTCAATCCACGCGCCGCTACTGCCCTCGACCCGCGGACTGATGAATGCCGCTGCATTCGCCAGGATGAAAAAGGGCGCGTTCCTTGTGAACACCGCTCGCGGCCCGTTGATCGACGAGGCGGCGCTGGTCGCGGCGCTTGACAGCGGACGCCTCGCCGGCGTCGCGCTTGACGTGGTTGCAGCCGAACCGCTTGCAGGGGATTCTCCGCTGCTTGGCCGCGGCAACGTCATCCTGACGCCGCACACGGCGTTCTATTCCGTCGAGGCGCTTGAGGAACTGCAAACCAAATGCGCAAGCGACGTCGCGAGAGTCTTGTCGGGGGAGGCGCCGGTCTATCCGGTGAAGATGGGGTGAGCCGATTGTCGATGAGCCTTAACCGGAAACAAAGACAGCCGGTCTTTCGACCGGCTGTTTTTTCGTCAGGAGCTGGCGGCCGTTCGTCGCCGAAGTCGGAACTGGCGTTTGCTACCTCGCGCGTCCTCTGGTCGGTGAACTCGCCGCTGAAGCGACTGGACCAGCGCTGAGGGGGATTTTTCCTGCCATGCATTGGTCCATAAATCCTTTATGTTGTGACGCCTGTCTGCTGGCTCCTCCCTTGTTGGGTCCGGAACCTCTTTCCACCGCCAGCGAATAGCAGGCGTCCCAGGTGGGAGCGTGCGGAGCCGCAAATGCGGGGATTGCAGCGCCGGCGGTCGCAAGTGCGGCAGCAATGACGGCGGTCGCAAACGGGTTGCGTTTCCTGATCATGGTGAAGTCTCTTCCAGTTTCAGTTTGCGAGACGAAGTTCCGATTCGATCCGTCTTGCCTTGTGGGCAGGAAATCGGACTGAACCGTTCGGTCAAACTATGAATTCCATGTAAGGTTTCAAGGTGACCGAACCGTTCAGTCACAATCGTTGATCGCACCACGGTAATGAAGCACCGTTTCAAGTAAGAGCGCCGATCCCCTGAAAACGAGACAATATCCTTTAAATCAAAAGTTTATTGGCCTACACCGTATTCGCGGACAGGAACTTTTGCATTGCTGCAATGCGATAAGACGACGCGCTGTGACCTGGGCGCTGGGCCGCGATCCGCTGTCGCCATGTCTGTAGGTCATGTTGATAAATTCGGGCTGGCACAGGCGGGCCGGTGCCAATACCCTTCGGCCGCCCGCGAACTCCCGCCATGTCGCGACGGGATCGACGTGACGAAGCCGCCGGTTTGGACCGACGGCTTCGCGCGCTTGCTCCAATTCGCGGCCGGAAAGCCGACCGATAACATGTGGAATATTTGCGGAAACGAAGCGTAGGGCGCAATAGCGAAGCGTGCTGCGCCGGGGAAGGCGGATTACGAACGCTAATCCGCCCGACGCTGGAAACTTTCAGGGAATGCTTTTGCTCACTCCGCTTTCCTGCTGATTGAGCGCCTTCCATTCGGAGCGTGTAAGATGGCCGCCGTGCTGCGAGGCTTCAAACCGTTCCTCCTTGCGGATAAACCGATCTTCCGCATGAAGGGCATGCGCCTGGGCCGCAGTAATTTTGCCGTGCTTCTCCGCTTGATTGATCCGCCAATTCTGGACCCTGAGGCGCGCATTCACCTCCGCCCGGCCCGGATGGTTCTTGGCCCATCCGGCGGCTGCAAACTCGCTGCTGGCAGCGAGAAGCCCCAGCGACAGCAGAGCGATGGTAAAGCAGGAACCGTTGGATTTCGCGAACATGGTTGCTTCCTTCCGTGGATGGCGGGTGATTGATTTCACCCCCACGCATCGGTCGAATGGATTTTCCCGGAGGTTCGCGAATCCGCGCGAGCCAAATCCAAAACCGACCCTTTCGTGACCCGCATCACAAAAGGTCCGTGCGTCAATCTTTTTTATGTCAACACAATCGCATTGATATGCCTGCCGTAGTCAGCCTCGCCCCGATGCGTCATGCGCCGGTAGCTGAAGAACTTCTCCGCATCGGCATACGTGCAGGCGTCGATGTCCTCGATCGTTCCGATGCCGGCGGCGGCGAGGCGCGCCGCCACATAGCCGGCAAGATCGAACATGAAATGCCGCTCCCGTGTGCTCGGGCGAAAGAACCGGGCATTGGCGGGGTCAGCGGCGACGAAGCGATCCCACACATCGGTTCCGATCTCGTAGTGCGGCTGCCGGATCATCGGGCCGAGCGCCGCAACGATCCGCTCCCGCGCAGCGCCGAGACGCTCCATGGCGGCGATGGTCTCGTCAGTCACCCCGGCGAGCGCACCCCGCCAGCCCGCGTGCGCGGCCCCAATGACGCGCGCCTGTGCATCCGCGAACAGCACCGGCCCGCAGTCCGCCGTCGAGACGCCGATGGCAAGCCCCGCAACCCTGGTGACGATTGCGTCCGCGCGCGGCCGCGAGTGAGGCCGCCAGGGCTCGACCGCGACAACGGCATTGCGCGAATGGACCTGATAGCAGGTGAGGAAATGCTCCGGCGGCACCCCCAGCGCAGCCGCCATCCGGGCGCGGTTTTCTGCCACGTTCCGCGGCTCGTCATCGGAGCCAACGCCGGCGTTGAGGCTTGCATAGACGCCCTTTGAAACGCCGCCCGCCCGCGTAAAGAACGCGTGGCGGATGCCGGGAAGTCGCGCCAGCATATGCGCCCGAAGCGGCTGCGTCACGGTGTAAACCCCGGCAGGTGTGCAATGGCGGGCGCCGAGAATGCGATCGCCTTGAACAGCGAACCCATCTGGTCCGGCCCGGTTCCGGTGAGACGGAGGAGAGCCGCAGCGATGTCGGCGCGTTTCGATTCGGGCGCATTGGCCTCAAGCATCGCAGCGCGAGTCTCGATCCCGAGGCGCTTTAACCATGTGCCCTGCTCGACCGGCCCGTGAACGCGCGCGCCCGCCGCTTCCGCCGCCTTGCTGAGCGCCTCGAAGTCCACATGGGCGGTGAGGTCGGTCAAGCCCGGCAATGTCAGCGGATTCGCGTATCGATGAGACCGTACCGCTTGCAACGTGTCGCCGGTCGCGCTTTTGAGGTGACCGTAATCAATGATGAGCGCCGCTCCGCCGGCGGCGGCCCGGCGCGCAATCTCGATTGTGAGCTTGCAAGGCCGCCACTCGAAGAGTTCGCCGATTCGCGCATGCGCCACGGCCGCCGGCAGCTTCCACCCGAGATCGGTGAGCGGCTCATGCGCCACGGTCAGCGTCAGCGCGCCGCTTGCGTCCACCGCGACCATCCGCTCGTGCCAACCGGTCGGACGGCGCTCGGCCTGGCGGACCGGGAGCGCGTCGAAGAATTCGTTGGCTACGATAATGCAAGGACGGGCTGGCACTTCGTCGATGCTTGCATGCCAATGCAAGGCCACGTCATCGACGCCGCTCAGCGTCCGGCGTTGCTGCGATTGCAGCTTGGAGCTCGTCTCGATGAGATGCACGCGCACGGCCCGGCGGAACTCCGGCGCCGCCCGTGCGGCGCGGAGCGCGTCTCGCATCATCGTGCCACGGCCCGGACCGAACTCGATCAACGCGACCGGAGCGGGCCTGCCCATGGACCGCCAGACTTGCGCGGTCCACAGGCCAATCATTTCGCCGAACATCTGGCTGATCTCCGGCGCTGTGATGAAATCGCCAGCCGCGCCGAACGGGACGCGCTGGTTGTAATAGCCGTGCTGCGGATCGTAGAGGCACAGAGCCATGAACTCCGCAATCGGAATGGGTCCCGCACGCGCAATGCGGGCGCGAATTTCAGCGTCCAGCGGAGTGCGCTGCTCGGTCATTCTTAACGATACGCCGGCTGCCGCCGCAGCGCGAAAGCGATCAGCAGGACGCCGCCGATGAAAAGCGGTAGGGAAAGCACCATGCCCATGGTCATGCCGCCCCATAAGAATCCGAGCTGCTGATCGGGTTCGCGGAAGAATTCGCAGAACGACCGCATCACCGCGTAGAGAGCCGAAAAGGCCCCGAGGATGAGGCCGCGGCGACGGAGCGCGCCCGCTCGCACCATGAGGCCAAGGACAATGAGCAGCACGAGCCCTTCGAGGCCCGCCTCGTACAACTGGCTTGGATGGCGAGGGATCGGCCCGCCGCGAGGAAAGACCATAGCCCACGGCACGTCGGTAAACCGGCCCCACAATTCGCCATTGACGAAATTCGCGAGGCGGCCGAGCAAAAGTCCGATCGGAGCAACCGCGCAGGTGAGATCGCCCAGCGACAGGATCGGCAGTTTGCGCATAATGGCGAAGCCGATGACGGCGACCACGCAGCCAAGAAAGCCGCCATGAAACGACATGCCGCCGTTCCAGACCTGGACGATCTCCAACGGGTGCTCGATGAAATGCGGCAGGTTATAGAACAGCACATAACCGGTGCGTCCGCCGAGGATGATGCCGAGCGTCAGCCAGAGGATGAAATCGTCAAAGTCCTCGACTTTTAACGGCGCTGGCCCGCCCCAGTTTCGTTCATCGCGGATCATGGCGCGCGCATAGATCCAGCCGAGGAGAATTCCGAAGATGTAGGCGAGCGCGTACCAGCGGATCGCAAACGGCCCGATGGTGACGAGCACGGGATCGAAGTCAGGAAACGGAATGATTGAGACCGGCATGAATGAGCATCCGGGAGCGGACGAAGCCTGCTCCAATGAAAGCGCGTTTACCCGGCCCGGAACTTGCACTCAAGCGGGTCAATCGCCATTGTATTGGGGCGCGGCGGGTTGCCGCGTCCCGGCGCTGATTACGGTGGTGCGCCTTTTCCAAACGGGGCTGCGCGACGGCTTGGCGCGAGAGGGAGCACGGAGACCGCAATGGTGCAGACGACGGGAAGATTTTACGATGAATTCGCCAGGCTGATAAACGATGCAGCCGGCGTTGCTCAAGGGGTGCGGCGGGAATTCGATACCGTGCTCCGCACCCAGGCGGAGCGGATTTTACGCGATCTCGACGTGGTTCATCGCGAGGAGTTCGAGGCAGTCAAGGAGATGGCCCGCCTGGCGCGGGAGGAAAACGAAGCGCTTAAGGCTCGGATCGCTGCATTGGAGGCCAAGCTTGCAGCGCCGCCGACAGGGAGCGCTACGCTCTGAGGACCCACACGGTCCCTGGCGGAACTTAACCGGGCAGCCTGGGTTGAGTACTCGCAGCCTTTGCCGTTCGGAGGCCATGCATGGATAAGGCGAGAACCGTGCTCAAGATCGGCGCGATCTGCGCCGCCGTGGTGCTTGCGTCGACTGCGGCCGAGGCCAAAGGGTGCATCAAAGGGGCCATTGTCGGGGGCCTGGGCGGCCACTACATCGGCCACACCGTATTGGGCGCTGCGGCGGGATGCCTGGTCGGGCGGCACGAGGCGCACAGACGCGCACGCGCGGCGGCGCATCCGGCGCAACCTCCACCTTCGCGTTCGGCGCAAACGCCGGCGGCGCGCCCGGTGCAGACTCTGCCTTCAGGCTCCGCACAATCTATCCATTCGCGCTCGACCCAATTCGGTCGCTGATCTTCTAATCTTCTAATCGCGGGCTCGCATCTCGCGACGCGGTGCTGAGCCCCTCCAGCACGTCTTCCGCCCGGGCCCTGTTACTGTACCTCGCTTCCCCGTGGTGACCCGCTGGAAGTGCTGGAGCGGTGATCAGCGGCTTTCTGCCGGCACGGCATTCTGCTGGTTCCTGCTCTCGGCTGGTTCCTTGTCATTTGCCAACGCCGCCGCTATAAGCCTCGCAACCGCGGCTCCAGAACACCCCTGGAGGTCGGCCGCGGGACCAAACCCTGCTCCGGCCTATATTGGCAACAGGGGGCAGGGGTTTTTCCCTCGCTTCCCTCCTTCGCTTGCCAGGGAAGGTGGGGAGAGAGCAACGCGAAAGGGCGCGGCGAACCTTTCCGACCTACCCTGTCGGCGCGGCGCGTTGCCTTAACGCAGAGCAAGGAACAGGAAAAATGGCGACCGTCAAGGAAATCAAGGCAATGACGCGCCCGCAGGCCGGTAAGGGGGCCGCCCGGGCCGTTCGCCGTGCGGGCCGCGTGCCCGGCGTAATCTATGGGGACAATCAGCCCCCGCTCAACATCTCGCTCGACCATGCGGAGCTGCGCCAGCGGATCTACGCCGGCAAGTTCCTGACCAGTCTTTACGACATCGAAGTAGACGGCGCCAAGCACCGGGTGATCCCGCGCGATTTCCAGGTCGATCCGGTGCGCGACGCGCCGATTCATGTGGATTTCATGCGGCTGGGCGAAGGGGCCACCATCCGGGTGCGCATTCCGGTTCGCGTCGTTAATACTGACCAGTCCCCCGGCATCAAGCGCGGCGGCACGGTTAACATCGTGACCCACACGATCGACGTGCGCTGTCCGGCCGATGCCATCCCGGACGCTTTCGAGGTCGACGTTGCGGGACTTGAGATCAATCATTCAAGGCATCTCAGCGACATCAAGCTGCCGCCGAACGTGCGTCCTTTCATGCATGTTGACGCGACCTTGGTGACGATCGTGCCGCCGTCCGGCTATGCGGAAGAGATGAAGGCCGCCGCCGAGGCGGCCGCGGCGGCTGCGGCTGCCGCCGCTGCAGCGCCGGCTCCCGGGGCTGCTCCCGGCGCGCCGGCCGCTGCGCCGGGCGCGCCGGCCGCCGCCCCAGCGGCCGGAGGCGGCGAGAAGAAATAAGCAGGCGTCCCACGCGGCTCGTGGTCGGGCTTGGCGATCCGGCAGAGCAATCGCGGTTCTCAAAGGTTTGGCGCGCCATGCAGCTCCTGGTCGGGCTCGGCAATCCGGGCCCGCGCTATGCCGGCAATCGACACAATGTCGGCTTCATGGCCGTCGAAGCCATCGCCCGACGCCACCGGATCGGACCATGGCGGCGGCGCTTTCGAGGCGTCACGGCAGAAGGCCCAGTCAACGGCGAACGTGTCCTGCTGCTGCTGCCTGAAACCTACATGAACGACTCCGGCCTTGCGGTCGGGGAGGCGGCGCATTTTTACAAGATCGACGTCGGCAACATCGTCGTCTTCCATGACGAAATCGACCTGCCGCCTGCCAAGGTGCGGGTCAAGACCGGCGGCGGCAACGCAGGCCACAATGGCTTGCGTTCGATCTCGTCCCATGTGGGCAATGACTACCGCCGGGTTCGCATCGGGGTCGGTCACCCGGGCGCCAAGGAGCTGGTTTACCCTTATGTGCTTAGCGACTTCGCCAAAGCGGAGCGGCCATGGGTCGAAGCGGTGTGCGACATCATCGCCGACAATGTCGTCATGATTGTCAGAGGAGAGGACTCCAGTTTCCAAAACAAACTGCACCTTGCAATGCAGGCGAAGGGCTTTGGGAACGTGCTGGGGCCGGGAGAGCCAGAGGCGGAATAGCAGGGCAGGCTTGACACAAAAACAGCGAAACACGAAATTCGTGCTTTAGGTGAGCCATGAAGAACGTCTCAGTGACTCTGGATGACGCGAGAGCAGCGCGCGGGCGTCGAGGCGGCAAGTCGCGGCAAGTCTTCTGAGTAAACCAGCATGGGTTTCAAATGCGGCATCGTCGGGTTGCCGAACGTGGGCAAATCGACGCTTTTTAATGCCTTGACCGCAACGGCGGCGGCGCAGGCGGCGAAATATCCCTTCAGCACCGTCGAGGCCAATATCGGCGAGGTGGCGGTGCCGGATCCGCGCCTTGACGTGCTGGCGAAGCTTGCCAGGTCAGCCAAGCTCGTGCCGACCCGCATCGCTTTCGTGGACATTGCCGGGCTCGTCAGCGGCGCGTCCAGGGGCGAGGGGCTTGGCAATCAGTTCCTCGCCGTGATCCGCGAGGTCGACGCCATCGCGCATGTGGTGCGCTGCTTCGAGAACCCCGACATCCCCCATGTCAATGACCGGATCGATCCGATTGCCGACATCGACACCATCGAGACCGAGCTCATGCTTGCTGATCTCGACAGCCTTGAGCGGCGCATCGACGGCCTCGCCAAGAAGGTAAAGGGAGGCGATGCGGAGGCAAAGCTGTCCCTCGACCTCATCAATCGCGCGCTCGGCCTGCTGCGCGACGGCAAACCGGCGCGGTTCGTCGAGGTCAGGCCCGATGAAGAGAAGGCGTTCCGCGGCCTCGGCCTGCTGACATCGAAGCCGGTTCTCTACGTCTGCAACGTAGACGAAGCTGCGGCCGCGACCGGCAACGACTTTTCGCGCCGGGTCGAGCAGCGCGCACAACAGGAGGGCGCCCGCGTGGTGGTGATCGCGGCCCAGATCGAAGCCGAGATCGCTGTGCTGCCGGCGGCAGAGCGAGCCGAGTATCTCAATGCAATCGGCCTCAGAGAGGCGGGTCTCGATCGTCTCATCCGCGCCGGCTATGATCTTCTGCGCCTCCTCACGTATTTCACCGCGGGCCCCAAGGAGGCGAAAGCCTGGACCATTACCCGCGGCACCAAGGCGCCCCAGGCGGCGGGCGTCATCCACAGCGATTTCGAGCGCGGCTTTATCCGGGCCGAGACCATTGCGTATGACGACTACGTGGCGCTCGGCGGTGAAGCGGGCGCCCGCGACGCCGGCCGCTTGCGCCTCGAAGGCAAGGAATACGTGGTCGCTGACGGGGACGTCATGCATTTTCGCTTTGCGACATGACGCGACGGGGAGGACATGCGCGCCTTCGAGGATTTCAGGGTCGGCGACATCATTGAGTTTGCGCCGCTCGCCGTTACCGCCGCCGACATCAAATCCTTCGCGGCGCGATTCGATCCCCAGCCCATGCATCTCGACGAGGCCGCCCAACAAAACACCATTGTGGGCGGCCTGTTCGCGTCGGGCCTGCACATCGTGTGCATGCATATGCGTCTGTTCGCCGACGGCGTTCTGCGCGACAGCACGTCGATGGGCAGCCCCGGGGTCGAGGAAATACGCTATCTTGCGCCGGTGCGCGCGGGCGACAGCCTCACATTGCGGGTTGAGATCGTCGGCGCACGGCCATCGAAGAGCCGCCCCGAGATGGGGCTGGTCAATTTTCGCAGCCGCATGGTCAATGGCGACGGCAAGGCGGTGATGGAGATGCGCGCGACCCTGATGTTCGGGCGGCGCAAAGTGGCCGGCGGGATTGAGGCGGCGAGATGACCTATTTCGAGGATCTGAGGGTCGGCAACCGCACGGAAGTCGGCAGGCACACATTCACGGCTGAGGAAATCAAGGCGTTCGCGCGGGAATTCGACCCGCAGCCTTTTCACCTCGACGAGGAGGCGGCGGCGCGCTCGCATTTCGGCGCGCTCTGCGCATCGGGGTGGCACACCGCGGCAATTTGCTTGCGCCACGTCGTGCTGGCGCGCCACCGCGAGCAAGCGGACCGGCGCCAGCGCGGCGAGCCGGTGGCGAAGACCGGGCCGTCACCAGGCCTGCGCGATCTTAAATGGCCGAGGCCCGTCTATGTGGGCGACACCATCACGTTCGCCCAGGAAATCGTGGAATTGCGGACGGCCGCCAATCGCCCCGAGGTCGGACTGCGCGTCGCCCGCCATACCGGCACCAACCAGCGCGGCGAACTCGTCTATTCGGTGCTGAGCAGCACCTTCATCGAGCGGCGCACGCACGATCTGGATGGCGCGCAAGGGTAGCGCAATAGCGCGGCGCGCTGCGCCGCGGCTCGCGGCAGATTGCGCCTTCGGATCATCTGTGCTGCGCGGGTTCAGGGACGCGAAGCCTCATCGCGAAAAATGAACGCTGCGTCCGGGGAATGGGCCCGCAAAGCGGCGGCCCCGCAGTCCCCGGCACACGGCTTCATCGGCCGGCGCCAGGAGGGAATCGAGGGCCGATGATCGGAAAATTTCTATTGCGCGCCCGCCTTGCGCACGCAAAAATTCGACCCTAATTACGGCAAGAATGAAGTTTCCCAGGGAGGAACCCCCATGGAACTCCTCAAGCTCGTTGCCCTCGACCGGGACGACCTCGAGGTTGTTTCCACACACCTGCAGGATGCAACGCTGAGTGTCGGCGACGTGCATTGGCGGCCTGCGGAAAAGCGGCTCGTGATGAGTTTGGCCCGGTTCGACTGGGCGGGGTCGCTCTGTGAGCGCGCGCAATTCCAGCGCCGCCGCACGGCGCTGCGGTTCGACCGCGTCAACAGCATCAAGTGCCGCAATGTCAATTGCAAGGACAAGCGAGCGATGTTCAACCTGCTCGCGGTCGAGTTCGACGAGAGTGACCCGCCAGGCGGCGTGGTCACTTTAATCTTTTCTGGCGGCGCCGCCCTGCGGCTCGAGGTCGAATGCCTGGAATGCGAGTTGGTCGATCTCGGCCCGGTGTGGACGGAGACATGCCGCCCGATCCACACTGACGATGTCGATGACGTCAGGACGGCGTAGGGGCAGATGCAGCAGACGCTGCCGCGGGACTGTGGCGCCCGCGGGGTGACAGTTTTCCGGTCATTTCTTTGGAGCGTATTTCGGTCGCATTGAATCGCCGCCCGTGTCATCGCCGGGCTCGTCCCGGCGACCCGAATGCTGAGGCACAGAGCAAGAACAATCGGGGTGGCGGGGACAAGCCCGGCCACGACCGTGAGAGAAAGCGAAGCGCCTCAACCCGACCCGAATCTGCTCCGAGTCATTTTATTCCCGTGCTTGCGATTCGCCCCCGCGGCAGGCGGCGCGTCTTGTTCTCAAGCATCCGCCACGCGTCGGTGACCGTTTGCCGCGGAACGCTCGCCGCGGTTCCTGGAAACACCAAGGTTGAGGCCTGCGTTCTGACCGCAGCCAACAGGAGACAATCATGCATAAAGCAATGCTGGCGGCGCTGGCAGTCGCGGCGCTGTCGGGACCGGCTGTCGCCCAGCAGGGCGGTCTGAACGGACAGTCCGCGACCGGACAACATATGCAGCCGCAATCGCGCACATCTCCGGACTCATCGGATTCCTCGCAGGTGCTGGCCGGTTATCAGATTTCGCCGCAGCAACTGAGTTCGAGCCAGGTGCATCAGATACAGCAGGCGCTCGAGGCTCGGGGACATAGCGCGGTCCGCGTGAACGGCGAGTGGGGACCGGACACCGAGGCGGCCCTCAAGGACTTTCAGAAATCGCAGAACATCACTTGGCAAACCGGGCAGCTCGATCTGCCGACCATTATGGCGCTTGGCCTCGATCCGTCGAGCTTTGGTCTCGCCGGCGCGAACGAAACCACAGGTCAGGCGCCGCGCGGCGGCGTCACGGAGCAGCAAATGCCAGGCATGCCGCGGCCCCCCATGCCACAAAGCGGCGGCAGGCAGGGCAAGTGAGATAAAGGACAACGGCTTAAAAAAGCATAACCCGCGGGCGTCATCCCGCGGGTTATGCTTTTCCTCCGTGTTCCGATGAAGCCAATGGTAGATAACAGCGCCATTTGCTATGCGTCCCGCAGTCCTCCTGCGAGGGGAAGCTTGAGCTATGCCGATCCGTCTCGACCATAACGCGGAGGATTTTACCTCGCGCTTCGCCGCGTTTCTTGCCGCCAAGCGCGAAGCCGCCGCGGACGTGGAAGAAGCGGCGCGCGCCATCATTGCCGATGTGGCGGCGCGCGGCGACGAAGCCCTGGTCGCCTATACGCGCAAATTCGATCGCATCGACGCCGCGGCATCAAGCCTGCGCGTCACGGGAGCTGAAGTCGACGATGCTTTTGCGTCCTGCAATCGCACCGCGCGCGACGCGCTTGCGTTGGCGCGCGATCGCATCGAGGCCTATCACCGCCGGCAGGCGCCGAGCGACGAACGCTTTACCGATGCGCTCGGTGTCGAGCTTGGCTGGCGTTGGACCGCGATTGCTGCTGTCGGTCTCTACGTGCCGGGCGGCACTGCCGCCTATCCGTCCTCGGTGCTGATGAATGCGGTGCCGGCCAAGGTCGCCGGCGTGCCCCGCGTCGTCATGGTGGTGCCGGCGCCGGATGGTGTCGTCAACCCGCTGGTGCTGGCCGCCGCGAGAATCGCCGGAGTAGATGAAATCTATCGTGTGGGCGGCGCTCAGGCCGTAGCGGCGCTGGCCTATGGCACCGCCACCATCGCGCCGGTCGACAAGATCGTCGGACCCGGCAATGCCTATGTGGCGGCAGCTAAACGGCTGGTCTTCGGCAAGGTCGGCATCGACATGATCGCGGGCCCTTCGGAGGTGCTGATTCTCGCCGGCGGCGGCGCCAATCCGGACTGGATCGCCGCCGACCTGTTGGCCCAAGCCGAGCACGACTCGGCGGCTCAGCCGATCCTGATCACCGACGATGCCCGGCTCGCCGGCGATGTTGAGCGCGCCGTCGAAGCACAGCTTGCAACGCTTCCCCGCGCAGAGGTGGCGCGGGACTCGTGGCGCAGCTTCGGCGCCGTCATCCTGGTGCGCCATCTTGATGAAGCCGTGCCGTTGATCGATGCGGTGGCGCCCGAGCATTTGGAGATCATTGCTGATGACGCCGAACGCCTCGCGGCCAAAGTGCGAAATGCCGGCGCGATCTTTCTCGGCGCGCACACGCCCGAGGCGATCGGCGATTATGTGGCGGGCTCCAATCACGTCCTGCCAACTGCGCGTTCCGCGCGGTTTTCTTCCGGATTGGGCGTGCTCGATTTCATGAAACGCACCTCGATCCTGAAATGCGGGCCAGCACAGCTCGCGCAGCTCGGTCCGGCCGTCATCGCGCTTGGCGAGGCGGAGGGGCTCGCCGCCCATGCGCGGTCGGTCGCGGTCAGGATCAACCGCCGATGAGCGCGGGCGCAGACGGCAAGCGTCTTGTCAAGGTCGTTCTCGACGAGGACAGTATCGGCCCCGGCAACCGGGACATCGAGCACGAACGCGCCGTCGCAATCTACGACCTGGTGGAGCAGAATTCGTTCGCGCCCGTCGGACATGACGGCGGACCCTATTGTCTCAAGCTTCAGCTCGCGGGCAACCGCCTCATCTTCGATATCCGCACCGAGGACGACCATCCCGTCGTCGCCCATCATCTGTCGCTCACGCCATTTCGCCGGCTCGTGAAGGACTATTTCCTGGTTTGCGAGAGCTATTATCAGGCGATCCGCACCGCGACGCCGAGCCAGATCGAGGCGATCGACATGGGACGGCGGGGGTTGCACGACGAGGGCTCAGAGCTTCTGATCGAGCGGCTCAAGGACAAGGTCGCTCTGGACTTCGATACGGCGCGGCGGCTGTTCACGCTCATCACCGTGCTTCATTGGAAGGGATGAGGCATGCCGGGTCGGGCGCGCCCACAGGCGGTGCTCTTCGCTTGCGGGCTCAATTCGGTGCGCTCGCCCATGGCGGCGGCGTTGTTCCGGCATATGTTCGGGCGCGTCTGCTATGCGGGTTCGGCGGGCGTGCGCCGCGGCGAGCTCGATCCCTTCGCGGTCGCCGTCATGGAGGAGATCGGTCTTGACATCGCAAAGCATCGTCCGATGACGTTCGATGAGCTTGAAGACTGGGAAGGCCTCAACTTCGATCTCATTGTCACGCTCGCCCCGGAAGCACACCATAAGGCCCTCGAGCTGACGCGCCGGGTTGCTGCGGAGGTCGAATACTGGCCGACCCCCGATCCCGCCATCCAGGAGGGCAATCGCGAGCAGCGCCTCGATGCCTATCGGGCCGTTCGCGATCTGCTGCTGCGCCGCATCAAAGAGCGCTTCGGCGCAGCGCCACTGGGCAACGAATAGATGGCCAACCCATGTCAAGGGGCGCTAAAGCTGCCTGGTTGAGTGTCTAAGTTGTTTCGGCTAAAGCGTGTTCAGATGAAATCAAACCACCCCATGCTGGACCGGCCTAAACTAGTCCTCGCGTCCGGTTCGCCGCGCCGTGTCGCCCTGATCAACCAGGCCGGCATCGAACCCGATGCGCTGCGTCCTGCCGATATCGACGAGACGCCCCTTAAGGGGGAACTTCCGCGCGTATGCGCCAATAGGTTGGCGCATACCAAAGCCGCCACGGCGCTCGCCGGAATAGGCGACGACGACGATGTGTATGGCGCGTTCATCCTCGCCGCCGATACCGTGGTGGCGGTCGGCCGCCGCATCCTGCCCAAGCCCGAGCTGATCGACGAGGCGGCGCAGTGCCTGAGGCTGCTGTCGGGCCGCAATCACCGCGTTTATACGGCGTTGTGCCTCGTCACGCCCAAGCGGAAGTATCGTCAACGGGTGGTCGAGACGCGCGTGCGCTTCAAGCGGCTGTCGTCCGAGGATATCGACAGCTATCTGGGTTCCGGAGAATGGCGCGGCAAGGCCGGCGGCTATGCGGCTCAGGGCTTGGCCGGCACATTCATTGTCAAGCTGGTTGGCTCCTACACCAATGTGGTCGGCCTGCCGCTTTATGAAACCGTCGCATTGCTTGCGGGCGAAGGATTTCCGATCCACGTCGGCTGGCTCAACTCGGCGTAATCCTGCTGCGTCAGAGTCGTTCCGGGCGCCATCGCGCATCATCGGCTGGTGAGTCTGTCGGACCATGCCGATTGTGCGCATCTTATAGCGCCGATCTCGGGCAACCCGAGATCGCATGCGGCGAGCCCGGAACCTATTATCGCGGCGCGGGACATGGATTCCGCACTCGCCGGTTGCGCACGCGCTCCGGAATGACGCTCTCAAAATTTATGACGCAATAGCAACAACCGCGCTGGCCAGTGGGAATTCGCTGCTTGCACGTGGGCGCCTGTCCTATGCCTTCCAGAAGGCGAGGGGTGTGGCAAGCCGCTTTAAGCTTCCACTTCGCGGAAAACATCGACCTCGACTGTGCCCGGAAACATCTGCCGCCAAGCCTGCAGAAAGGCCTGCAGCCGGGGATCGCCGGCGATCTGCTGGCGGCTCGTCTCGAGCGTCTCGTGAACCTCGTAATCGATGATCTGCAAGAACTGCGACGGGTTGTCGACATTCTGGAGGAGGCGCACCTGCCTGCTGCCGAAGAGTTCGTAGTAAGGGGCGGTAGCCTTGATAAGCCCCACGAACTGGCTGGGGTCTGAGGTCGGCAGCGTAAACTTGAGCTGCAGGACCCGAAAGACTTTCTTTTCGCTGTCTTGGGTCATTTTCTGGTCTTACCCGTCTGCGGGCGGCCCATAACCAGCGCGCCCTCTCAGAAGCATATATGTACACAAAAACGCCCTTACGATCCGAATCGTCTCCTCTCGCGGCCGGGCTAAGCGAACCTTAGATTCACCTGCATGAGTTCCCTCAGCCAAACGAAACCCTGCCCTGTCTGCGGCAAGCCGCAGGTCGAGCGTTTTCGTCCGTTCTGCTCACGCCGCTGCGCCGACGTGGACTTGTACCGCTGGCTGTCGGGCGCCTATGCGGTCCCCTCGGTCGAAGACGATGATGGGGAGGGGCGCC
Organism: Hyphomicrobiales bacterium; assembly: GCA_021323775.1. GTDB lineage: Bacteria > Pseudomonadota > Alphaproteobacteria > Rhizobiales > Xanthobacteraceae > JAJPKK01. The sequence goes on from JAJPKK010000155.1 coordinate 69,386, forward strand.
TGCCGGGTCCGGACGAGCGGCAACGATAGAAATGTGGCGAGGCGGCTCTGTCCTGGGGACCTTGTATCGGGATGCCGCATCCGCCAATGGGCGCTTGGGCGGCCCCATGGCTGAGCAGCATCCGATCAACTGTTCAGCCATTGCCAGATCCTGCAGCCTCCGGTCCGGTAGCCACGTCGCCCGGTTCATTCGATTCGCCCCCAAGGGGCGGAAAACCGGACAACTCGTGCGCCGCCAAATCCGGACAACTCATGTGCTTACGACACGATCTTGCGACCGTTCTGGACAGGATGTGACCGAGCCTTTATAAGGCCCAGCGCTCCTGTCGCGGCTTCGCGGCGGCGAGCCCGCGCCCAGGTAGCTCAGTTGGTAGAGCACGTGACTGAAAATCACGGTGTCGGTGGTTCGATTCCGCCCCTGGGCACCAACTAAGCTACTGAAAATCAAAAAGATTTTTGTGTCCTCAGCCGCCATTTTAAGTCTCAAAAATCAGCGGGTGACGCATTAGGGACACAAAATAGGGAGTGTCCACCCGCGCCGGAGAGCCGGCTACCGTTGTGAATAACTATTCCCGAAAGCAAAGGCGCTCTCACGCCCTCGCGGCCGGAGGCTCGCGATTGCGCAGCCGCTCGTAAACCTCCCGCATGAGCTGCTCGGAGGCGAGGTTCCGAAATGCCGGATCGTTCATGATCCTGTCGAATATCTCCTCGTTGCCTTCCATGCGGTCGACGAAGAACCCTTCGAGCATACGGTCGAAGACATGCTTGAAGTTGTCGAGCGTGTTGGCCTGAGCGGCGGTTTTCAGGGTCTCGTTCCCGGCGGCGGTCTCGGCAACCTGGTCGAAGAAGAGCTGGTCGGCCTGCTTGAAGTCGGTGCCGAACCGGTCATTCAGCTTGTCGACCAGGCGGGAGAGCGGGATGTCCTTGTCCTGGTAGCTTCCGGTTCCGACCTCCGTCGGCCCCTTGAGCGGCTCGGCCTCGCCTTCTTCGAGACCGATATGGCCCTCGCTGATCTTCTGGAGCCGGTAGAAGCGCAGGGCCACCTCGTCCTCAAGCTCGTAGCCCGGCCCATCCGCGCGGCGCGGCAGCTTCAGGAGCAGGAAACGCGCGTAGGCGTAGAGCTTCTCCAGGTCGGAATCCTGATACGGGATGATCTGCGCCAAAAACCCATAAAGGTTGCGGAAGCTGATGAGCTTGCCTTTGAACTTGTCCTTGTCCTCATCGAAAAGCTGCTCGAAGCGCGAAACCGCCTTGTCGAGGATGCCGTTGAGCTGCTTGTGCTCGCCGGCCGTGGGTTCTCTGCGGTTGCGGTACCAGATTTCGCAGAACTGCGTGATTTCGGCCTTGTCGATGACGAACGACGCTTCAAGCTCGTGCTGCAGACTGTAGAGCTGGTGCGCGTCCGGCATGTCGCCGATCCCGGTCGCCTCGTAGTAGGGTTTGAAGGCCTTGAGGATGTCCTCGCGCTCATTGACGAAATCGAGGACGAAGGTGTCATCCTTGCCCGGCGCTTTGCGATTGAGGCGGGAGAGCGTCTGCACGGCCTGCACGCCGTCGAGCCGCTTATCGACATACATCGTGTGCAGGAGAGGCTGATCGAAGCCGGTCTGGTACTTCTCGGCGACAATCAGGACCTGATATTCCTCGGTGTTGAACTTCGCGGGCAGCTCGCTTTCGCGGATGCCGCCGTTCATCGAGACTTCCGTGAATTTCTTGTCCGGAAGCAAGTCGTCAACCACCTCGCCGGAGAAAGCGACGAGCGTCTTCACGCCGGCATAGCCCTTCTCGCGGACATACTTGTCGATTTCGAGCTTGTAGCGGACGGCATGCAGGCGCGAGCCCGTCACCACCATGGCCTTGGCCCGCCCGCCGATCTTGTGCCGGGTGTGATTGCGGAAGTGCTCGACGATAACCTCCACCTTCTGGCGCAGATTGTAGGGGTGGAGGGAAAGAAACCGGGCCAGCGCCTTCGCCGCCTTGCTCTCGGGCACTTCCGGATCGTCGGCGACCTGCTTCACAAGACCGAAATAGGCCTTGTAGGTGGTGTAGTGCGCCAGCACGTCCATGATGAAGCCTTCCTGGATGGCCTGGCGCATGCTGTAGAGGTGGAAGGGCGAGCGGCCGTCGTCGCCCGGCTCGTCGAAGATCGCCTTGGTCTTGAACTTCGGCGTGGCGGTGAAGGCGAAATAGGAGAGGTTGGGCTGGCGCGGACGCTTGGCCATGTCGCGGAGCATGTTCTCGCGCGCCTCGGGCGAAAGCCCGCTGTCGTCCTCGTCGTCGAGAATCTGCGCGGCGACGGCCGCCTCGATGCCCTCCTTGTTCAGAATCCCGCGCAGGGCCTGCGCCGTCTCTCCCGTCGATGACGAATGCGCCTCGTCAACGATAACGGCAAAGCGGCGGCCCGCGGTGTCGATGGCGACCGTCTCGCCCTTCTTTGCCATGGTGTTGATGGCCTGGGCGATGAAGGGAAATTTCTGGATGGTCGAGATCACGATGGGAACGCCGCCGGCGAGGGCCTTGGCGAGCTGCTGGGTGTCTTCGTCGATCTTCTCGACCACGCCGCGCTTGTGCTCGAACTGATAGATCGTGTCCTGAAGCTGCTGATCGAGGACGAGGCGATCGGTGATGACGACGACCGAATCGAAGACCTTGCGGTCGTTGCCGTCGTGCAGACCCGCGAGATGGTGCGCGAGCCAGGCGATGGAGTTGGATTTGCCGGAGCCGGCCGAGTGCTGGATCAGGTAATTGTGCCCGGCGCCATTGGCGCGGGCGTGCTCAACAAGCTTGCGGACGGCCTTGAGCTGATGGCAGCGCGGAAAGATCATCGTTTCCTTAGCGACCGTCCTCACGCCCGTGTCAGTGCGGATCTGGCGCTCCTTGACCTCCAGATGGAGATAGCGCGCGAGGATGTCGAGCAGGCTGTCGCGCGCAAGGGTCTCCTCCCACAGATAGGCGGTGCGGTAATTGCCGTCGGCAGCGGGGGGATTGCCGGCGCCGTTGTTGTGCCCGCGGTTGAAGGGCAGCCATTGCGTGTCCTTGCCTTCGAGCTTCGTCGTCATGAACACGAGGTCGGGATCGACCGCGAAGTGGACGAGCGCGCGCTCCTTGAAACGGAACAGGGGCAGGCGCGGGTCGCGGTCGCTGGCGTACTGGTGCTTGGCGTTCTCGACCGTCTGCCCCGTCATGGGGTTCTTGAGCTCCAGGGTTACGACGGGGATGCCGTTGACGGCGAGCACGACATCGACGCTCTGCGCCGTCTCGGGACTGAATTTGACCTGCCGGGCAATGGTGAGGATGTTCTGCGCGTAGGCGGCGATCGTGTCCGGGTTCATGCCGCTGGCAGGCTTGAACGCCGCCATCTGGTAGGTCTTGCCGAAGCACTTGAAGCCGTGGCGCAGCACATGGAGCGCGCCTTTCGACGCCAGCTCCTTCACCAGCGCATCGAGCAGCACGCTTTCGGCGGCGTCGCCCTGCAAATCGGCGAGGGACTGCCACTTCTTCGGCTGGGACGCCTTGACATAGGCCGCGACGTCGGCGGGGAAGAGGCCGGTCTTGGCGGCGTAGGCCTCAGGCAAGCGCTTTTCGTAGCCGCGCGCGGTGAGCGCGATCTCGATCGCGTCCTCGAACCGTGCTTCCGAATGCTTGCCGCGGTTGCTCATGCTGCGGCCTCCTTCGCAACCTCGCCGCGCACGTCGATCTTGCCGGTGACGGCATTGGTGATGAGGGCAGAGCGGTATTCGGTAAGGTGCTCGATCGCTGATGTGATTGCCCCCACAATCCGGTGCAGTCGCGCTCCAAACTGTTCCAAGTACTCAACAATCATCTTCTGCTCATTGTGAGGCGGCTGAGGGAGCCAATAGTTCCGTATTCGATCAACATTGATGCGCCTAAAGGTAGAACCCACAGTCATGGAATCAATTTGGCCAAGCACCGCCTTGCTGTTCAACGCAAATTCCAAAAAGTCTGAGCGGAAATCAGAAGGGCGCACGAGACAAATATCTTGCCCCATGCAGAATGGAGGCTGATCTGTGACGCGCGCGGCAGAGCCGATTGAAGCGTTCCTGCTATAAATGATATCACCTCGTACTGGAAGGCGTCCGCCTTCGGTCATATTAACGAAATCATCTTCCGAGACGAGGCGAGCACTGCTGAAGCTAATCGTGAATGGCTTAATCTCTCCTGTGCTGACTAGCGGGTAACCGTCGTTCGTATAGGTAGGCGTTACGTGTTTGCAGTCATAAAGCTGCCCTGTAAACTTGAGCCTTTTCAAACCCCAATGCGCCGGAATCTGGCCGAGCCAGTCGATGCCGCTGTCCTTCATGGGCGCGTTTGGGTCGAGGCCCTTGGTGACGGCGTGGGTGATGACCGCGAGGCGCTTCTCCTCCAGCAACTCCAACAAGCGCCGTTTCTTGTCGATCAGCGCATCGATCCGCGCCGTCTCGCGGTCGATGTACTCGGAGATCAGCTCCTGCTCAGGGAGCGGCGGGCGCAATAGCAAGGCGTTGTCGATCGCGGCGGTCGGAAGTCCGAACCGCGTGACGCCGTTTGCCTCGATCTTGAACTGGTAATTCAGCATTTCAGAGCAAAAGAGACGGAACAGATAACCCGCGTGAAACTTACCAGGCAGAGACCGAATAATTGCCAGATGATAGCCGCACAGGACGCCACCAAGGTCCTCGGCAACCATCGCCGGAACCGCGATGTCATCCCATGACTCGCTGTCCTTGGTTATGAGAACGTCGCCCTTCTTTATTTCAAAGCGCTCGATCTCCGGCTCTGTCGCCGATGCCTTCATGAACGTCAATTCGGACGTGATGAAGTCGTTGTTGTAGACGTCAACGTAATTGCAAAGCTCGACCGGGAGTTCGTCATCCTTGATGTGTTTGTCAACATTGCTCGCGCGTGAGGTAGCGGAAAACTTCAGACGCCCAATGGCCCAGTGGGATGGAATATTGCCAAGCCAAGGAACGCCCGACGGCTTATAGGAAGGATAGGGCTTGGCCATCACGCCACGTCCTTCAGCATGTCCAGAATCTCGCCTTCGAGCTTCTTGATGTCGCGCTCGATGTCGGCGAGGGGGCGGGGGGCCTCGTAGACATAGAAATGGCGGTTGATGGGAATCTCGTAGCCGGCCTTGGTCTTCGAGAAGTCGATCCACGCATCCGGCCAGTGCGGCTTCACCTCCTTCTCGAAATAGGCAA
>JAJPKK010000167.1 GCA_021323775.1 Hyphomicrobiales bacterium
GCATGAAACTGGTAAGACGAAAGTAAGATAGGCCCATTAGGCGCCGGCGGCAAGCGCGACGGAACGTCTTAGGAGACGAATCATTTTCCCTGCCGAGCCTCAACGCTCCGACGCCTCTATTTGGGAAAGTAAACCGCGGCTTACGACTGAAATCGAGGTGTAGGCATCGCGAGCAAGGACTCGGATCAGGCCCTGCGCGCGACAATGGCGAGAGCTGGCGCGCAGGGCGGTTCTCTTAGCCCGCCGCCCCTTGTACCCAATGGCGGATTACGCTGCTCTAATCCGCCTTCCGGACCTACTTCCCTACTCCGCCGCCTCCCTCACCTCGACCCGCTCCACCCGGGCGGCGCAATACTTGAACTCCGGAATCTTCCCGAACGGATCGAGCGCCGGGTTGGTGAGGAGGTTGGCGGCGGCCTCGACGTAAGCGAACGGGATGAACACCACGCCGTCCGGAATCGCGTCGTCCTGGCGCGCCGCAAGCTCCACCGTGCCGCGCCGCGTGGTCACCCGCACCCTGTCGCCCGGCGCGATGCCGAGGCGGGCGATCTCGCCGCGCGAGAGGGACGCCACTGCCGCGGGCTCCAGCGTGTCGAGCACGCTCGCGCGCCGCGTCATGGCGCCCGTGTGCCAATGCTCGAGCTGGCGGCCGGTGGTGAGCACCATCGGGAATTCCGCATCGGGCGTCTCGTCTGGCGGCGAGAGCTTCGCCGCCACAAGTTTTCCGAACCCTCCCGGGCGCGGAAAACCCTTGTCGAACACCACGTCGTGCCCGGGCTGATCCGGCGCATCGCACGGATAGGTGACGGCATCCTCGCGGTCGATACGGTCCCAGGAAATATTGTCGAGCGACGGCATCAGTGACGCCATCTCGGTATAGATCTCGCCCGGATGGGCGTAGTTCCAGTCAAGCCCGATGCGTCGCGCGATCTCCTGGATGATCCACCAGTCAACCTTGGCGTCGCCCGGCAGCGGCAGCGCCCGCCGGCCCATCTGCACCTGGCGATTCGTGTTGGTCACCGTGCCGTCCTTCTCGGGCCACGCGGAGGCTGGCAGGATCACGTCTGCATAGGCGGCGGTTTCGGTGAGGAACAGGTCCTGAACCACCAGATGATCGAGATGCGCCAGCGCTTCACGGGCATGGTTGAGGTCAGGGTCGGACATCGCGGGATTTTCGCCCATGATGTACATGCCCTTGATCTCGCCGCGATGGATCGCATCCATGATCTCGACCACGGTCAGGCCGCGCTTGGGATCAAGCGTCGTGCCCCACGCCGTCTCGTAGCGGGCGCGGACATTCGGGTCCTCGACGGACTTGTAATCCGGGAAAAACATCGGAATGAGGCCGGCATCCGACGCGCCCTGGACATTGTTCTGGCCGCGCAGCGGATGCAGGCCAGTGCCGGGCCGTCCCACATGGCCGCAGATCAGCGCCAGCGCAATCAGGCAGCGCGCATTGTCCGTGCCGTGGGTGTGCTGCGATACGCCCATGCCCCAGAAGATCATCGCCGAGCGCGCGCGCGCATAAGTGCGGGCGACGGTGCGCAGGGTGTCGGCATCGATGCCGCAGATCGGCGCCATCTGCTCGGGCGTGAAGTCTTTGATGTGCTCGGCGAGCTGCGGGAAGCCCTCGGTGAAGGTCTGCACGTATTGCCGGTCGTAGAGCTCCTCCGTGATGATGACATTGAGGAGCGCGTTGAGCATCGCGACGTCGGCGCCGTTGCGAAACTGCAGCATGTGGGTGGCGTGGCGCTTGAGCGCCTGGCCGCGCGGATCCATCACAATCAGCTTGGCGCCGCGCTTCGCCGCCTGCTTGAAGAAGGTCGCGGCAACGGGGTGATTTTCGGCCGGATTCGCGCCGATCACGATGATGACGTCGGAGTTGCCGCATTCGTTGAACGTCGCCGTCACGGCCCCCGAGCCGATGCCTTCCATCAGCGCCGCCACCGATGACGCGTGGCAAAGCCGCGTGCAATGATCGACATTGTTGGAGCCGAAGCCGGTGCGCACCAGCTTCTGGAAGAGATAGGCCTCCTCGTTCGAACCTTTGGCCGATCCGAAGCCCGCGAGCGCGCGGCTCCCATGCTGGTCGCGGATGCGCTTGAGCCCGGCGGCGGCGCGCTCCAGCGCCTCCTCCCAGGTGGCAGGCCGGAAATGGGTCCAGGGATTGCGCGGATCGACGACCTCGTCGACCCGCTTGGGCACGCCCTCGCGACGGATCATCGGCTGCGTGAGTCGTTCCGGATGGTGCACGTAGTCGAAGCCGAAGCGGCCTTTCACGCACAGCCGGTTGTGATTGGCGGGGCCGTCCTTGCCGGTCACGTAGAGAAGCTTGTCGTCCTTGATGTGATAGGTGATCTGGCAGCCGACGCCGCAATAGGGGCACACCGAGTGGACTTCGCGATCCGGATAAGCGCTGCGGACATTGTTGGCGTCGACCAGCGTCGCCGGCATCAGGGCGCCGGTGGGGCAGGCCTGCACGCATTCGCCGCAGGCCACGCAGGTGCTCGCGCCCATCGGGTCGTCGAAATCAAACACGATCTTTTCGCCATGGCCGCGCCCCGCCATGCCGATGACGTCGTTGACCTGGACTTCGCGGCACGCGCGGACACACAGATTGCACTGGATACAGGCGTCGAGATTGACCGCCATCGCGGTGTGGCTGCGGTCGGGCTGCGGGTGATTCCGTTTCGGAAACCGCCCGACCGAGATGCCCATGCGGTCCGCCCATGACCAGAATTTCGAGGATGGATCATGCGCCGCGGTCGCGCGGTCGGGCTGATCCGAGATCAACAGGTCGAACACCATTTTGCGCGCTGCGCGGGCGCGGTCGGAGGCGGTGTTCACCTTCATGCCGCTTGCGGGCCTGCGGATGCAGCTCGCGGCCAGCACCCGCTCGCCTTCGATCTCCACCATGCAGGCGCGGCAATTGCCGTCCGCGCGGTAACCGGGCTCGGGCGAGTAGCACAGATGCGGAATCTCGGTGCCGAGCCGGCGGGCCACCTGCCAGATGGTCTCATCCGCGCGCGCTTCGACCTCGCGGCCATCGAGGGTGAATTTCACGGTCGACGGTTTGGGCTCGATCTTGCTCATGCCATCACCCTGTTGGTCCGTAGGACCGTGGCCCGGATTGAGCGAAGCGAAATCCGGGATCCCCTTGTCCACGCGGCGACGCTGTTCCCGGGTTTCGCTTCGCCCAACCCGGGCTACGAACCGCAGGGCGGGCAAAGGGAAGCATGCCCACCCCAACGTGACCGGGGGTGGGCGCGCTTCGCCTTGCCCACCCTACGGCATTTCCGGCATCGCCATCATTGCCAACTTCCGAGCGGCTTCTTCAGCTCCTCCGGAAAGTATTTCAGCACACAGAGCAGCGGATTGGGCGCTGCCTGGCCGAGACCGCAAATCGAAGCGTCGCGCATGGCAGCCGCAAGCTCCGTCAACAGCGAGCCATCCCACGGCCCGTTCGCCATCAGCTTCGCGGCCTTCTCGGTCCCCGCCCGGCAGGGCGTGCACTGGCCGCAACTCTCGTCTTCGAAGAACTTCATCAGATTGAGCGCTACCGCCTTTATATCGTCCTGGTCCGACAGGACCACAACGGCATGCGACCCGACAAAGCAACCATAGGGCTCCAGGGCGCCGAAATCGAGCGGCAAGTCCGCCATGCTGGCTGGCAATATCCCGCCGGATGCGCCGCCCGGCAGATAGGCCTTGAAGGTGTGCCCCTCCGCCATGCCGCCGCAGTATTCGTCGATCAGCTCCCGCGCGCTGACGCCCGCAGGCGCCAGCTTGACGCCCGGATTTTTGACCCGGCCCGACACCGAGAAACTCCGCAGCCCCTTGCGGTCGCGCCGGCCGTATGAGGTGAACCAAGGGGCGCCCTTTTCCACGATGTCGCGGACCCAGTAGAGCGTCTCGACGTTCTGCTCCAATGTCGGCCGGCCGAACAGGCCGACCTGGGCGACGTAAGGCGGCCGATGGCGCGGCAGGCCGCGTTTGCCCTCGATCGATTCGATCATCGCGGACTCTTCGCCGCAGATATAGGCGCCGGCGCCGCGGCGAAGCTCAAGCCGGGTATATCTGGTAAGGCCCGCTGCTTCGACCTTGGCAAGCTCTTGCAGGAGCATCAGCCGGATTTCCGGGTACTCATCGCGCAGATAGATATAGGCCGCGGCGGCCTCGACTACCCACGCTGCGATCAACATGCCCTCGATAAAGCGATGGGGATCGCGCTCCAGGTAGTAGCGATCCTTGAAGGTGCCGGGCTCGCCCTCATCGGCGTTGACAGCCATCAAGCGCGGCGGCGGCTCCGCCCGCACCAGAGTCCATTTGCGCCCGGTCGGAAAACCGGCGCCGCCGAGCCCGCGCAGGCCGGCGTCGCTCACTGCCTTGATGATCTCTTCACGAGTGCGCTTGCCAGCAAGGCATGACCGCAGGAGCGCATAGCCCGCCTCGGCCTCGTAAGCCGCAAGGTCTTTGCCGCCGCGGTACGCGTGGGCGTGGGAGCCCTCAGCCACGGCGGCTGCAACCTTGTCGGGCGCGGAGTGCGGCACTTGCACGTGGCCGACTGCCACGACCGGAGCCCGGTCGCAGGCGCCCATGCACGGCGCGCGCAGAACCCGCACACCAGGGCCGAGCTTTCCGGGTAATGCCGCGAGGAGCTTTTCGGCCCCCGCCATGGCGCAGGACAGGCTGTCACAGACCCTCACGGTGATGGGAGGGGGCACGGGGCCATCCTTCACCACGTCGAAGTGGGCGTAGAAGGTCGCAACCTCATAAACCTCGGCCTGCGCGAGCTTCATTTCATCTGCCAGCGCCGCAAGGTGAGGCGCGGAAATGTGGCCGTAGCGATCCTGGATGAGATGGAGGAATTCGATCAGAAGATCGCGCCGGCGCGGTCGCGCGCCGAGCAGCTCCTTGATCTCAAGGAGCGCGCGCGGATCGACCTGGCGGCCTTTCGGGGTTTCGCGCGGCCGTCGCCGCGATGTCTGGGGCTTGTCGATAACGTTCATGCCAAAGTTATCACTAGATCATACCCGCGCAAGCTCGGCGGCTAGAACAATCCGACGATCCTGCCATCCGGGCTGACATCAATCGAGTCGGCGGCAGGCACCTTAGGCAGGCCGGGCATCGTCATGATGTCGCCGCAGATCGCCACTACGAACTCGGCGCCCGCCGACAACCGCACCTCCCGCACTGAAATCGTATGATCGGTTGGCGCTCCCTTAACATCCGGGTTGGTGGAAAAGCTGTACTGCGTCTTGGCGATGCAGACGGGCAGCTTGCCGTAACCCATGGCCTCGAACGAGGCGAGCTGATCGCGCACCGCTTTATCGGCGGAAATATCCTTAGCGCGGTAGATTTCGCGGGCAATCGTGCGGATTTTCTCCAATAGCGGCATTTCATCCGGATAGAGCAGCTTGAGCTTGCTCTTGCCGGAATCGGCAATGCGCACTACGGCCTTTGCGACTTCGGCCGCGCCTTCGCCGCCCATCGCCCAATGATCGGCCATCAAGGCTTCGACTCCGAGCGACGCGCAAGCCTTTTGGACGAGCTCGATTTCGGCCGGGGTATCGGCTGAGAACCGGTTGATCGAAACCACCGGGACAAGACCGAACTTCTGGACGTTCTCCACGTGGCGTGCGAGGTTCGCCATGCCGGACTTGAGCGCTGCGAGGTTTTCGCTCTTGAGGTCCTCCTTCTTCACGCCGCCGTGCATTTTCAGTGCCCGGATGGTGGCGACCAGCACCACGCAGTCTGGCGCAAGGCCGGTCTTGCGGCACTTGATGTCGATGAATTTTTCGCCGCCAAGGTCGGCCCCGAAGCCTGCCTCGGTCACGACGTAGTCGCTGAGCTTGAGCGCCGTCGTAGTCGCCAGCACCGAATTGCAGCCGTGGGCGATGTTCGCGAAAGGGCCGCCATGCACGAAGGCCGGCGTCCCTTCCAGGGTCTGAACGAGGTTCGGAGCTAGCGCGTCTCTGAGCAGAGCCGTCATGGCTCCATGCGCCTTGAGGTCTAAGGCACGCACCGGCTTGCGCTCGCGCGTGTAACCGATAATGATATTCCCGAGCCGGTGCTTGAGATCGTCAAGGTCGCGGGCGAGGCAGAAAATCGCCATCACTTCCGACGCCACCGTGATGTCGAAACCGGCCTCGCGCGGATAGCCGTTGGCCACGCCGCCGAGCGAGCAGACGATTTCTCGCAGCGCGCGATCGTTCATGTCCATGACCCGGCGCCAGGCGACACGGCGGCTGTCGAGCCCAAGCGCATTGCCCCAATAGATGTGGTTGTCGATCATCGCCGCCAGAAGGTTATGGGCCGAGGTGATGGCGTGGAAATCGCCGGTGAAATGGAGGTTGATGTCCTCCATCGGGATCACCTGCGCGTAGCCGCCGCCCGCCGCGCCGCCCTTCATGCCGAAGGACGGCCCAAGCGAAGGCTCGCGCAGGCACAGCATGGCCTTCTTGCCGATGTGGCTGAGGGCATCCGTGAGGCCGACCGTCGTCGTGGTCTTGCCCTCGCCGGCGGGCGTGGGCGTAATCGCCGACACCAGGATCAGCTTGCCGTTGGGCCTGTCCTTCAGGGTCTTGATGTAATCGATCGACACCTTGGCCTTGTAGTGACCATAAGGCTCGAGGTTCTCGGGCGCGATGCCGAGGCGTTCACGCGCCACGTCGGCGATCCGGCGCTTCGTGGCGGCCTGCGATATTTCGATGTCTGATTTGGGACTGGCGTGCTGGGAGGCAGGCATTGGGGCTCATTTCCTCAGGCGTGGGAATTTCACACTATCGTTCAACGGCGAGCGTTTTAGGAGGCCAAAACATGCGCACGGGCATTCATGAAAGGCGGGCGCCCGCTGCGAGCTTGGCGGCGGCAGCGTAATCTCCGGCCCCGACCTTGCCGCCATCGGCCGGCTTTACGCGCAAAACTTTGATGCGGCCATCGGCGCAGACAACCGTGAAGCCGTCGGCGTCGACCGCGACGATCTCGCCCATCTTGCCGCCGATCCCCTTGGGATCGCGCGCCGGCAATGGCTTTGCCTCGAACACCTGAAGGGTGCTGCCGTTGAGCGTCGTCCAGGCGCCCGGCGCCGGATTGCAGCCGCGGATAAGGTTGTGGATTTGGCGCCACGGCTTGCCCCAGTCGATACGGGCATTGTCGGCCGTGCAGCGGCCCTCATAGGTCGCCTGGCTCTCGTCCTGCTTGATGCGCGGCGCCTTTCCTGCCTTGACGAGATCGACCGACTCCAGCATCGCCTCGACCCCCATCGGGAACAGGCGATCGAAATAGACCGAGCCAAGCGAGTCCTCAAAGCCGATATGCGTCTTCTTCTGGAGCAGCACGTCGCCGGTATCGAGGCCGTTGTCGGGCCAGAAAATCGACAGTCCTGTTTCGGTCTCGCCCTGGATAATGGGCCAATTGATGGCGCTGGGGCCGCGGTATTTTGGCAACAGCGAGGGGTGATACTGGATCGACCCGTGGGTGGGAATATTGAGAAAATCCTCCGGCACGAACAGGGTGACGAACGCCATCACTTGCAGGTCCGGCTTGAGGGCGCGGAATTCTTCCCACACTTCTGGCTTACGGTAGGAGGCGGGCTGGTAGACCGGAAGCTTCGCGGCGACCGCAGCCTCCTTCAAGGGATCGGCCTTCTGGCCCGGCTTTTCCGGCGCCACGTATACGCCGATGACGTCATCGCCGCGCTTGAGCAGCGCTTCCAGCACCGCCTTGCCGAAGGCCTGTTGGCCGTGAACCACGATACGCATGCCAGTCCTCAGTAATCAGGGTTTAGCGCGGATCAGCGCAGCGCAATCCGCCGTTGGGCGGCGGGTTACGCCTTCGGCTAACCCGCCTACGATACTACGCCGCTTCGGTTTCCTTCTTTTCAGATGGCGTGATGGCGCCCGAACTCTTGAGGGCGGCAACTTCCTCGGCCGAATAGCCGAGCACCTCGGTGAGGATTTCCTCGGTGTGCTCGCCGAGCAAGGGGGCGCGTCTCACTTCGGTAATCGAGTCGGACATTTTGACCGGATTGCCGACGGTCAGGTACTTGCCGCGCACCGGATGATCGACTTCGACGACGGTGCCAGTCGCGCGCAATGACGGTTCCTCGGCAAGCTCTTTCATCGACAAGATCGGGCCGACCGGAATGTCGTACTTATTGCAGATATCCATGACCTCGAACTTGGTCTTGGTCATGGTCCACTCTTCAATCGTGTTGAAGATGTGCCGCAGCCGCGGCAGCCGCGCGGGCGGCGTCGCATAGTCCGGATCGGTCTTCCATTCCGGCTTGCCGATCAAGTCGCAGATCGCGCCCCAGACCGGCGCCTGAGTGATGAAATAGATGTAAGCGTCCGGGTCGGTCTCCCAGCCCTTGCATTTGAGGATCCATCCCGGCTGTCCCCCGCCAGAGTCGTTGCCGGCGCGCGGCACCGCCTTGCCGAACGGAATGCCTTCGCCATACTGGCTGTATTCAGTGAGCGGCCCGTGGGCGAGGCGTTGCTGGTCGCGCAGCTTCACGCGGGCCAGGTTGAGCACGCCGTCTTGCATGGCGCACAGCACGCGCTGGCCGCGGCCCGTGCGCATGCGCTGGTAAAGCGCCGTGACGATGCCGAACGCAAGGTGCAGCCCGGTGCCGGAATCGCCGATCTGCGCGCCGGTGACGAGCGGCGGCCCGTCGCGGAAGCCGGTGGTGGAGGCCGAACCGCCGGCGCATTGCGCGATGTTCTCGTAGACCTTGCAGTCCTCATAGGGACCGGGGCCGAAGCCCTTCACCGACGCCACGATCATGCGCGGGTTGGTTCTGTGGATGTAATCCCAGGTGAGCCCCATGCGGTCGAGGGCGCCCGGCGCAAAATTCTCCACCAGCACGTCGCAGTGCTTGATCAAGCGTTCGAGGATTTCCCTCCCCTTGGGGTGCTTGGAATCGATCGTGATCGAGCGCTTGTTGCCGTTGAGCATCGTGAAATAAAGACTATCGGCCCCCTTTACGTCGCGCAGTTGCCCGCGGGTGATGTCGCCGACGCCGGGCCGCTCCACTTTGATGCAGTCCGCGCCCATGTAGCCGAGCAACTGGGTGCAGGTCGGGCCTGACTGGACGTGGGTGAAATCCAGCACGCGCACGCCCTCGAGGGCCTTGCCGGCTCCTCCCCAGGGCGCGGTCGACGGCGGCGGCAGCTCCGGCCACCCATCGCTGTATGGCGCAGTGACCGCGGGGCCGGCCTTGATCTGAGCGGGCCGGCTCGTCACTGCTCTCACCACCGCCTTTTTCACAAATTTCCTCGCGATCTTTTTGGGCTTCGCAGCGGCCGCCTTGCGTCTTGCCATTGCTGTCCTCCGTTGATGCCCGATGCTGGAGAGCGCCACTCGTCTCGATTGAGGGTCGTTATTTCTTGCGCAGCATGCTCTGCGGGTTGAGATTGCCGATACGGCCGCTCTCGCTGCCCGCCGCAGGGTCGATCACCGCATTGATGAGCGTTGGCTTGCCGGAGTCCAGCGCCTCGTTGACGGCGCGCTTGAGTTCGTCGGGCGTCGTCACATTGGCGCCGACGCCGCCGAACGCTTCAATGATCTTGTCGTAGCGCGCGCCCTTGACGAAGACGGTTGTCGCAACGTCCGGGCCGCCCGAGGGGTTGACGTCGGTTCCGCGATAGATGCCGTCATTATTGAAGACGACCACGCAGACCGGGAGGCGGTACCGGCAGATCGTTTCCACTTCCATTCCGCAGAAGCCAAACGCGCTGTCGCCCTCGACCGCAAGCACCGGTTTGCCGGTCTCTATCGCGGCCGCGATGGCAAAGCCCATGCCGATGCCCATGACGCCCCAGGTGCCGACGTCGAGGCGTTTGCGCGGCTTGTAAATGTCGATGATGCCGCGCGCGAGATCGAGCGTGTTGGCGCCTTCGTTGACGAGGATGATGTCCGGCCGCTCCTTGACGATGGTCCGCAATGCGCCGAGCGCGCTGTGGAAGTCCATCGGCGCCGTATTCTTCATCAGCCTGGGCGCCATCTTGGCGATGTTCTCTTCCTTCCTGGCGTTGACGGCCGCGATCCACTCAGCCGGCGGCGATGGCCAGTCGCTGCCCATACCCTCAAGCAGCGCCGACACGCAGGAGCCGATGTCGCCGACCACGGGAGCGGCGATCTCGACGTTTGAGTCCATCTCCTTGGGCTCGATGTCGATCTGGATGAACTTCTTCGAGTAGGGCGCGCCCCAGGTCTTGCCCTTGCCGTGCGACAGCAGCCAGTTCAGGCGCGCGCCGATCAGCATGACGACGTCTGAGTCTTTCAGCACCGTCGAGCGCGCCGCTCCCGCCGACTGTGGATGCGTGTCTGGCAACAGGCCCTTGGCCATGCTCATCGGCAGGAACGGAATGCCGCTCGTCTCGACCAGGGCACGGATCTCGTCATCCGCCTGCGCATAGGCGGCGCCCTTGCCGAGGATAATCAGGGGACGCCTGGCGCTCCTGAGCACATCAAGCGCGCGCTTGACCGCGATCGGCGCCGGGATCTGGGCCGGGGCCGGGTCAATGGCCTTGACGAGCGATTTGGCGCCTGCCTCGGCGTCCATCACCTGTGAGAAGAGTTTGGCGGGCAGATCGAGATAGACGCCGCCGGGCCGGCCGGAAACCGCTGCACGGATTGCGCGCGCCACGCCGATGCCGATGTCTGCGGCATGCAGCACGCGGAAGGCCGCCTTGCAAAGGGGTTTGGCGATGGCCAGCTGGTCCATCTCTTCGTAGTCGCCTTGCTGCAGGTCGACGATCTCGCGCTCGGACGATCCTGAAATCAGGATCATCGGGAAGCAGTTGGTCGTCGCATTGGCGAGCGCCGTGAGGCCATTGAGAAAGCCCGGCGCCGACACCGTCAGGCAGATGCCTGGATTTTTCGTCAGGAAGCCCGCGATGGCCGCTGCGTTCCCGGCGTTCTGCTCATGCCTGAACGAGATGACGCGCATGCCCGCGGCCTGCGCCATGCGGCCCAGGTCCGTGACCGGGATGCCAGGCACGCCGTAGATCGTGTTGATGCCGTTGAGCTTGAGCGCATCGATGACAAGCTGGAAGCCATCCGTCAGCTCCCGCTCCGCTTGGGCTGCAGGCTCCGCCGTCTTTACCGCTGCTTCAGCCATAGGAGACCTCCCTGATGCCGGCTTTTCCTTATGTTCTAGTCCAGATAGTCCGCGTGCCTGGCCACGTGTTCGGCGAGCCCCAGAGCATGATCGCGAACAAGCGCCTCAGCCCGGCCGGTATCGCGCCCCTCGATTGCCTGAATGATGTTCATGTGGTCGCGGATCGAACGGTCCGCGCGGTCGCTTTCGCCAATGGTCTTGCGACGGATCATCCGCATGTGCGCGAACAGGTTCTCAGCCAGGTCGATCAACACGCGGTTGCGGCTCATGCGGATGATGGTCTGGTGAAATTCGATGTTGACCTCGGAATATTCATCAAGTTTTGCGTGCAGGCGGCCATTCTCGAAGGTCGCAAACATGGCCCGCAGCTTGGCTATCTCTTCGTCCGATGCGCTTTGGGTGGTCAGCCGGGCAGCCATGCTTTCCAGCGCCGCCCAGGCGGTGATCAGCTCGATGACTTCCGCCTTGGTCTTGCGCACCACGTAGATGCCGCGGCGCGGCACCGAGCGTACGAAGCCCTCCCGCTCCAGTTGCGCCATGGCTTCGCGGACCGGGGTGCGGCTGATGCCGAGATCGCTCGCTAATCTCCGCTCGTCGAGCCGGATCTCGCCGGGACGACTATAGATGTCGAGGCCAAGGATAACGTCCCTGAGCGCCGTATAGGCGCGGTCCGCGAAAGTGGACGTGTCTTCAAGCGGCGCGACGGCAATGCGCGAGGCCGCGGCTGCGGTTTGACCACGTGGAGGCGAGCTGGTCATGGAGGCGGCGCACCAACTTTAACGCTCGGATTTCCTTTCTATAATACGGTATACCACGAAGTGGCAAGCGTCGCCCTTTGAGCGCCCGGGCGGCGCGGGGACCCCATAGCCGCGACGCCTGCGCTTCAACAGGCTGGATCAGGTCTGCTCCATGATCCGCGCCCTCAGGGGACGCAGCACGAACAGGGCTAGTACCACCACCGTGAGATTCATGATCGTGGCCACCAGAAACACCATCTGCCAGTTCCCGGTGGCGTTCTTGATCAAGTCGGCAGCCGGCGCAAAAAAGGCAGACGCGCCCTTTGCGGTGTAGAGCATGCTGAGATTCACGGTTGCAAATTTCGGCCCGAACGTATCTGTGCAGGTCGAAGGAAACAGGCTGAATATCTCACCCCAGGTGAGGAAGATCAGGGCCGCAAACACCACGAACGCCCAGGGTGCGGCGCCGAGAGATCCGAGCAGCCAGTAGGAGACGCCACCGAGGCCAAACGCGACGGCCATCGTGTATTCCCGACCGATATTGTCGGAAATCCAGCCGAATAAGGGGCGCGCCGCGCCGTTGGCAACGTTGTCGACGATGAGCGCAACCGAGAGCGTCGTGCCGCCCAACAGGACCACCGTATTCGCAACGCCGAAGTCGCTGGCGATGGGCGCGACCTGCGCCGTCGCCATCAGACCGCTCGCCGAGACCATGACGAACATCACGTAGAGCAGCCAGAACACCGGCGTTTTCAGGACCTCAGCGGGTGCACAACTGCGCTTGGACTGCTGCACCTTGGGGGCCGCAGTGGAGGGAATCTCGCCCTGCGCCGGGGCCCTCAGCAGCCAGGCCAGGATAAATACGACCGCGCCCTGGAACAGGCCGAACCAGAGGAAAGCCGCCTGATAGCCGTAGTCTGCGATCACATAGCGGATCGGAATGACGGTCAGGGCTGCGCCCGCCCCATAACCCGCGGCCGTGAGGCCGACTGCAAGCCCCCGCCGGTCCGGAAACCATTTCACCGCATGGCCGACGCTCGTGGCATACACCGCGCCGCCGCCGATGCCGCCGATCACGGCGCCGAGATAGAGCATGGTCAACGTATCGGCGACCGAGTTGATAACCCACCCGAGCGCGACCATGACGCCGCCGAATGCGACCATCGTCTTTGGCCCGCGTTGCGGACCAAGCACGTCGACGATCCACCCCTCGATCGGCGTCAGCCATGTCTCCAGGGCGATGAAGATGCTGAACGCCAACTGGATCGCTGCGCGGTCCCAATTATGCGCGTCCTTGAGCGGGTTGACGAACAGCGTCCAACCGTACTGCAGGTTGGCGATCATGATCATGCAGATGATGACGGACAAAAGTTGCGTCCATCGCGTGGCCGTCGACGCCTGCGCACCGACTCCGACTGTGCTGGCAACGGTCATCTCTTCCTCCCCGACCTGTCGTTGGGCCCGATTTTCTATTCGGTCGTCGGCACAACAGTCGCGACTTGGCCATTCGCGCCTGAAGGTTCCGCCGGCTATGACGGGAAAAGCCCGCATCATGCAAGCTGAAATCCGTGACAACCCAATTTTACGTTCGGCCGCCGACCAGGCACAACCCCGGCGTTTCGCCGCACCGAATGCGCAGAACAAACTTGCCGATGCGCGACCGCATCTTAATACCAGCACTATTGCACGCGGTCTTTCTCTCCCCGGCGCCTCCAGAACAGAAGCCTGTCCGGGGTTGAATAAAGAGGCCCCTTTTGAATCTTGAGTGGGTGCAGAAGCCTTAAGGGCGCGCGGCCTTGGCGAGGGCCTTGATCGCTTGGATGCAGTCTTGCGGGCGGCGGCAGCCGGTCAAGGGCGA
>JAJPKK010000233.1 GCA_021323775.1 Hyphomicrobiales bacterium
CGAGCCCCATTTTTCCGCCCGCGAGCCCGTCCCCTCCCCTCCCGGCGCCGGTAAAATATGCTAGGGTCGCGCCCGTCGGCCGGGCCCATCCGGATCGAAAAAATTCGAAAATTGACGGGAGAAAAATCTGATGCACAAGACCATGCGTTATTCGCTGCTGGCATCCGCGGCGGTGCTTTTCGGCGTCGCCGGCAGCGCGCAGGCGCAGCAGGTGCCGCAGGCGCCCAACATGACGTTCTTCGTCACCAGCGTCGGGTCGGGCAAGGGCGGCGATCTCGGCGGGCTTGCGGGCGCCGACGCCCATTGCCAGACGCTCGCCGCCACCGCGGGCGCCGGCAACAAAGCCTGGCGGGCCTATCTCTCAAGCTCCGAGACCCCGACCGCCAAGGCCGTCAACGCCCGCGACCGCATCGGCAAGGGCCCGTGGCAGAACGCCAAGGGCGTGGTGGTTGCCACCAACGTCGAGGACCTGCACAGCGCCAACAACAAGCTCAACTCCGATAACTCGCTCACCGAGCGCGGCACCCGCATTGCGGGCTTCGGCTACACGCCGAATTATCACGACATTCTGACCGGGTCGCAGGCCGACGGCACGGCGTTCCCCGGCAACATGAACCTGACCTGCAACAACTGGACGAGCAGCGAGTTCGGCAAGGCCATGGTCGGCCATGTCGACCGCCGCGGCGGCGCCGACAACGAATTCCAGCGCTCCTGGAACGCGGCCCACATGTCGCGCGCCTGCAGCCAGGCCGACCTCATCGCCACCGGCGGCAACGGCCTGTTCTACTGCTTCGCGCAGTAACGGAGCACGGGCGTCCTTCCCTCTCCCCGCTTGCAGGGAGAGGGAGCTGGCAGCTGCCCCACATCACGCCACCAGGACCTGCGGCAATTCCTCGAGCAGCCGCGGCAACTGCGCGCCGAGCAGCGCATAGGCTCTGTCGAGCCGGCCCAGGGCGGAGAAATCGGGCGCCTCCATCAAGTCCTGCATGGCGATCACCGCGTTGGCGGCGATGTAATCACGCAGCGCGCGGAGCCACGCCTTTTGCGCTTCGCTGTAGACGCGCCCTGCCCTCTCCTGCTGGACAAGCCACATGTTGAACCGGCTCACGGCAATGGCGGACAGAGGCTTCAAGGTCGCAGAGATGCCCATGCCGTACCGCAGCAGCATGACGATGTCCGACAGCGTGCCGGCCGGGTTGCCCTTCACCAGATCGCCGTCGAGCCGCACATAGGCCTGCCAGATGTCCACCGGCTCCAGGAGCCAGGGCGGCCGCCGCAGGATCTCGCGCAGCTCTTCGAGCGCGGCGCGATCGAGCTTCTGTCCCGCGCGGGACCGCCCGTTGAGAACTTGCAGTGCGATGAGGCGGTCGCGGTTCACCTCAACAAACGTCTCGAACTTATCGACCGCGTCGCGGGCGCTCTTCTCGTCATGGCTGCCGGCGAACACCGTATCGGCCGCCGCCGCGTCGACGCGGCTGGCGCTCTCTCGCTTCACCTCCTTGAGGAGCGCGCGCAGCTTGGGATCGCCGAATGACTCGGTGACGCCGACGGCGTCGATCAGGACGAAGCGGGTCTTCGCCTCCGCATCGGGCGTGACTTGCCGCAGCGCGGCGGGCGTTATCGTGCGAACGCCGCGCCCTTTCATCAGCTCGAAGTAAAGCGCCGATTTCACGTCGCGCAGGAAGATCATTGCCTCCAGCGGCCGCAGGTCGGTGCCGGTCGCGATCATGTCGGCGGTGACGGCGATGCGCGGATTGTAGTCGCTGCGAAACCGGCGGATGACCCGCTCCGGATCGCCGCCGCGGCTCCGATGGGTGACCTTCTGGGCGAAGTCGCTGCCCATGCTGAACGCTTCGCGGGCGATGTCTACGATGTCCTCGGCGTGGTCATCGTCCTTGGCGAAGATCAGGGTCTTGGGAACCTCGGTGCGGCCGGGGAAAAGGTCGGCGAGGCTGTCGCGGAAGGCTTGGAGGACAGTCCTGATCTGCTTGCGCCCCGTCACGCCGGCGAAGTCCTCGGCGAGCTCTTCATAGCGCCGGGCGGGAGTGCGCTGGCCGGGGACCGGCGGCTGGCAGGCTTTCTGACCCTTGCCGCCCTGCCCGCCGGCCGCGGGGCGAAGCGAATAGACCTCGTAGCCGACATTGACGCCGTCGGCGACCGAGCGCTCGTAAGAATATTGCGCGACGAGGTTATCGCCGAAAAAGCCGAGGGTGTGCGGAGACGGCGCCGCCGTGAGCCCGACGATGAAGGCATCGAAATATGCGAGCACGTGCCGCCAGGCGCCGTAGATCGAGGGGTGGCAGTCGTCGATGATGATGAGGTCGAACGTCTCGATCGGCACTTCGGGATTATAGCGGACGAGGCGTTCGGCGTCCTTCGCGCCGATTTCGAATGCGGACCGCTCCTCGTCCTCTTCGGCCAGTTCGCTGCCGGTCAGCAGCGCGTAGAGGCGTTCGATGGTCGACGTGACGACTGTCGCATCCCAGTCGATGCCGTCCGGACCGAGCTTCTGAACAGTGAAGGGCGCCGAGATCGAGCGCCCGGCGCCGGGCGGATGGAAGGCCAGGAAGTCGTCCCGGGCCTGGCGAACCAGAGTGGCGCGGTCGGCAAGGAACAGAATGCGCCTGAATTTGCCGTGCTCCAGGAGGCGGTGGCTGAGCGTGCAGGCCATGAACGTCTTGCCGGCGCCGGCCGCCATCTGGATGAGCGCACGGGGTTTGTCGGCCGCCAGCGAAGCTTCAAGCGCCGTGACGGCATCGGCCTGGCAGGAGCGCAGGCCTTCCGTTGCGAGCGGCGGCATCGCCTGGAGCCGGCGGCGGATCGTGGCCTCGTCGGCAAGCCAGCGCTGCAGGGTCTCCGGGCGATGGAAGGTGAAGACGCGCCGCCAACGCGGCGCCGGGTCGGCATGGTCGCGGAACAGGGTGTCGTCGCCGGCGGCGATGTAGTTGAACCGCGCCTGCCCTTCGCGCTGCGCCGGATGCTCGGGCGCGCCTATGACGTGAGGTGCAGCCTGCTCGGCAGAGCCCGATGACGTGGCGGCGGCCGGCCTCGCCTCGATCGCGCCGCACAGGTTGCCGCCGACAAAGAGGGCGTAGCCGATCGGCCCGGCGGTCGAAAATTCACACAAGGCGACGCCGAGTCCGGCGTCGAGATCCATCGCGTCGCGCGATTGCACGATCCAGCCCGCCGCGGCGAGCGAGGCGTCGATTTGGGTGCGTGTGTGGTCTGCAGGATCGGAAATGGGTAGCCCTCCGGCTGAGTCGGCCCGTTTCGCCAGGCATAGCGCTGGGTCGCGAAAATCAATAGATCGATCCCCAAAACCACGGCAGGCCATGGTGGGCGATGAGGGACTCGAACCCCCGACATCCTGCGTGTAAAGCAGGCGCTCTACCAACTGAGCTAACCGCCCGTTGGGGGAGCATTTAGCAAAATCCGGAGGATGGGCAAAGTGTGGGCAGGACGTTCCGTCCGTCCCTCCCCACTCTTTGAAGAAAGCCGCGGGCGGGACGCCCGCGGTTCCAATCGAAAAAACGGCGCCGCGAGGCGCCGTTTTTTCTCCAAGCGTGTCGGCTGCGCGGCTCAATGCGCGGTCAGGGTCGCCGCCTCTTCCTCGACCTCGACCGCCTGCGGGGCCATCGGCTTGACGCTCGCTTCGTCCCACTCGATCGGCTCCGGTTTGCGGGTGAGCGCGCGCGCGAGCACCTCGTCCATGCGGCTTACCGGAACGATTTCCAGTCCGCTCTTGACCGAGTCCGGAATTTCCACGAGGTCCTTGGCGTTCTCTTCCGGGATCAGCACGGTCGTCATGCCGCCGCGCAGCGCCGCCAGAAGCTTTTCCTTCAGGCCGCCGATCGGCAGCACCCGGCCGCGCAGCGTGATCTCGCCGGTCATCGCGATATCGCGCCGCACCGGAATGCCGGTCATCACCGAGACGATGGCGGTGACCATGGCGACGCCTGCCGACGGGCCGTCCTTCGGGGTCGCGCCCTCCGGAACGTGCACGTGGATGTCGCGCCGGTCGAACAGCGGCGGCTCGATGCCGAAGGCGACCGCGCGGGAGCGCACATAAGACGCCGCCGCCGAGATCGATTCCTTCATCACGTCGCGCAGATTGCCGGTCACCGTCATGCGGCCCTTGCCGGGCATCATCACGCCTTCGATGGTGAGCAGCTCGCCGCCGACGTCAGTCCAGGCAAGGCCGGTCACCATGCCGACCATGTCCTCGGCCTCGATCTCGCCGTGGCGATGCTTTGGCACGCCCACATAGCCAGCCAGGTTCTCGGTCGTTACGCGCACCGACTTCTGCTTCGAAGTCATCAGCTCCTTCACGGCCTTGCGCGCCAGCGTCGACAGCTCGCGCTCGAGATTGCGCACGCCCGCCTCCCGCGTGTAACGGCGGATCAACAGCAGGAGCGCGTCGTCGTCGATCGACCACTCGCCGTCGTGAAGGCCATGTTTGCTCACGGCATTCGGGATCAAATGGCGCCGCGCGATCTCAACCTTCTCATCCTCCGTATAGCCGGCGATGCGGATGATCTCCATGCGGTCCATCAGCGGCGGCGGGATGTTGAGCGTGTTCGCCGTGGTGATGAACATCACGCTGGAGAGATCGTAATCGACCTCAAGGTAGTGATCGTTGAACGTATGGTTCTGCTCCG
>JAJPKK010000307.1 GCA_021323775.1 Hyphomicrobiales bacterium
CAGCAGCAGCTATGCGCTGCCTGATGTGGTAAGTGAGGAGATCGGAGCGGCCGAGAATCCAATTAACAACCCGGTCGGAGTGGTCCCGCCCACGGGGTCCACTTCACGCTGCCGATCAAGCAATGGTTACGCGCGGAGTGGCAGCGGTCGGGACGTCCGTTGTACGAGTCCAACATCGCTTGCGGCGTCGCAAACGCAGCAACGCGAAAGTACTTGACGCAGTGTCACTTGTGGTATTTTCCGCCGGGAGACGCAGTGGTGGCCATGTCGAAATGGTGCACCGAACGCGGCATGAAAACCACTCGGCCATATTTTTCGCTTGATGGGAAGAATCCGCCCAGCGTTGATGCCTGGAATCGATTGCGAGCGAAATGGACGCACACGCACGGGCTGACAAACGTTTGGGAGGAGCCTCCCGTACACGGAAATGAGCGCGTACGTGTGCCGGGATCGTCCTCGCGGTACCTCCACGCTAACCAAAAGCCGCTTTCCCTCATGAAGGTTCAAATCCTGGCATGTACTGCTGTTAATGACGTTGTTTGGGAACCGTTCGGCGGTCTCTGTTCTGCAAGTATTGCTTCTATTCAACTCGGGCGGCGAGCATGTGCTGCCGAAATAAACAGCAATCTCTGCACCGTAGCGATCGAGCGCATCAGAAAGGAAGTTGAAGTCCTTGCGCGTTCGCACAGGGCCGGCTGACGGTTGCCCCGGTGCGAACTGGTGGCCCTCCGGAGGGATCGCCGCACCGAGATTTATATTTGCGCGTGAGAAACGCGCTTCACGCGCTTCCAGGCCGTTTCCGCACTTCGCTTCGCATTGCTGGCATTTCAGCAATCGATGTCTTCACGCTCAACACGCCGCTGGGCGCCGCTATTGAACACTCAGTTGTTGATTCACTCAATGACCTGCGAGAGATTTGGGACCCGGATGGCCGCTACGCGTACTATTCATTCATCAGGCAAGCCCAAGCGTTTCCTGATGTCCGGCTTGAGACGACAGCGCCGGACGTGGCAGAGCCAGAACGAATTCTAATGGGCGTCGAACTGAAAGGCGGGTTTATTCTTGCAAAAGAAGGCGAGCCTTCGTTTCGATACCGAGCATCTCCGGCAGTTTGCGCGCCGCAGGACCTGCTTGTTGTCTTTCCGTGGATGCTGGATGAGGTCATTTCTGGAGCGCCAAAGCTAATGCGTCCGTTCATAGAGGAAGCACGTTATGCTGCTGAATTTCGGAACCACTATTGGACCGAACTGAGAGGTGTGAAAGGATCAGCCGCAGCGATCAAGACGGCTGAGCATCAAACGCCCTATCCGACAAAAATCAAAAATCAGAAATTCAATGATGAGGCCGTTTCTGATTCTGGCAACAACTTTGGCCGCATCGCGCGCGGGGGGCTCATGAGGCATTTATCGAAGAGCTAATGTCACTCCCGCTGTCTGGAATCCCGGCAAAGCATTGGCAACGATTCTTGCAGATATTTGCCGATGGCGCAAAGGACAGCGATAACGGCGTCATGCCGATAACTGCTTCACGTTCGCCGGTTTGGCGCTGTCGAGAAAAGATTCACTTAATGTTGCTGCTGTCCTTAGCAGATCCCACCTTGGCTAAGGCCAAAATGCTTCGGCGAGCAAGAGCGCCGCGGCATGCCCACCGGGCGCTCAAGCGTGGTCAAATCCACGAAACGTCGCAAAGCTGTCGACGCCCTCGCGCGGGGAGCGCCATTTGTTGATCGGCGCCGCCGGATCGGCGTGACCGAGCGCCATGCCGCAGAACAGCAGGTGTTCGTCCGGGAGGGCGAGGAAGGCCGATACGGTCTTGTGCCAATGGGTCCACGCCTCGATGCCGCAGGTGTGCAAGCCCTCGCCGCGAGCAAGCAGCATGACGGTCTGCACGAACATCCCGAGGTCCGACCATTGCGGCGGCCCCATGGTGCGATCAATCGAAAAGAACAGCCCGACCGGCGCACCGAAAAATTCGAAATTGCGCGCGTACTGGCGATAACGCGCCGGACGGTCCTCGCGGGGAATCCCGATCGCCTGATAGAGCAAGGCGCCCACCTCGCCGCGGCGAGAATAATACGGCTCTTTGAGGGGATCCGGATAAATCTGGTACCCGGCCCCTTCGCCGCGCGGATTTGCCGGCGCAAATGGGCGGATGAGAGCCTTGAGATGTTCGAGCGGCGCGCCGGCCAGCACATGTACGCGCCACGGCTGCAAATTGCCCCCTGACGGCGCGCGGGCAGCGCGATCAAGGAGCTCGCGCACCGTCGCAAGGGGCACGGGGGTCGGCAAAAACGCGCGGCAGCTGAACCTTGAGGCTACGGCGTCACGCACATGCATCGGGGGTTTCCGCATTGCGAGGCGGAGTGTGGGCATAGCAGGCATCGGCGCAAAAGAGCACAGTTGAGAATGGACCGCAATTGAGAGGGGAGGCGGCCGCCGCGACTGCCTCCTCCGTGTGCGCCCCGGCTCCTCTCCCTGCTGTGCGGCGAGAGGAGGCGCCGCGCACATGCGATTACCCCGCCCGACGCCTCGGACAAGCGGGAAGGATTAATCTTTGCTTAGCACTAAAACGCGACAGTAGCGCCATGGCGCTTGTTGACGACGACGACGCGGTTGCGCTCCGGGAATTATTCGCCGGCATGGACGCTGCCGAGGAGGATGAGGCGGCATCCGCCATGAGCGAAGCCGGAGCATTCCTGCGCAAACATCGTCTTTCCTTCCGGCACATCGTTCAGGAAATCGAGGCGCGCGGCCTGTTGCTGCCTTCGAAGGTGGGGGCGGCAATTCAGCTGATGGACTCAACGACATTGTCGGAAGCGCAAGGCGCACTCGCCGGCGCGCGCCGCCTGATGAGAAGTTGCGGACTCACTTTTGCCCGCGTCATCGGCGCGCTCGATCATGAGCCGGTCGAGGCCGATGAAATCGAACGATTGAGGCTAGCCTATCAGATCGAGGTCGAACGCTCGCGCGAGCTGGCGGCCGAGCTTCAATTCCTGCGCGCAAACGCCGAAGCGGCCGCCGGGCCGGATTCTCAACCGGCGGGCACGCCGCTGAAGAACTTCATTGTGGCGGCAACCTTGCTGCTGGGCATTTTTCTGGCCGCGTCCATCTGGTCGACAATTGCCGACCTGTTCCGCTCCGCCAATGCAACCGCGACGCAGCACGGCCCCGCAGTTGCGCGAAGAGAGACTGTCGAGCGCTCGTCCACGTCGCGTTGGAACGCGAGTTGCTGGCGCGATCGCAGCATCCACGGTCCGTGCTTCCAATGATTCGGCGTCATCACCTGGCTTGTCGCGGATCGAGCACAGACAGGCACTCCGGACAGTTCATCCGATCATCGGGAACGTGAGGCGCGCGGCAAAAGGGCTCACCCTTGGAATACGTAAATTGTGCAACCGGATGGCCTTCCACCGCGAGCCCGGCGGTTGTACATATCGGTTGACAAACAGAGACAGAGGTCAAACCAAAGGACAGATCGGACACTCAGAGCACCTGAAGCCGGCCGCGAGCTGCGTGCCGACAGCAAGATCGGGAATGGCGGAAATGTTTACCATAATCGCGATCATTTTGGCGGACGTGCTTTTGTTCCTGCTCTATCTTTATCAATACCGGCAGGAACTCGGTTTCACCGTCAACGGCTCGCATGATATGCCGGTGTTGCGGACAAAGCCTGCCAAGAAGCCCGCCGTACCGGCCGGGGCGGCGAGTGGTCAGGTCGGCCGCGGCCAGCAGGTTGTAGCCAGGCCGTGACAGGCGGAGAGGTAACCGCCCAAAGCGTCGCGCTCATCGGCGCCGGCAAGATGGGGGGCGCGCTGCTGGAAGGCTGGATCGCTCTTGGCGTCGATCCGGCTCGCATCGTCGTCATGGAGCCTCAACCAACGGCTTCGATCGAAGCCTTTGTCGCTCGGGGCCTGCGGATCAATCCTGACACAAAATCGGTTCGCCCCGACGCGGTCGTCATCGCCGTCAAACCGCAGATCGCCGCAGACATCATGCCGAGCGTCGCCGCTCTGATGTCGCCTTCGACAGTCGCGGTTTCGATCATGGCCGGGCGAACGATCGCTTTTCTCGCCGACGGCTTGCCGCACGACGCTGCTGTTGTCCGCGCCATGCCGAACACCCCGGCCGCGATCGGGCGCGGCATCACGGTTGCGGTCGCCAATTCCAAGGCGAGCTCGGCCCAGCGGCAGCTCGCCGACGCGTTGCTGAGAGCCACGGGCGCCGTTGAATGGATCGATGACGAGACCCTGATGGACGCTGTGACCGCGGTGTCCGGGTCCGGGCCGGCCTACGTATTCCTGCTGGCCGAGAGTCTTGCCCGCGCAGGCGAGAAGGCGGGGCTGCCTGCCAGGCTTGCGATGCGCCTTGCGCGCGCGACCGTCGCGGGCTCCGGAGAATTGCTGCATCGCTCGTCTCTCGACGCCGCAGTCTTGCGCCAGAATGTCACGTCGCCCGGCGGCACCACCGCGGCGGCGCTCGATGTGCTGATGGGGCCAGACGGTCTCGACCAGCTTATGGAGCGGGCCGTCGCGGCGGCGGCGCGGCGCGGCCGCGCGCTTGCCGGATGACCTATGGGGGAGCCTGCGTGAGCAGGCGCAACAGCGCGTTGCGCCGCCCGCCTGACCCCGGCGGATTGCGTTTCGCTAAGGATCGCAGCAACAATAACCGCTTCGCTTCGTGGGTTCATCTTGCGCACCGGAACAACCTGAAGTTGACAAAACCCAGGTGCGGCATATAATAATTCTTCGGCGTCACGGTTATTAGGAGATCGGTCATCATGGTTATCAGGAGGCAAGCAGGAGCACCGGAATAGCCTCAGATCTTCGAAACTCCCTGTTATTTTCCCTGTTCTGAGGGAATTTGGAACCGCCAGTCTTGGTGGATTGGCGGTGAGAGTGCCGGTGCAGCCTAACGAGATGCAGCCTATCGAGATGACGGCGTCATGCCGATAGCTGCTTCGCGTTCGCCGGTTTGGTCCTGTCGAGAAAAGAGTCGCTTAACGTTGCTGCTGTCCTAATCCGCTCTGCGGCGACCACAGTGGCGCCGGAAGCATCGCCGCAGACGAACTACATTGAGGCCACGGTGTTGACGAGAAAAGGAGCAGGCAATGGTGCGCAGACCTGCACGACGGCCCCCGCAGCAGCCAAGTCCGGGTGAGGAATCTCATCCGCCGCTCTCCGACCGCGAGAAGATCGTCCGCGCCTTTTTCGCCCTGCTGGCCGAACAGGCATTCGAGGACATCGGCTATGCGGACATTGCGGCGCGCGCCGGCGTGCCGCTCGCCGCTTTGCGTCAGGAATTCGGCTCGAAGTTTCCGATCGTAGCCGCGTACGTCAAGGCCATCGATCGCAAGGTGCTGGCGGGGGGCGAAGCTGATATGGCCGAGGAACCGCCGCGCGAACGTCTTTTCGACGTGCTGATGCGCAGGCTTGAGGCGATGGCTCCGGACCGGGCCGCAATCCGCTCGCTGATGCGCTCCGCGCGCCGCCATCCGAGCCTTGCTTTTGCCTTCAACGCGCTGGCAGTGAGATCGCAGCAGTGGATGCTGACTGCCGCCAATATCGATGCCGCGGGCCCACGGGGAATTGTGCGCGCCCAGGGCCTGGCGCTTCTGTTCGCGAGCGTGCTGCGCACTTTCGTGCGCGACGAGGACGAAGGCCTTGCGCGGACGATGGCCGCGCTTGATCGCGCGCTGGGGCGCGGCCAGCGCTGGTCGGGGTTCCTGGAAGATCTCTGTCGCATAGCTCCGGGCGGCAGCGTGTCGAGGCTGTGCCGCCGTCTTCGTCGCGATCACCGCGATCGCGATGTCGATCGCGACCTTGGCGAGGAGGCGCTTCCGTTTTAGCCCTTACACCGGAATCCGCACCGAGGCTCGCAATCCGCCCATCGGGCTATCGCCAAGCATCACGTCGCCGCCGTGTGAACGGGCGATGTCGCGCGCGATGGTGAGCCCCAGGCCGCTGCCCGCTTCGTCCTGATTGCGGGCATCGTCAAGGCGCAGAAACGGCTTGAAGACATCGTCCCGCCGGTTCGGCGGTATGCCGGGGCCGTCGTCATCGACCGTGATGGTCATGTAGCGGTGATCGCGATGGCCCGTGATCGTGATTGCGGAGCCGAAGCGGGCGGCATTGGAAACCAGGTTGGCCAGGCACCGCCTGAAGGCATGAGGCCGTACGGTCGCCACCGGGTAGCCATAGAATTCGACCGATGCGCGGCGCCCCTGGCGCTCGGCGTCGGTCTTCAATTCATCCAGGAAGGCCGCCATGTCGGTCGGCTCGGAACGCTCGCCGGCATCGCCGCGCGCGAAGGCGAGATAAGCCTCGAGCATGCGGCTCATCTCGTCAACGTCCCTCTTCATCGCCTCGGTTTCGGGACCATCGTCCAGCAGGGCAAGCTCAAGCTTGAAGCGCGTCAGCACTGTGCGCAGGTCATGAGATACGCCAGCCAGCATGGCGGTGCGCTGGTCGATGGCGCGCTCAACGCGCGCTTTCATTTCGAGGAATGCAACGGCAGCGCGCCGCACCTCCAGGGCGCCACGGGCGCGCAGGCCCGGGACATCGCGGCCCTTTCCGAAGCTCTCGACCGCTTCGGTGAGGCGCAGAATCGGGCGAATCTGGTTGCGCAGGAAAAGGATGGCGACTGCGATCAATATCAGCGAGGTGCCGGCCATCCACAACAGAAAGATTTCCAAATTCGACTCATAGGCGGCGCTGCGGCGTGCGAAGGTGCGCATCACCGCGTCGTCGAGCAGGATCCTGATCTCGACCAGGCTGGAGCGTCCGACCGTATCGATCCAGAAGGGCCGGCCGATTTGCTTGCGCAGCTCTTCCGAGAGCGCCTGATCGAGCGGGGAGAAGAACGGCTTCGGACCGATTGGCGGCAGTTCGGTGACTGGCAAGAAATCGACGACGAGGCCGAGCCGGTCCTGGGCGATGCGGCGCAGTTCCGCGTAGTCCCGATCGTGCGGCAAAGCCTTACGCAAGTCGCTGACGGCGGCAATGTCCTGCACAACCGCAGCCGATAGACGCCGTGTCACCGTGTTCCAGTGCCGCTCCATGAAAATGGCGGAGACGATGATCGTCAGGATCACCATAGGGGCGATGATGATGAACAATGCTCTGGCATAGAGCCCCTTCGGCAAAACGCCCTTGAAAAAGCGCTCCATGCGGCCATAGCCGCCGAACAGGCGCCGCGCCTTAGTCCGCAACCGCATGATGCCGATATCAAGGCTTGTCATATCACGACCACAAGCCGGTAACCGATCCCGCGCACGGCCTGCAGGAACAGCGGATTGGCGGGATCGCTCTCGATCTTGCGACGCAGGCGGTTGACCTGCACGTCGACCGCCCGTTCGCCGGCAACCGCGCCGTTTCCTGCCAGCGTCAGGCGAGGCACTGTTTCGCCCGGGCTTGCCGCCAGGAGCCGCAGAATATCCTTCTCACGATCGGTCAGGTGAATGAGCTCGTCTCCACGCCGCAACTCGCCGCGCGAGATGTGGAAGACAAACGGGCCGAAGCGCACCGATTCCGCAGGCGCCGTCGGCGCGGGCTGGGCCCTCTTGAGGATGCTCGCGACGCGCAACGACAATTCCCGCGCCTCGAAAGGCTTCGCCATATAGTCGTCGGCGCCGATCTCAAGGCCGTTGATGCGGTTCTCGGTCTCGGCGCGCGCAGTGAGCATCAGGATCGGCACTTGCGAGTTCTTGCGCACCGATTTCGCAAGTTCGAAGCCCGACTCTCCGGGCATCATGACGTCGAGAATCAGAAGGTCGAAGGCAAGGCCGTCGAGCTTGGCGCGCGCGTCGCTCGCGTCTTTCGCGGTGGTGACGCGGTAGCCCTCGCGCTGAAGATAACGCGACAGCAGGTCCCTGATGCGGCGGTCATCGTCAACCACGAGCAGGTGAGCGGCGTCATCCTGTACCGGTCCTGCCGAGGTCTCCATCGGTCGATCTCCTCCCTGGAGCATTTTACGCTAAAAATGAGCGAGAGGCTCTTCACCTCTCCCCTGCGGGGAAAGGTGAAGATCGGCGCGGCAACGTTCTCGATTCAACCATATCGAAATCTGGTCTAAAATTTTGTATCTCCTCAGCTCCGGTGGCGGCGGGCGCGGTCTTGACCCTCGATCAGGCGGACCACTTCGCCGCGCTGATCGGGGTTGAGCATGGCAATCAGGAAGCGCCGTATCGTGTCGCGGCCATCCACGCCAATGTCGGCAAGCGCGCCGCCAATGCGTGCGGTCTGTAACGCGGCAAGACGCAAAGCCAGCGCTTCACCCTTCGCAGTGGCGTATAGCAGCCGGTGTCTGCGATCCGAGGCGCCTTCTTTCTGCTCCACGTACCCCTCATCAAGGAGCTGCTTGAGGACGCGGCCGAGCGACTGCTTGGTGATTTTCAGGATGTCCAGCAATTCTGCAACTTTCATCCCGGGATTGCGATTGACGAAGTGCAGGACCCGGTGATGTGCGCGTCCGAAGCCGAACTTTCCCAAAATCTCATCGGCATCGCCCACAAAATCGCGGTAGGCGAAAAACAACAGCTCGATCAGGTCGAACGCCGGCGCGTCCCGTTGCCGTGCCTCGGCTGAGGCCAAATCGCTCAGCGAGGCTTTGAAGCTTAGGTCAGCCATGTTGACATATTTTTGGTTTTTTGTTACACGAACAAGGTGCTATGCGAAACGATCGTGCGCGCGGATCGGATCGCAGGGACCATCTCTCGCGGCTCAATACCACTCACGTTCTCGTGGCTCAGTACTGCTCACGTCGAGTCACCACCATATATCGGGACTTGAACCTCGAGGCAAAAAGGCCCCCTCCCTACCCTCCCCCGCTTGCCGGGGAGGTTTGTCGACGCCCGCTCCCCCGCTTGCGGGGGAAGGGGTAGGGAGGGGGCGCGGCGATTACCAGTGGCCTTGCAATCCATAACAGACCTTTACAAGCACGGAGAAACAATATGGCGGTGCCGTTCGACCAAATGCCCGGGGTCATCTGGTTCGATGGAAAGCTCATCTCGAGTCCGGACGCGAAAATTCACGTCCTTACCCACGGGCTGCACTACGCGAGCACCGTGTTTGAGGGCGAGCGCGCCTATGGCGGAGTGATTTTCAAAAGCAAGGAACATTCCGAGCGCCTGAAGCATTCCGCCACGGTTCTGGATTTTGAGATTCCGTATTCAGTAGCCGAGATTGACGCCGCCAAGCGGCTGGTCGTGGAAAGGAACGGCAAACCCAACGCCTATGTGCGCCCGATCGCCTGGCGCGGCTCCGAGCAGCTTGGCGTGTCGGCCCAGAACAACGCGATTCACCTCGCGATTGCGGCTTGGGAATGGCCGAGCTATTTCGATCCGGCGCAGCGGCTCAAGGGCATCCGCTTAGATCTGGCGGAATACCGTCGGCCGGATCCGCGGACCGCGCCGTGCCTCGCCAAGGCCGCCGGGCTCTACATGATCTGCACCATCTCCAAGCACCAGGCCGAGCGGCGGGGCTATGCGGATGCGTTGATGCTCGACTGGGAAGAGCGCGTTGCCGAGTGCACCGGCGCCAATGTCTTCTTCGTCCGCGACGGCAAGATCCACACGCCGATCGCCGATTGCTTCCTTGCAGGAATCACGCGCGCGACCGCGATCGACCTTGCGAAACGTCGCGGCATCGAGGTAATCGAGCGCCGCATCCTCCCGGACGAGCTGACCGGCTTTTCGGAATGCTTTATCACCGGCACGGCGGCGGAGGTTACACCGGTGTCGGAGATCGCGCATTGGCGCTTCACCCCCGGCGCGATCACCAGGCAGCTAATGGACGACTATACGGCCGAGGTCCAGCCGAAGGGGAAGGCGGCGGCGGCATA
>JAJPKK010000281.1 GCA_021323775.1 Hyphomicrobiales bacterium
AGGGCGCGCTCGGCAACGCCGATCAGACGCATGCAGTGGTGAATGCGGCCGGGGCCGAGCCTCCCTTGCGCGATCTCGAAGCCGCGCCCCTCGCCGAGCAGAATGTTCGACGCCGGCACCCGCACATTGTCGAACACCACTTCGGCGTGGCCGTGCGGCGCATCGTCATAGCCGAAGATACTGAGCGCGCGCTCAACCCTCACGCCTGGCGTGTCGAGCGGCACCAGCACCATGGATTGGCGGCGGTGGGGTTCGGCGTGAGGGTCCGTCATGCCCATGACGATCGCGATCTTGCAGCGTCGGTCCATGGCGCCCGAGGTCCACCACTTGCGGCCGTTGATGACGTAGTGGTCGCCGTCGCGCTTGATCTCGGCATTTATGTTCGTAGCGTCCGAGGAGGCGACGGCCGGCTCCGTCATCGCAAAGCAGGAGCGGATTTCGCCCTCCATCAGCGGCTTAAGCCAGCGCTGCTTCTGCTCCTCGGTGCCGTAAAGGATCAAGGTCTCCATGTTGCCCGTATCGGGCGCCGAGCAGTTGAACGCTTCGGGGCCGATCGGGGAGCGGCCCATGATCTCGCAAAGCGGCGCGTATTCCAGGTTGCTGAGTGCGTCCGGGAAGTGCCGCTTGGGCAGAAACAGATTCCACAAGCCCGCCGTCTTTGCCTTGGCTTTGATCTCAGTCATGATCGGCAACTCGTTCCAGCGGTCCGCCGCGTCCGCGAGCTGACGCTCGAAGACCGGCTCCGCAGGATACACGTACTCCTCCATGAAGGCGGTGATGCGCGCCGCCAGCTCTTCCGTGCGCGGCGAGGTGGGCCAGAGTGGCGTGGTCA
Source organism: Hyphomicrobiales bacterium (assembly GCA_021323775.1). GTDB lineage: Bacteria > Pseudomonadota > Alphaproteobacteria > Rhizobiales > Xanthobacteraceae > JAJPKK01. The sequence goes on from JAJPKK010000281.1 coordinate 833, forward strand.
TTGGATCTCGTCGCCCTTGCATTGCGGCGCTGCCCTTGCAGCATCGAAACGTTCACTTTGCCTCGCGCGCTCCGATAAGCCCGCCCAGGCGGGCGAGCTCGGCGAGATGGTGGTCGGCATCGCCGAACAGGGCATCGATCGCGGTGACGCGCTTGAAATAGTGGCCCACCTTGTACTCCATGGTCATGCCCATACCGCCGTGAAGCTGGATCGCCTGTTGGCCGACAAAGCGTCCGGAGCGGCCGATCTGGACCTTCGCGGCGGCGATGGCCCGTCGACGCTCGGTCGGATCCGGCTCCTCGACCATCATGGCGGCGAAGAGCGCCATGCTGCGGGCCTGCTCCAGCGCGATCAGCATCTCGGCGGCGCGATGCTGGAGCACCTGGAAGCTGCCGATCGGGACGCCGAACTGCTTTCGCGTCTTAAGGTAATCCACCGTCATCTCATGCGTCGCCGCCATTGCGCCGACGGCCTCGGCCGCGAGCGCCGCGATGGCCTCATCGGCCACCTGAGCGATGAGTGGGAACGCCTTGCCGGGCTCGCCCAGAATTTCGCTGGCGCCCACCCGTGCGCCCGACAAGACGACCTCCGCGGCGCGCAGGCCGTCGACCGTCCGATAGCCGCGGCGCGATACGCCGGCAGCATCGGCATCGATCACGAACAGTCCCAATCCGTCGCGATCTCGACGCGCACCGGCAAGGCGCGCCGACACGATCAGCTTGTCGGCGCAGTCGCCGTGAATCACGAGCGTCTTGGCGCCGTCGAGGACATAGCCGCCGCCGTCGCGGCGCGCCGTGGTGGCGACATCCGCAAGGTCGTAGCGCGATTGGCGCTCGGCATGTGCGAAGGCGAGCAGGAGGACGCCGCGAGCGATCTTCGGGATCAGGGCGCTGCGCATCGCCTCGTCGGCGCCGCGCCTCAACAAACCGCCGCCAAGCACCACGGTTGCGAGAAAAGGCTCCAGCGCCAGCGCCCGCCCGAACGCCTCCATGACGATCATGGTCTCGACCGGCCCTCCGCCAACGCCGCCGTGCTTCTCTTCAAACGGCAAGCCCAGCAGGCCGAGTTCCGCGTAGCTCTGCCACAGCGCGCGGCTCCATCCGGCGGGCTCCGCCATGAAACGCTGCCGCGCCTCAAAGCCAAAGCGATCCATGAGCAGGCGCTCGACGCTTTCCTTCAGCAGGCGTTGTTCGTCGGTGAGGGAGAGGTCCACGCTCACAATCCCAATATCGCCTTCGCGATGATATTCTTCTGAATCTCGTTCGAGCCGCCATAGATTGAGACCTTGCGCCAGTTGAAATAATGCGGCGCCAGCGGGCCGGCCCATTCGGGGCCGATCGGCGGCTCGTTCCAGCGGTCGGCGTCGTCGTGCGTTTCCTCCGGCAGCGCGTAGGGGCCGATCGCCTCCAGCAGCAGCTCGCTGACGGCCTGCTGGATTTCGCTGCCCTTGATCTTCAGGATCGATGAGGCCGGGTCCGGCTCATTGCGCTCGCGCGCCGCGGCGACGACGCGGAGCTGGGTCATTTCCAGCGCCTTCAGCTCCACCTCGACCGCGGCGATCTTGGTCCGGAACCGCTCGTCTTCGATCAGCGGCTTGTCGCCGGCGCGCTCCAGCGCTGCGATCTCCTTAAGCCGCCTGATGCGCGCCTTCGACGTGCCGATGCGGGCAATGCCGGTGCGTTCGTTGCCGAGCAGGAATTTGGCATAGTCCCACCCGCGATTCTCCTCGCCGACTCGGTTCTCGACCGGCACGCGCACGTCATCGAAGAAGACTTCGTTGACCTCGCGGCCGCCGTCGATGGTCTGGATCGGCCGCACCGTGATGCCCGGCGTCTTCATGTCGATCAGGAGGAAAGAGATGCCCTGCTGCTTCTTTGCGGCCGGATCGGCGCGCACCAGACAGAAGATCCAGTCGGCATATTGCGCCGTCGTGGTCCAGGTCTTCTGGCCGTTGACGACGTAGCTGTCGCCGTCGCGCCGCGCCGTTGTTTTCAGCGACGCCAGATCGGAGCCCGCGCCGGGCTCGGAAAAGCCTTGGCACCACCAGTCATCCAGATTGGCGATGCGCGGGAGGTGGCGGCGCTTCTGCGCTTCGCTGCCGAACGCGATGATCACCGGGCCCACCATGTTGACGCCGAACGGCAGCGGATCAGGCGCCGGCGCCTGCTGCAGCTCCTCGTGGAAAATATACTGCTTCACCGGGCTCCACCCGGTGCCGCCCCACGCGACCGGCCAGTGCGGCACCGCCCAGCCCCTGGCATTGAGAATGCGCTGCCAGGTGACGATGTCATCTTTTTCGAGCCGCCGCGCCTCCACCATCTTGCGGCGGATCGGCGCCGGCAACGCGTCGCGCATGAAGGCGCGCACCTCATCGCGGAAGGCGATTTCGTCGGGCGTGAAGCGCAGGTCCATGGGGCACCCAATTCGACGTCTTGTAGGATGGGTTGAGCGAAGCGAAACCCATCGCCGGTGAGTCGGAGCGAGGAAGATGGGGTTCGCTATCGCTCAACCCATCCTACATTATCTCGAACAACCCCGCCGCACCCATGCCGCCGCCGATGCACATGGTGACGACGGCGCGCCTGGCGCCGCGGCGCCGTCCTTCGATCAGGATATGGCCGGTCAGGCGCGATCCGCTCATGCCAAAGGGATGGCCGATCGAGATCGCGCCGCCGTCGACGTTGAGACGCTCCTGAGGGATGCCCAGCCGGTCGCGGCAGTAGAGCGCCTGGCTCGCAAAGGCTTCGTTGAGCTCCCACAGGTCAATGTCGTCGATGCCGAGGCCATGGCGCGACAACAGCTTCGGAACTGCGAACACTGGGCCAATGCCCATCTCGTCAGGCTCGCAGCCGGCGACCGCGAAGCCCCTGAAGGCGCCGAGCGGCTCAAGCCCGCGCTTTTCGGCAAGCTTGGCGTTCATGACCAGGCAGGCCGACGCGCCGTCGGAAAGCTGGCTCGCATTGCCGGCCGTAATGAAGCCGCCCTCGCGTACGGGCGCGAGCGCGGCCAGACCTTCAAGCGTGGTGTCGGGGCGGTTTCCCTCGTCGCTCTTGAGGATGACGGCCTCATGAGATTCGACTTTGGTCGTCTTGTCGACGACCTTCTTCACGGTCGGCAGCGGCACAATCTCGTCGGCGAACCTGCCGGCCTGCTGGGCCGCCGCGGTGCGCCGCTGGCTCTCCAAGGAAAATTCGTCCTGGGCCCGCCGGCTTACGCCATAGCGCTCCGCCACGATGTCAGCGGTCTCGATCATCGGCATCCAGACTTCCGGCTTGTGCGCTTCGAGCCATTCCTCCTTAACGGGCGGCGGCCGCCCGCCTTCCTGCAGCAGGCTGATGCTTTCCAGGCCGCCTGCGACGATCACGTCGGCCTCGCCGGTGATGATCCGCTGCGCTGCAAGCGCGATCGTTTGCAGGCCCGACGAGCAGAAGCGGTTGACCGTGACGCCCGGCACTGTGACCGGCAGGCCGGCACGGATCGCTGACAGGCGGGCGATATTGTGCCCGGTCGCGCGCTCCGGCATGGCGCAGCCCATCATCACGTCGTCGACCTCGCCGGGCTCAACGCCGGCGCGCTCGACCGCATGCTTCACCACGTGCCCGCCGAGCACAGCGCCATGCGTCATGTTGAATGCGCCCCGAAAGGCCTTGCCGATCGGCGTGCGGGCGGTCGAGACAATGACGGCATCAGGCATGTTGGGCTCCCTGGCACCGCTCCTCCTCGATCAATTCCTTCTTCGAAAGTTTGCCGACGCTGGTACGCGGCAGGGCAGCGCGAATTTCGAGCGCGGCCGGCATCTCGTGGCGGCCGATCTTGTCGGCGAGGAAATCCTTGAGCGCGTCGAGCGTCAAGGGCGCTGCGCCGGACTTTAGCTTGATGAAGGCTTTGGCGGCCTCGCCCCGGTAAGGATCTGGAACGCCGATCACCAGGGCTTCCTCGACGTCCGGATGCTCGTAGATCGCCTGCTCGATCACCTGCGGATAGACATTGAAGCCGCCGGAGAGGATCATGTCCTTCTTGCGGTCGAGGATGAAGAAATAGCCGTCGTCATCCATGACGCCGATGTCGCCGGTGAGAAAACCGCCATCCGCAAAAGCTGCGGCGGTTTCCTCCGGCCGGTCCCAGTAGCGCTGCATCACGTTCTTGCCCTTGATCCGCAACTCGCCGACCTCGCCGGGGCCGAGCACGCGATGCGGATCATCGAGCGCCACCACCTCGACCGTGATGCCAGGGAGCGGAAGCCCGATGGTTCCAGGCCTTGCGAGCCCGCGCAACGGCGGGCTGGTGCCGGCTGGCGAGGTTTCGGTCATGCCCCAGCCGCTGGGCAGCGGCAGGCCCGAGAGGCGCCCAAACCGCTCCGCAAGCTCCACCGGCAACGGCGCGCCGCCGGAGGCGCAGCTGCGCAGCGCAGAGAGATCACGCTGCTCAATGCCTGGATGGCTAATCAGCGCGGCCCACATTGTCGGGACGCCGGGAAACGCGGTCACCCGCTTGACCTCGATGTCGCGCAGCACTGCTTCGACGTCGAAGCGCGGCCGCAGCAGAAGCTCGTTGCCGCTCGCGAGGTGGCGCAACATCACGCTGACGAGGCCATAGATATGAAACAGCGGCAGCACCGCCAGCACCCGGTCAGGCGGCGCGTCAGCGGGGCGCTGGCCGCTGACCCAGATACGGTAGCTCGAAACGGCAGCCGTGAGATTGGCGTGGGTCAGAACCGCAGCTTTGGGGACGCCGGTGGTAGCTCCGGTATATTGCAGCAGTGCGATATCCTCGGTCGATACAGGCGGCCAATGCGAAGGCGTCGGGGCGTGCGCCATCAGGCGTTCGAGGGGGATTGCATCTATATCGGCGCGCGCAGACGCTGCCAGAGCGCTGTTGGCGTGACCTCGCTTCTCCCCTGCCCCTTGTGGGGAGGGGTCGGGGGTGGGGGTCGTGCGATGGGGCACTGCGACGCCGTCGCCTCCTAACCCTCCACCCCGCCCCTCTCCCCACAAGCGGGGCGAGGGAGAGGCGAGCCCCCACACGTCGTCATCGGCGACGATCACGCGGTCGACGCACCCGGCCGCCGCGAGGCGAAGAGCCTTGGCGTCGAGGCCAGACAGATTAACGGTCACGATCGTGCGAGCGCCGCTGTCGGCGAGCTTGTGCATCAGTTCCCGCTCCGCATCAAGCGGGCTTAAATGGACGACATGGGCGCCGGTTCGGAGCACGCCAAAGAATGCGATCGGATGCCACAGCGTATTCGGCAGATAGAGCGCGACCGCACAACCCCGACCGATCCCGATATTCTGAAAAGCCGCTGCCGCCCGCGCCGCCTGATCGCCCAGCTCGCGATAGTTCAGACGCCGATCGCGGTATTCCAGCGCGGGTCGATCGCCATAATCGGCGACGGCGCGGTCGAGCAATTCGTGCAGCGCCGAGGTTGCGATCGGCGCATCCCAACGCACTCCCGCCGGGTATGATTTTTCCCACGCATAGGGCCGACGTGCATCATGCATCACGAGCCTCGGTCCCTCGGAGCGCGGGCGTCCCGCCCGCCTTTTCCCTTTCATTGCGGAGAGCGGGGGCGGGACGCCCGCGCACCAGGCGACACCTGCGCCATCCCTTTAGCCGCCGACCTCGCCGCTCATGAGGGGGCCGAACAATTCCCAACGCTCGCCGTTGAATCGCTCCATCTGCATCTGCTTCAGCGGCGCAAAATCGTTGGGACCGGTGTTGATTCTGCTGCCGGGCAGCAGCATGTCGAATTCAAGACCTTTAAGGCTCGCGGCCTGCTTCATGACATTCTCGCGGGTGAGGTTATCGCCGCTCTGCTTAAGAACCGCGACGAGAGTCTGGGCCGCCAAATAACCATACACCGTGAATGTCGATGTCTTGTCGCCATCCGGATAATACTTGTCCATGAAGGCGGACCATTTCTTGTATCCCGGATCATCCTTCCAGGTCGGATCGGTTGGATCTTTCATGTATGCCGTGCTCAGTACACCCGCGGCATTATCGAACCCAGCAGGTTTGAGCACTGATCCCACCGAGTTGGACACATTATTCAGAAGATGGACCGGCTTCCAGCCGAGCTCGGCGATTTTCTTGATCGCCTGGGCGGCGAATTTTGGCGTCGCAACATTGAAAACGATGTCGGCGCCCGACGCCTTGAGGTTGATGACCTGAGAATCAACGGTGGGGTCTGTCGTCTCATAGGGCGCCTCGGCGACGATCGGCATGTTGCCCTTGAGCCCGTCCTTCAGCCCCTTCAGGTAGTCCTTGCCGTAGTCGTCATTCTGATAGAGGACGCCGATTTTTCCTTGCGGGTGGTTCTTCAAGAGATATTGCGCGTAGATGTGCGCTTCGCTCTGGTAGCTTGGCTGCCAGCCCATCGTCCACGGGAAATGTTTTGGATCATTCCATTTTGTGGCGCCGGTCGCGACAAAGAGCTGCGGCACTTTCTTCGCGTTCATATATCGCTGGATCGCCGTGTTGCTCGGCGTCCCCAGCGATTGGAAGATCAAGAGCACCTCATCGCTCTCGACGAGCTTGCGCGCTTGCTCGACCGTCTTGGGCGGGCTGTAGGCGTCATCGTAGCTGATGAAGTTGATCTTGCGGCCGTTGACGCCGCCCTCATCGTTGACCTTCCGAAAGTAGGCAGCCTCCGTCTTTCCGATCTCGCCATAGGCCGAGGCAGGCCCGCTATAGGGCATGATGTTGCCGATCTTGATTTCGCTGTCGCTTGCGCCAGGATCGTATTTCTTCTGCGCTGCTGCCGGGGCAGTCGCGAGCGCCGCGATGGCCATTGCGGCTGCGACCATCAACCAATGCCGATCATTTCGCATTTTCATCCCCACTCGTTGACGATGACATCGGCGTCTCGCGGGTCAATCGGGCGGACCGGCTTGCGGTCTCAAAATGAACCGGCTGGCTCCGCGAACGAGCCGTGCGGCCGACGATCAATCGTATCAAACCTGCCGCGCCGGAAGGCATCAGGTAGATCACCGCAATCAGGATAAACCCGTAAACTGCTTGCGCCAAGCCCTTGGAGAGCTCCTCGGCAATGTTGGGCACGAACAAGATGAACAAACCGCCCAATAATGTGCCGGGTATGGACCCGACGCCGCCGATCACCAAACCGACGAACAGCGCAATGGCGAGATTGAACGTGAAACTGTCCGGCGCCACAAACTGGACTGTGAGTGCTCCGAGCGCGCCGGCGACCCCCGTATAGAGGGCGCTGACGCCGAACGTCAGCGACTTGTAGAGCGCCACGTTGACGCCCATGGCGCTTGCGGCAATCGGATTGTCGCGGATCGCCATGATGGCGCGGCCGGTTCTGCTTTTCATCAGATTGACCGCGCCGGCATACATCAATGCCGCCGTCAGCATCGTGAAGTAATAGAGCCATTGATCGGAGTTCAGCGGGAGGCCGAGCGGAGCCTCAGGCTTGAGGATCACGATGCCCTGGACGCCACCGGTCCATGGTTCGAGCGGGGTCGATTTCAAGAGCTGCGGCGTCGCAATGGCGAGCGCGAAGGTGGCGAGCGCAAGATACAAACCCTCAAGGCGCAACGCCGGCAGGCCGAAGAGAAATCCGACGATGAAACAGGCTGCGCCGGCCGCCGGCAGCGTCCAGTAGTAGGCGACGTCGGCCTGATCCATCAGGATCGCAGCCGTGTATGCGCCAATCGCGTAAAACGCGCTGTGGCCAAGCGAGAACTGCCCGTTGAAGCCGGTAAGCAGGTTCAATCCGAGAATTGCAACCGCGTAGATCAAGGCGAGCGTGAGTTGAAAAAGGAAGAAGCCTTTGATTGCCAGCGGCAACAGCAGCGCCAACGCCACACCGGCGATCACTGCAGCGCGGCTCCATGTCCGGATGGAAATGCCCGCAATGGTCTCGCTGTTGACTTGTGCGGGATCGGATCTAAGCGGTTGCTTCATCGCCCTAAACCCGAGTCACGATGGCGCGGCCAAACAGGCCGCTCGGTTTTGCGGTGAGCACCGCGACGATGATGAAGAGCGCGATCGTGAGCCTGAGCTCCCGCCCCACATAAGGAATGTAAGTACCGGCGAGGTTCTCGATGATGCCGACGGCAAGGCCGCCGAACACCGCGCCTCCGGGGCTGGTGAGCCCGCCGACCACCGCGCCGGCAAAGCCGTAGACCAGGATGCTGGTCATCATATTCGGATCGAGGAACACCACCGGAGCGATCATGATCCCGGCAACCGCGCCGATCGCCGCCGCCATGCCCCAGCCGAGCGAAATCATCCGCCCGACGCGAACGCCGGCAAGCCGCGCCGATTCCGGGTTTGCGGCCGCCGCGCGCATCGCCAGTCCGATCCGCGTATGACGAAAGAACACGTAGAGCAACACCAGCATTGTGAATGCCACGCCCATCATTCCGGCGTCATGCGAACTCACCAGGCCGTTGCCGAAGAGAGAGCGCGAACCAAACGGGGTCGGAAAGCTCTTGACATTGTAATCCCAGATGAAGCCCGCGAGGCTGTTGAGAATGGCGAACAGCGCGATGAATAGCACGATGTGCGACAGCACCGGCGCCTTGTGGATCGGCCGAAAAAGCACCCGCTCGACCGCGATGCCGGCCACGAAGGAGAATGCCGCGGCGCCGACGAATGCGAGCAAATAGGGTGCGCCCCATTGCATGAGCTGCCAGGCGATGAAGGTCGAGAACATCGCCATCTCGCCTTGGGCAAAATTCAAATGATTGATCGCCGCGTAGATCATCACGATCGCCAGCGCGAGGCAGGCATAAATGCTGCCCGTCGCCAATCCTGCCAGCGCCTGATGCAGGAACAGGTCCATCGGATTCTCCTAATACCCGCTTCGTTGGGTGGGCGCTTTTCGACGGGGTCAGAGCGAAGCGCGCCCACCCGCCCTCGAGACGCCGGGCGCTGGCGGGCACGGCGCATCGAAGTCGGGCTTACCCGACTTCGGCCGCCAAAGGCGTCGAAATCGACAACAGCCGATTTCGATGAGCGCCTTTGCCCGCCCTGCAAACGACTCCGGTTGAACGAAATCCACCCTAATACCCCAGATAAGCCCGACGCACATTTTCGTCGTTGCGCAAATCCTGCGCCGCGCCGGTCATCACCAGCCGGCCGGTCTCGATCAGATAGGCGCGATCGGCAAGATCGAGCGCCAGCGAGGCATTCTGCTCGACAAGCAGCATGCTGACGTTCTCGGCGCGATTGAGGGTGCGCAGGATTTCGAACAGGTCGCGGACGACGAGCGGCGCGAGCCCGAAGGATGGCTCATCGAGCAACATGAGCTTCGGCCGCAGCATCAGGGCGCGCGCCAGCGCCAGCATCTGCTGCTCGCCGCCGCTCAGCGTGCCGGCCTGCTGCTTGCGCCGCTCCTTAAGCCGCGGAAAATACCCGTAGACCCGTTCGATATCGCTCGAAATTGCAGCGCGGTCGCGCCGCGACATCGCACCGATCTTAAGATTTTCCTCGACAGTCTGGGAGACGAAGGTGCCTCGGCCTTGCGGCACATGGGCAATGCCGAGTCGCACGATATCTTCCGTCGCCCATCCAGCCAGCGATTGACCACAGAAACGAATGTCTCCGGTCGTTTGCACCATGCCGGATACGGCGCGCAGGGCCGTCGTCTTGCCGGCGCCATTGGCGCCGAGCAATGTGGTGACGCCGCCTTCGCCGACCTTAAGGTCAAGTCCGAACAGCACCTGGGTGGCGCCGTAGAACGCGCAGAGCCCGACGGTCTCCAGCAGCGCGGCGGGCATCACTCTGCGGTCCCTAGATACGCGGCTATGACGTCCCGATCGGCCCGCACCTGAGCCGGCGTGCCCTCTGCGATCTTGCGGCCGAAATCGAGCACCACAACCTTGTCGCAGATCGACATCACAAGATTCATGTGATGCTCGACCAGCAGCACGGTGACATTGCGCTCGTCGCGAATTGTCCTGATCAGGCGACCGAGATTGTCGACCTCTTCATGATTGAGGCCGCCGGCTGGCTCGTCCAGCAAGAGGAGTTTCGGCCTGGCCGCAAGAGCGCGGGCAAGCTCGACTCGTTTCTGCAGGCCGAACGGCAGGTCCGATACCGCGCGCATGGCGACATCGCGCAGATCGAGATAATCGACGAGTTCCCACGCCGCGCCGGTGAGGGCTGCATCGCGGCGGCGCGTTCCCGGAAGGCCGACGGCATCGGTGAGAAAGTTGCTGCGGCTCCGCCGGTGGGCCCCGACCCTGATATTGTCGAGAACCGACATGCTGCCGAACAGCGCGAGGTTCTGGAATGTGCGGCTGATGCCGATATCGACGATCCTGTGCGGCGGGATTTCAAGAATGCTGCGGCCTTCGATCAGGATATCGCCTGCAACCGGCGCGTAGAGGCGGCTGAGGCAGTTGAAGAGCGTTGTCTTGCCCGCACCGTTTGGTCCGATCAGGCCGAGCAACTCGCCGGACTTAACATCGAACGACACCCCGTCGAGCGCGGCGATGCCGCCAAAACGTACTCTGACGTCGCGAACTGCGAGCAAGGCTTGCGCTGCCGATGCCGAGGGCGCCGCGGCGGTTGCGTAGGCCACAGCGTTCATCGCCCCGGCTCCCGCAGTTTTGAGCAGCACGGAGGTCGTCCGCGGAAAGCAGCCGCCGGCTGGGCAGCCTCGCTCTGGCCTTGTCCAAGAGTGCCCAACCGGCTCGGGCCGGACAGCACCCCATGCGGCGGCGGGCGCGCCTCATGCCGATTGTCGCGATTGTCCGCAACGCGATTCGACATGATCCCCCACATGCCGCCGGCGCGACCCCTGACTCTCCAGGCGGGCGGGGGGACAGTGGGGGTCACGTGCCGACGATGCCTGCTTTGGCGGGTCTTCTTGCAGGGAGCCGCCCGACATGGGACTGATCCTAGTGCGGATTTCAACCGACTGGAAGCACTTGCACGGCGGGCATCCTCGCTTTGCACGCTCTGCGCCCGTAGCCCGGGTTGAGCGAAAGCGAAACCCGGGACCGCCCTTGCTGGGCGCCACCGCCTATCCCGGATTTCGCTTAGCTCAATCCGGGCTACACGCTTCGCTCCATCCGGGCCACTGGTGAGGGCCTTGCTCCGGCGGGGATGGGTTTGCCCACTTAGGAGACTTGCCAGCGCACCAAAAGAATTGAAGCAGATAAGCCAGCGCGCCTGTATTGACGCCCGCCTCATTTCGCGCACTCAATGCGGACCAAATCAACCCGCTCGTCGGTTGCGGGAACTTCGTGGGCGATTAGATATGGAGGCGCTCTCAGGCGTGATCGCCGCTATCCATGGCCCTCTTAACCCCGAAGAGTCGGCCGATCAAAGGGAGGATGCACATGAAAAAGATGTTGCTGCTTGCCGCCATGCTGGGCACGTGGCCGGCATGCGGCCTCGCCCAGACAATGGAAGAGCTCATCAACGACGGCAAGAATACCGACAACGTGCTCAACCACAGCATGGGGTTGGACCGCAAGAGCTACAGCCCGCTCAAGCAGATCAACAAATCCAACGTCAAGCGCCTGGTGCCGATCTGGAGCACCAGCCTCATGAACGAATGGGGCGAGCTCTCGGCGCCGGCGGTCTACAACGGCGTCATTTATGCGATCAACGGCCAGTGGACCTTCGCGATCGACGTTGAGACCGGCAAGCAGATCTGGCGCACGCCGGTCGAACCCGAGCCCGGCGTTACGCGTCACGGCATCACACGGGGCGCACCGGTGCTCTACAACGGCAAGCTCTTCCGCGTGACGGTCGACAACCATGTCGTCGCGCTCGACATGAAGACCGGCAAGCAGGTCTGGAACCAGAAGTTCGCGGAGGCGAAGGAGGGCTATTACGCGACCGGCGCGCCGATGATCGCCAACGGCGTATTGATCTCCGGCATGTCCGGCGGCGAATCGACGACGCGCGGCTTCCTCGACGGCTGGGACCCGGACACCGGCAAGAAATTGTGGCGGCGCTACACCATTCCGGCGCCGGGCGAGCCCGGTTCGGAGACGTGGCCGCCCAACAGCGACGCCTGGACCCGCGGCGGCGGGCCGACCTGGCGCTCAGGTTCGTATGATCCCCAGCTCGATATCGTCTACTGGGGCACCGGCAATGCGGAGCCATACGATCCGCGGCCGCGGGGCGAGCGCGACAGCCTCTATACCTCAAGCGTGCTGGCGATCCGGCCGAAAACCGGGGAGATCGTTTGTTACTATCAGTACACGCCCAACGACGTCTACGACGTTGACGGCACCGACGAGCTGGTGCTTGCCGATCTTCAAATCGGCGGCCAGACCCGCAAGGCGATGATCCAGGCCAACAAGAATGGCTTCCTGTACGTGCTGGACCGCACCAACTGCCAGCCGATCGCCGCGAATCCCTACGTCAAGGTCAACTGGGCGACGCACATCGACAAGGAGACCGGCCGCCCGGTCCTGACCGACATCTACAAGAAGTTCCTGGCCGGCGAGGAGGTCGAGATCTATCCGTCGCGCGGCACCAATGCGGTGCCGATCGCATTCAACCCGAACACCGGTCTCGTCTACGTGAACACCTGGAATGTTCCACGCATCCAGAAGCTCGCGCCCTCAAATCCGCAGGCTCTCGGCAGCGTGTCGACCGGCGTCGTCGCCCGCAACCCGACCTTCAAACCGGGCGAGGTCGTGGGCGCCTTCGCGGCGATCAATCCGCTCACCGGCGAGAAGAAATGGGAGGCGCCGCTGACGGATGCGCCGAGCGCAGCCGGAATGCTCGCGACCGACGGCGGCCTCGTATTCACCGGCAAGCTCACCGGCGAGTTCCTGGCGCTCGATGCCGACACCGGCAGGACGCTGTGGCAGTTCAAGGTGAGCTCGAGCGTCAATCCCACCGCCATCACCTACACTCACAATGGCCGCCAATACGTGTCGGTCGCGTCGGGATTGGGCGGCGCCGTGGCCCCGCGCTTCGTTCAGGCTAATGTGCCGACCGGCGGCTCGCTGTGGACATTTGCGTTGATGCCGGAGTGAGCCGGTGGCTGCTCCCTTCATCTGAAGGGCTGCACCGACGTGATGGAGGGGCGGCCGTTGTGGCCGCCCCGTTGCCGAGGCAAAAGCCGATTTTGTAAGACCTGAGGGAACCCCAATGCCTGCGACTACGCATTCCGCCATCATGGCGCTCGCCACCATCGCGCTTTCCAGCCACCTCACCGCAGCATCCGCCCAGGCGCCGACGCCGCCCCGCATGATCCCGCATTTCGAGGTCGACCCGTCGTGGCCGACGCTGCCGGGCAAATGGGTGTGGGGCCAGGTCTCCAGCGTCTCGATCGACAGCGAGGGCCATGCCTGGATTCTCCAGCGCCCGAGCACGGTGCGCAACGATCAGAAGGCCATGGCGGCGCCGCCGGTGCTCGAGTTCGACGAAGCCGGAAACTTCATTCAGGGCTGGGGCGGTCCGGGGCCGGGCTATGACTGGCCGGAGACCGAGCATGGCATCTATGCGGACCCGAAGGGGTTCATCTGGATCGGCGGCAACGGCAGGACCGATAACCATCTCCTCAAGTTCACCAAGGACGGCAAGTTCGTCATGCAGATCGGACACAAGGGCCAGAGCAAGGGGAACAAGGACACGCAGAACGTCAACCAGGCGGCCGACACCTTCGTCTACACGCCGACCAACGAACTGTTCGTCGCCGACGGCTACGGCAACCGGCGCGTCATCGTCTTCGATGCCGATACCGGCGCGTTCAAGCGCATGTGGGGCGCGTTCGGCAATGAGCCGCTCGACAACGTGCCCGCCGAGCCGAAGGTGGCGGAGGGCGACCGCATTCCGGCCAAGGAGCAGACCGGCCCGGGCCCCTTGCAGTTCGTGCGGCCGGTTCATGCCGTGCGGGTGTCGAACGACGGACTCGTGTATGTGTCGGATCGCGGCGGCAAGCGCGTGCAGGTTTTCACGCTCGACGGCAAGTTCGTGATGCAGCGCTTCATCGACCGCTATTGCGAGGCGCCTCATTGCGGCAACGGCCAGACTGTCGCCAGCACCGCCTTTTCGGCCGATCCGGAGCAGCAGTTCCTCTATGTGGCGAGCCGGAGTCCGGCGCGGGTGTGGATCCTCGACCGCAAGACGCTCGAGCCGCTCGATTCATTCGGCCGCAACGGCGTCGCGCCCGGCGAGTTCTACGTCATGCATCACATGAACGTCGACTCGAAGGGAAACCTTTACGTCACCGAGGTCCAGGACGGCAAACGGATCCAGAAGTTCGTCTTCAAGGGCCTGGCGTCGGCGCCGACGCATTAGGGTGGGTTCGATTGAGATCGGTTCAACTTCCTCGTCGTCATGCCCGCGCTTGCAGCCAGGTTTGCGCAGGCTGCGCAAGCTTGCCTGCGCGGGCATCGACGTCTTTCTTGCGGCGCCTCCGCGAGTAAGACGCGGGTGGCCGGGACAAGCCCGGCCACGACTCTCGGAGAAGTGGTTTAATTTGAGCGCCTAGGAGGAAACTGACCCGCTAGGACCGCGCCACGGGCAGCAGAAGTTTCATGCGCTGCAGGTCGGGCCAGGCCCGGTGGAAAACTCTTTTGAATCTTGAGTGGGTGCAGAAGAAGCCTTAAGGGCGCGCGGCCTTGGCGAGGGCCTTGATCGCTTGGATGCAGTCTTGCGGGCGGCGGCAGCCGGTCAAGGGCGATTGGCGCGCGTTTGATCGCGCG
>JAJPKK010000007.1 GCA_021323775.1 Hyphomicrobiales bacterium
ACCGCGCCCATCTCTCCCCGCATGGTGTCCATGTCGGCGCGCACCGCGCCCATCTCTCCCCGCATGGTGTCCATGTCGACGCGCACCGCGCCCATCTCTCCCCGCATCGTGTCCATGTCGGCGCGCACTGCGCCCATCTCGGTCCGCATAGTGTCCATGTCGACGCGCACCGCGCCCATCTCGGTCCGCATGGTGTCCATGTCGGCGCGCATCGTGCCGATCTCAACGCGCACGGTGTCCACGTCGCGGCGCATATCACCCATTTCCTGGCGGAGCTGACCCATGTCACGGCGCATCTCGCCCATTCCCTGGCGCAACTGGCCTACGTCCTGTGTCAGCACGTTCAGCAACGCGGTGTGGCTGGTGAGCGCAGACTTGAGCAAGACAAACTCGCCGTCGTGATGGTCAAGCCGCATTTTGATGGACTCCAGTTCTGTTTTCACCGCGGCGAGGTTTTCGGCGTTGCGTCGGGCCTGGTCGAAGATATAGGGCGTCACGGCTTTCTCACCTTCAACTTCGCTTTCGAGCACTCGCACCCGCGCGTCGAATTCCTCTCGCGTCACACAAGTTGGCATTACCCGGGCCCCCTCGCAAATTCTCTCATTCGGCTACAGGGGCTTCCAGTCAGCCCCATGACTATGTGCTACTTATACGCGAGGAAACACATGAGTTCAACATAAAAAGGGAGAAAACCCGTGCAATCCCCCACCTCTCCTCCCCGATCGGCACCCTGCCGGTCCGCCAAGGACCGATAGAAGGAAGATGCGCGGCAAAGGCAGGCGCTCCTCACCCCGCCCCTGCATATATTCGATCCGTCATCCGCTCTCGGGCGCGTCAGGCGCCCCACCGGCGGCGCGCGACCGCGGTTGGCGGCCGGGGACTGGCGACGAGGCGGGCGCGAAGCGCCATGAGCAATGCGCGCGCCATGCCTGGCTGGGATTGATCGATGAGGTCGATGGCCTCTCCGATCACGTCGCTGGCGATTTCCTGATTAAAATTGCCCTGCGTGAGATCGTCTGAGGGCTTTTGCTTTGCCGTGCCCCTGATCCATCCCTGCTCTCGCACGGCGACCATGAGGGCATCATCGGATAGAGCCGCAATCCGCGATCGTGGCATATCGGCTGGCGGATCGATTTCGTCGGCAATCGTTCGCAGCGCGGCGGCGGCGGATTGCGAGCTCGTTATTTCGCTCATCTCCTTCACGCCGCCCCAGACGCAGGCGGCCGCCAGCACGCATCGATTGCCTCCGGCCGCCAGGTGCGCGGAAATCATGGCATCGAGCGCGCGCGCAGCTTGCTCGACCTCACCGCCGATTTCCGCATCGTCACTCAAATGTAATTTTTCCAGTTTCCGGCCTGATTTGAACGCAGTCGATTTTCGCCAACCTGAAATCCCCTCTGCCTGCCCTTCCCGGTGGGCGGGGAAGGGCAGGCGGAGGGGAGCCGCGGCCCCTTTGAGCCGCGCGGCTCGGCGCCGCCTTCGGCACGTCCCTGCAATTGGACGCCGAGCAAATCCCCCGTCCGTGCGGCTTCGCTCCCCGCCCTTGCCCGCACGCGCGGGAGGGCGCCGGAGCGCCGTCGCAAGGCGTCACGCATGGAACACGGCCGCCGCGTCGAGGAGCTCCTGGGCAAACCGCCGCAGAATGTTCAAACCCGACTCTCTGGCCTCAATAACATCGTTAGCTCCGGTCGCCTGCACGGTCAAAGAAGTTGCCAGCAGGTGCTCGGCATCCAGGAGAAACGTGATTCTCCATGAGGGGATATCGCCTTTGGGCGTGGCAATCGCTCCGGCGTACTGCACTGATGCGATCTTCATTCTCACGGACGAAGGTTTCTTCGGGGATGCGGCTGGCGGCAGCGCATCCTTTGCAATCTGCTGCGCAATCTGTTGCGGCCCTTTTGCGACGCGCTCGCCTTCAAGCTGCTTGGTCATGTACGATCCGCGGTTGCCCTGTGTTTCCCTGCAACTGCTCGACAGGTTCGACGACACCTCCTGCAAGCGACTATTACGCCCGCCGCAAGATTTGAGGAAAATCCTGCGGCAACCGCGTCATTCGCTCAATTGTGCTGCACGCGGGAGGGTGGGGCGGACCAGGGCAGCCAATGGCCACTTGCCGTCAGAGAATGGCCAACTCACACTCAACTCACGCGAGCCGGCCCTCGCCGTTGCGTCAGCGAGATTTTGATCGCCCGCGCCGCCACCGCAAGCATCGCCTCGCAACGAGCCCGCGGAAGTTTCGTAGACCTTCCTCGTCCCCTTAAAGAGGCCCGCAACACGCGCGCATGTCGCGAGACCACCCTACGATTCGGCCATATTTAATTATCATCGTTTCGATTGTGACGTCATAAAGGGCGCTTTGCGGCAGTTCGGTGAAGCGGCACATCTTTTCATTGGGCGATGCATCGTCGCGACAGGCGCAACTAAACTCTTTTGTCGATGTCGGTTTCGTCAGATCAAGCGCAGACCTCATTTGCCGACGCGCGACCGTAAACCGCCGCGATATAGCCATGCTGACGCCGTTATGTTGACGACGCTACAATGTGAGACGAATCAGTTGAAGGGGGCCTGGGATGGGCAAGGTCATTGTGGTGACATCCGGCAAAGGAGGCGTCGGAAAGACCACGTCAACTGCGGCGCTGGGCGCTGCTTTGGCTCGGGGGGGCCAGAAGGTCGTCGTTGTCGACTTCGACGTCGGCCTGCGCAACCTCGACCTGGTGATGGGCGCAGAGCGGCGGGTGGCGTTCGACCTCACCAATGTGGTGCAGGGTACGGCGAAGTTGTCCGACGCCCTCCTCACCGACGAGCGTGTGGACACGCTCTGCCTCCTGCCGGCTTCGCGGACGCGCGGCAAGGAAGCGCTGACTGAGGACGGCGTCGCCCGAGTGATTTCCGAACTGCGCGAACAATTCGACTGGGTGCTTTGCGACAGTCCGGCCGGCATCGAGCGCGGAGCAGTGCTGGCCATGCGATTTGCCGACGAAGCCATCATTGTGGTCAATCCGGAAATTTCGTCAGTCCGGGACTCCAGCCGCATCCTTGGCCTGGTGGACTCCAAACCGTTGAAGGTCGAGGCCGGGGGACGGCTTGACAGGCATATGCTGATTACGCGGTTCGATCCAGCGCGCGTCGCGTGCGGCGAGATGCTGAGCGTCGATGACATTCGCGAAGTCTTGCCCATCCCACTGCTGGGCATCATTCCGGAGAGCGAGGAGGTGTTGCGCGCCTCCAATCTCGGTGCGCCGCTCACAGTCTGCAGCCGCGAAAGCGCCGTGTCCCGCGCCTATGTCGACGCGGCGCGGCGGATCAACGGCGACTGGGTCGAAATGACCGTGCCGGTCAAAAACAAAAGCCTGTTGACGAAACTGCTGGGACGGAGGGCTGCATGACCCGCCTCATCGCGCAAACTCCCGCCGGCTCGGCGCCAGTGGCGCGGGCGCGGCTGCAAAGCCTGCTTGAGTACGACCGCAGCCTGATCAGTCACGCGGACCTCTTATCAGTCCTGCGCGAGGAGATCTTTGCCTTGGTCGGGCGGCACGCCGCGATCGATGCAAACAAGGTGCATTTCATGGTGGTTCGGGGCAGCACGGCCTCGACATTGACGGTGGATATCGAGGTGCCGTTCCGCACGCGCCCGACAGGGACCACGGCCTGCGCATGACGGAGAGCGGCGTTTTCCTAAGGATAGCCACAACAATAACTGCTTCACTTCATTGGTTCGTCTTGAGCACCGAAACAACCTACGGTTGACAAAACCCAGATGGGGCATATAATAATGGGTTCAGTTATCATGGTTATCAGGAGATAAGTAAGAGCACCGGAATAGCCTCAGATTTTCGAAATTCCCTGTTA
>JAJPKK010000212.1 GCA_021323775.1 Hyphomicrobiales bacterium
ATTTACCGCAAGGTCAATCCGGCCGACGCGCCGATCATGATGCTGTGGGCGCATTCCGACACTTTGCCGCTCACGACCGTCCACGACTACCTCGACAACATCTTTATCCAGGCGTTGTCGCAGGTGCCCGGCGTCGCGCAGGCTTCCATCATCGGCGACCAGAAGCCCTCGATCCGCGTGCAGGTCGATCCGTTCAAGCTCGCCTCGCTTGGGCTCACTTTGGAGGAGGTTCGCGAAAGCCTCGTCAAAGCGACGAGCAACGCCGCCAAGGGCACGATCTACACCCCCAAAGTCGGCTATACGATCGCCGCCAACGACCAGATCACCCAGGCCGAGCCGTTCAACGATGTCATCCTGGCCTATCGCGACGGCGCTGCGCTGCGGGTGCGCGACGTCGGCCAGGCTGTCATGGAGGCGACCAGCCGCTACGTCGCGGGTTATCCAAACAACAGGCCGGGGATCCTGCTGAGCATCAGAAAGCTGCCCGGGGCCAACGTCATCGATACCGTCGAGCTCATCAAAGCCCAGCTCCCGAAGCTCACCGCCAACATCCCGGCGGCCATGAAGGTCGAGACCATGCTCGACCGCACGGTGACGATTCGCGCTTCGGTCCACGATGTCGAATTTACGCTGGTGTTGACCATCGCCCTTGTCGTGATGGTCGTCCTCCTGTTCCTGCGCGACTTCTGGGCGACGTTCATCCCAGGCATCACGGTGCCGCTGTCACTGCTCGGTTCGTTCGCAGCGATGTTCATGCTCAATTTCAGTCTCGACAACATCTCGCTGATGGGGCTGACAATTGCGGTCGGCTTTGTGGTCGACGACGCCATCGTGGTGGTCGAGAACATCTACCGGCACATCGAGAACGGCGATTCGCCTTTCGAGGCGGCGCTCAAAGGTTCGCGGGAGATTGCCTTCACGGTGCTGTCGATCAGTCTTTCGCTCGCTGCGGTGTTCATCCCGTTGTTGCTGATGGGCGGAGTCATCGGCCGCGTATTCCGCGAATTCGCCCTTACGGTCACCGCCTCGATCGCGGTTTCGGCGCTGGTTTCCCTGACGCTCGCGCCGATGCTGTGCTCGCGCTTCATGCGCGAGCAGGCGCGTGAGCACGGCCGCGTCTATCGGGTCATCGAAGCCGGCTTCGACGCCATGCTGGCTTTCTACCGGCGCACCCTCGATGTCGTGCTGCGTCACCAGGCCATCGTGCTCTGCGTGTTCTTTCTGACCATGGCGCTCACCGTGGTCATGGAGATTGAGGCGCCCAAGGGCTTCTTCCCGATTCAGGACACCGGTCTCATTTCGGGCGTTTCGCAGGCCTCGCAGGAGGTTTCGCCCTACGAGATGATGCGGCTGCAACAGGAACTCGGCGCCATCATTCTGCGCGATCCCGATGTGCAGGGCATGGGGTCGCAGACCGGGAGCACCGACAGCCCCAACCCTGCCAATACGGGCGGCTTCACCATTGTGCTCAAGCCATGGGGTCAACGCACCGCGACGGCGCGGCAGATCATCGACCGGCTGCGGCCCCAGTTCGCCCAGGTGCCCGGCGCCAACGTGTTCCTGACCCCGACCCAGGACATCAACGTGGGCGCTCGGATCGGACGCGGCAGCTACCAGTACACGCTGCAAGATCCGGACGTCGACGAACTCATCGAATGGTCGGAAAAGATGCTGCAAAAGCTCCGCACGCTGCCGCAACTGGCCGACGCCACCAGCGACCTTCTGGCGAATGCGCCGTACCTGAAGATCACAATCAATCGCGATCAGGCTTACCGCTTTGGCATATCGCCCCAGCTAATCGACGACACGCTCAATGACGCGTACGGGCAGCGTCAGATCACGCAGTATTACACTCAGCTTAATACCTATTTCGTCATCCTGGAGATTCTGCCGGAACTGCAGAAAGACCTCGCTTCGCTCGACCGGCTCTATGTGAAGTCGCCATTGACCGGCGGAATCGTGCCGCTGTCGACTTTCGTAGATATCGACTCAAGCCGCGCCGGGCCGCTCCAGGTGACCCACCAGTCGCAATTTCCTTCGGTCACCTTGACATTCAACCTGCGCGCCGGCGTCGCGCTCGGCGAGGCGGTCGACGCCATCACGGCCGCAGCCGCGGAACTCGGCATGCCGCCGCAGGTGATTGCCTCTTTTCAGGGCGACGCGCAGGCGTTTCAGGCCTCGCTCTCGAGCATGCCGGTGCTGGTCCTGGCGGCGCTTGTCGCGGTCTACATCATCCTCGGCATTCTCTACGAGAGCTTCATTCATCCGCTGACCATTCTCTCCACGCTCCCGTCGGCCGGCATCGGCGCCCTGCTGGCGCTGCGCTTCGGGCAGATGGAATTGTCGGTGATCGGCATTATCGGGATCATCCTGTTGATTGGAATCGTCAAGAAGAACGGCATCATACTGGTTGACTTCGCCATCTCGGCCGAGCGCGACCGCCGCCTGCCGCCGGTCGCGGCGATCCGCGAGGCGTGCCTGTTGCGCTTTCGCCCCATCATGATGACGACCGCTGCGGCGCTGCTCGCCGGCGTCCCGCTCGCGCTCGGCAACGGCACCGGTTCGGAACTCCGGCAGCCGCTCGGCTACGCCATGGTGGGAGGGCTTGCGCTCAGCCAGCTGCTCACGCTCTATACGACGCCGGTGGTCTATCTCTATCTCGACCGCCTGCAGCACTGGCTTCAGGGCGAGCGCGTGCAGCCCGCGGAAGCCGACATCCGCGTCGCGGCAGCGGAGTGAGCGCTCCTGCGTGCGTTCATAGGCGGGCAAAACGAATCCTGCCCACCGACGTTGGCGGGCACGGCGCGCATCCTTCGACAAGCTCAGGAGCGCGCCTTTGCCCACCCTGCAGCCAAATCCGCGCAGGCTTCACCTGGCGTCGTGGAAGATCACGTGGGCGCCTCCCTTGACAGCAGCGCTTCTTTGCGCGCGACGCCCCAGCGATAGCCGGACAACGCGCCGTCCCGGCGCACAACGCGATGGCACGGGATCGCCACCGCCACCGGATTGGCGCCGCAGGCCCGCGCCACCGCGCGCACGGCTTTCGGCTTGCCGACCTTCGCGGCGATCTCAGTGTAGCTTGCCGTCGCGCCCGCCGGGATGGCGCGTAACACCTGCCAGACCCGTTGCTGGAACGCGGTGCCGCGCACATGGAGCGGCAGGCCCAGGCCTTGCTGCGGCGCCTCGACAAAGCCGACAACCTGCGCAACGGTCTGCTCGAAGGCCTTGTCGCCGCCGATAAGTTTCGCCTTGGGGAACGCGTCTTGCAGATCGCGCACCAGCGCGTCGGGATCGTTGCCGAACTGGATGGCGCAGACGCCCTTCTCGGTTGCTGCCACCAGAATCGAGCCCAGCGAGCACTCGCCGACCGCGAAGCGGATGGTGGCGCCGGCGCCGCCGTCGCGGAACGCGCTCGGCGTCATGCCGAGGATGTCTCCCGCGCGCTCGTAAAAGCGCGCATTGGAGTTGAAGCCGGCGCCATAGATCGCCTCGGTGACCGTGCCGGCAGCCTTAAGCCCGTCGCGAATGCGGCGTCCGCGATGAGCGTCCGCATAGGCCTTCGGCGTCACGCCGGTCGCCGCCTTGAACACGCGGTGGAAGTGGAACGGGCTCATTCCCGCCTTGCGCGCCAGGTCATCGAGGCGCGGAAATTCCTCGGCCGTCTCGATCAGCCGGCAGGCCCGCGCCACGGCCGCGGCGTGACGCCCGGCCGCTGCCTGCGTGGTCGGATTGCAACGCTTGCACGGGCGAAATCCTGCGCGTTCTGCCGCCGCGGGATCTGTGTAAAAGGCGACATTGTCGCGACGCGGCAAGCGCGAACCACATGAGGGACGGCAGTAGACGCCGGTGGTGCGCACCGCATAGCAGAACGCCCCATCGGCGTTGCGGTCGCGGCGGCGGATCGCCTCCCAACGCGCATCATCGTCATGCAACGATGACATCGTACGATTGGCGGCAACTGTTTTCGATGCCATGGCAGACTCCTCTGCTCGCGATCCTGCCCGGGTGTTATCGCGGATATAGGGCCGCCCGATGCCGCAAGCACTCCGATCCTTGCTGCCGAATTTCGGCGCCTCCGCCTGCGGGAGAGGGGAAGTTCGCCGCACCGCCGCGCAATAACTGAAGCGATTAATTCGCGGAAAAAGACTTAGTCCAGATCTGCCGCAAGGATCGCCATCTGGAAATTGTAGCTGCGTTCGTCCTCCTCGTCGTCGACGAACAGCAGGCCGATGAACTCTTCGCCGATGTAGACTTCGGCCGAATCGTCCTTCTTCGCGCGCGGAACGACACGCAGCCTGGCATTGCCGAACAAGCGCCTGATATAGCTTTCCAGCTTGCGGATCTCCTGCACGTCCACGGCAACTCCTTTGCCCTGCAATCCAGGGCGTCATGACCATTTCGAGAGTAGGGCTATCCCAGCGCGCCATGTGATTCAAACTGAATCCCGTGGCATTCCGATGTCTTTGCAGCGGCTGTGGCGATATCGCGTAAGTCGTTGCAAAAGCATATATTTCTCTGCCATCCCGACGCCGATGGCTCACGCTCCCTGTGAATGAGCGGGCGCGCCGGCCATCCTGCCTTGTGTCTGCGGCGCAGGATTTCAGGGCACAGACCGGGAACGATCGCGACAGCGCGAAATGAGTTCCTTCGACGCCGGAGAGGACGCGCTTTTGCTTGCTAAAGGCCCACGTTATGGATCATTTGGTCCATGGTGCGCGAAGGCTCTGCGCAGCCGGCTTCCCCGATGACCTTGGCCGGAACGCCTGCGACAGTCACGTTGTTGGGCACCGGTTTGATCACCACCGAACCCGCCGCCACGCGGGCGCAGTGGCCGATTTCGATGTTGCCGAGAACCTTGGCGCCGGCGCCGATCATAACGCCTTTGCGTATCTTGGGATGGCGGTCGCCCTTCTCATTTCCGGTGCCGCCAAGAGTCACGCCGTGCAATAGCGAGACGTCGTCCTCGATCACTGCCGTCTCCCCCACCACAAGCCCGGTGGCGTGATCGAGAAAGATGCCGCGTCCGATTTTCGCCGCCGGGTGTATGTCGGTCTGGAACACCTCCGACGCGCGGCTTTGCAAATAGTGCGCAAAGTCCTTGCGGTGTTTTCCCCACAGCCAGTGGGCGAGGCGATAAGTCTGGATCGCGTGAAAGCCCTTGAAATACAGCACGGGCTCGATAAATCGGGTGGTCGCCGGATCGCGATCGTAAGTCGCCACAATATCGGCCCGAAAGGCGTCGCCGATTTCCGGCGAGTCCGCGAGCGCATCAAGGAACGCCTGCAGAATGGCGGCGCTGGTCATCACCGGGTGGTCGAGCCGGTCGCTGATGCGGTGCACCACCGCGCCCGCCAGCGTGTCATGTTCGAGCAGCGACGCGTAGATGAACGAAGCGAGCTGCGGCTCCTGCCTGACGACGGCTTCCGCCTCGCTGCGAATGCGCGCCCAGACCGGATCGGCAATGTCGACGGACGTTATTCTCTGCGGCTGGGCCATTGCGGTCCTCCGGCAACGAGATCAATTTTAAGTTTAGCACAGATAGGGAGCAGCTGCCCGGTACGCCACCCCCTGGACGGCGCCGCGGCGGACTGGCGGAGGGTGGGCAAAGGCGCATCTCAGGGCCTTTGGCCGGGTTTCTGCGGCTTGGCGCGCCCCTGAGCCTGTCGAGAAGTGCCCACCGTGCGCGGCTCCATGTCAAAGTCAGCCGCGGGTCACGGCCGCTCGGCGAGAAACCTCAGCACTGCCTCCTTGAAGACGCGGTCTCCGACCGAGAGCATGTGATCGCGGTTCGGAATGTCGATGGCGCGCGCGCCCGGCACCAGTGCGGCCAGTTCATGCGGCGAGCCGGCGATCTCATCCCTGGTGCCGACCGCGATCAACGTGGGCGTCGCGATCCGCGCCGCCTCCGCTGGCGACAAGGACTGTCGCGAGCCGCGGATACAAGCGGCGAGCGCCGGGCGGTCGCACTTGTTCTGGTCAGCAAATGCCCGAAGCATCCGTCCCTGGGGATCTTTGATGTCATCGATCGATGGAGCCTCAAGCGCAGCCGCGATTGACCCCGGCAGCCCGCCCTCTTTCACAAGTTGAATGCCGAGGCCGCCGAGAATTGCAGAGCGCACGCGCTCGCCATGCGAGAGCGCCAGGAATGCAGTGTTGCGGGCGCCCATGGAGTAGCCCATGACGTCGGCGCGCGCGAGGCCGAGATGGTCAAGCAGCGCGCGGATGTCGTCCGCCATCATCGCAGTATGGTAGAGCGCCGGGTCATAGAGCTTGGTTGAGGCGCCGTGGCCGCGATTGTCGAGCGCGATCACGCGTCGGCCGGCGCTCCTCAGCGTCGCCACCCAGCCCGGATGCACCCAGTTCACTTCCTTGTTGGAAGCAAGCCCGTGCACGAGCACGATCGGCTCGCCGCTCCCTTCGTCCAGGTAAGCCAATTCCACCGGGCCGGCGCTGAATTTCCGCGTGATGATTTCGAACAAAGAATACCTCTTTTGAATCTTGAGTGGGTGCAGAAGCCTTAAGGGCGCGCGGCCTTGGCGAGGGCCTTGATCGCTTGGATGCAGTCTTGCGGGCGGCGGCAGCCGGTCAAGGG